>CAVBHN010000005.1:0-84991 GCA_963595425.1 Faecalibacterium sp. CAG:74 | reverse complement strand
ATACATAAGAAATTTAACAGGTCGTTGATGCGCGAAATGTCGCCGTGTCGGCGACCTTTTTTTTATACGAAATTATATTCTTACATTAATCTAAAAAATGAAAAGCGGCAGTTTCTTTTTTAAAAGCAGCACTATGTGTTAATGGAGGATGTGATGATTTATGATTATAAAATGGAAAAGAAAAATGATGAAATGAGAAGAAGCTTAGGTGAAAGAATCAGAAGTGCCAGAATTCAGGCAGGATTTACACAGGAAGCATTGGCTGAAAGGCTGATGATATCAAGGGTCAGCATCGGAAAATATGAATCCGGTGAGATAGAGCCGAAATTAAAAAGATTGAAGGAAATAGCCGAGGTATTAAATACAAGTACCGATTATCTGCTCGGAATAAAGATAAATGACGGGATTTCAGGCGGACTGTCATTGGAGGCGGCAAATGCCCTGGATCGCTTCATTACCGAGATTATAAGGCAATACAATATGCAAAATAAAAATAAAAATGCGAAAAGAGAAAAACAATTTTAAGGGAGGACAATATGAAAAAGAGGATAATTGTATTGGGAGTGGCAGCTTTTATGAGTGCAATGCTGCTTACAGGCTGCTGTGATCATGAATGGGAGGATGCAACCTGTACGGAGCCTAAGACCTGCACATTGTGCGGAAAAACGGAAGGTGAGGCTTTAGGACACAAGTGGAAGGATGCAACCTGTACAGAGCAAAAGACCTGTACAGTATGCGGAGAAACCGAAGGAAAGGCTTTAGGACACAAGTGGGAGGATGCAACCTGTACAGAGCCCAAGACCTGCTCCAGATGCAAAGAAACGCAGGGAGATCCGGCGGGACACAAGGTAGAAGAATGGAAGGTTACAAAGGAAGCAACATGCAGCAGTGAGGGTGAGGAGACAGGAAAATGTACTGTCTGCGGTGAAAATGTAACGCAAAAAATCGATAAAAAGGATCATACACCGGGAGATTGGGTAGTTACGGAGGAGGCTCAATGGAATCTTCCCGGAAAAAGAACAAAGACCTGTACTGTTTGCGGCGAGGTTGTCGAATCAGAGGAATATGAATTGAGTGATGAGGAAAAGGAAACAATATTTAAGGCTTCCTGTCAGTCATATTCATATGACCAGATAGCAAGAGATCCCGACTCTTATAATCTTGAGCATGCGGTATATACGGGAAAGGTAGTTCAGGTCATGAATGGCGATGACGGAGGTATGACATATCGAATAAATATCACACCTACATCCTGGGGAGGATATGAAGATACAATTTATGTTAAGCTTTATGATTATGCAGCAGACCGTATGACATCTAATGTTTTAGAGGACGATATTGTTACTGTTTGGGGCTATAATTTCAGTACAATCACCTACAAAAGTGTAATGGGAGCAAAGATTACAATACCGGCAGTAGTAGGAGAGTATATAGAGATTGTAGGATAAAATAATCTGTAAATAATTTATGAAAAGGTAACAAGGGGCGTCGCATTATGCATTTAATGCGACACCCCATTGCTTTATAAAAATAAGTATTATTCTGAGAAAAGGATAAGGATATTGAAAATTCTATTTTGAAACAATAGCCTTGAGATATTTTACTCCGGATTGAGCCCACTCATTTTCCTGCTTTAAGGATTCCTCAAGGGTAGCACAGGGCTCCATCCAGGATTCAAGGATCAGATTGAAATCTCTTTTTGAGAGCCTTTTTGCTGTATCAAAGGCAAGCGAAATATCCTGCCTTCCCTTTCCGGGACATTCACCGACTATTATAAGCCCCATGCCGGAATTTGCTCTGTGTATTTTGTAGTCTTTTACATGGAGGCAGACACAGTAGGGCGCCATTTTTTCAAGAACCTCGATGGTAGGCTCTTCTGTGGAAAGAGAGTTTGTTGTATCGACAACAAGACCGACATGAGGATCATCAATGCGCCCGGCAATACGTGCATAATCATCGGCAGGCAGTCTGTCGTGATTCTCTATTCCCAATATAATGTCATTTTCGATAAGCGACGGGAGTATCTTTTGTATAGAATCACAAGCCTCATCCACACTTGGCTCATATGAGCCGTTTACACCGTCAAGTATGCATCTTATCAGCTTAGCACCTGTAAGCTTTGCAATAGCTATATATCTTAAAATTCTTTCGGGACGTGCCTCGCGCATTCCCATTTCGAGAGTTATACCAAGCATGGCTGCCCTTTGGCCAAGCGATTTAAGATAGTCATCCGAATAATTTTCAAGAGGCATGTTGTCGCCGTACTGTACGCAGTCTGCGCCAAGCTCCTTTGACTTTAATACTATATCCATGGGATCAAACGGCTCTTTTGGCCTTTGTGAGGGATGAACACCGCAGGCAAACGGAAAGGTAAATGAGCTGATGCCGATTTTGTGATTTGTTTTATGCATAATATAATCTCCTGTAGCTTTTGATTGTATTTTAGAGCAATCTGATTTTTAAGTCTACATAAAACATAAAACAAAAAAACAGGTCTATCGCATTATGCATTTAATGCGACAGACCCATCTGACTATTGATTTTTATTAGATAAAAGTCTTTTATAAGATTCTTATTATAATTCGCCTCTTGCTTCTCTGTCCATAAGCTCGTTCATTATTTTGTCATAGTATTTATCAAGCTTGTAGAAGAGCAATACGATCAATACACCGGCTGCAACGATGAGAGGTCCGAATTTATAGATATTAATGATCATACTAAGTGCACTGTCAGGCTGTGTGGCAACACCTGTTGTTGTACTTAAATAGCCCGATAATGAAAGCAGTCCTGTCATTGCTGCAGAAGCGACTCCGGCACCTACCTTAGTACCTATAGAACCACCTGCAAAAATAAGACTTTCCTGACGTACATGTGTTTTCCACTGACCGTATTCTACAACGTCACCGATCATACCGAATACAACCGCATTAAGAGGAGCAAGTCCGATAGATCTTGCCACGCAGCTCATAAACATCCACGGAACGCTGTAAGGATTCAGGAAGAAAAGAAGCTGTCCTGCAAGTGCGATGATACTTCCTGCAAGAGCAATATTTCTTTTTCCGTGCTTTCTGATGAGCGGTGCACATAAAAAGATGAAGACTACGAGTGTAAGGATCTCTGTAAGATACAATGCGCTGTAAAGCCATGTATCGTTATTAAAGATATATTTGCAATAATAAGGAAGAATAGTTCCCGATACGCTGAAGGAAACACTCTGGAACATCCAAAGAAGAAGCACAGCCCAGAAGTATTTGTTGGTTACAAGAAACTTAAGACCTGTTTTGATCGGTACAGTGTCTGCTTTTTCCTTACCTGCGATGACTACGGTTTCTTTACAGTTTATAAAGCAGATAACAAGAAGTATAAGTGCTATTACTGCCCATATAGCCATTGTTTTTATCCATGCAGCCTGATCGTCTCCGAATAATTTAACTAACGGAGTTGTACAAGTAACGGCAATGATTTTTCCTAAAGGAGAAAGACCCATTCTGACTACGCTGAGCATATCTCTTTCAGAGGATATACGTGTCATCATTGCCGAAAGGCTTCCGTATGGAAGGTTGATAGCTGTATAACATACGGTTGTACAGAAGTTATAGGTTACAAATATATATATTGCCTGAACCATTCCCGGTGTATTAGGTACTGTAAACAGTAAAATTGCCGACAGTGCATAAGGTACACTCATCCAAAGGATCCAAGGTCTTGATTTTCCCCATTTTGAATTGGTTTTCTCTACGATGATACCCATAATCATATCTGAAAATCCATCAAATATTCTGGATACAAGCATGATCAAACCGACAACGGCGGCATTTATTCCGACATAATCTGTATAAAAAAGTGTTAGAAGAGTTCCTACCATACCAAAAACGACATTACAAGCAACGTCACCACCTGCATATGACAGGCGAACTCCCCACGATAGTCTACCGTTTTCTAAATTTGTTTTGTTATTTTTCATAAACCCTCTCCTGATATTAAAAAGGAGGTCTGTGGATTTAGAAAATCACAGACCCCTGAAAAAATTATGTTTAGACCGTGATTTCGGATATTTTAACCGGACGATGTTCTTCAAGTGATTTCTTTGCTGCGAGTCCCATTAATACCGGTGCGAGTCCATCCATAACACCAAGTGGTGTATCAGTATCTTTTTCAATTGCTTCGATGAAGCATTTGATTTCTTTTGCATAAGCTGCCATGTAACGTTCAAGGAAGAAATAAAGTGGTTTCTCACCTGTTACTCCGTCTACATTGCTGATAACAGCAGATGATGTAGAATCGTTTGTAACGGCTACCATACCCTTAGATCCGAATACCTCAGCTCTCTGATCGTATCCGTAAACAGCCTTTCTTGAGTTGTCGATGACTGCGATTGCTCCGTTTTCCATCTTCAATGTGATAACTGCTGTATCAACATCGCCTGCCTCACCGATTGCCGGATCAACAAGAACAGCTGCTTCAACATAAACCTCTGTGGCATCGCAGCCTGCAAGGAAGCGTACCATATCAAAATCATGAATAGTCATATCAAGGAAGATTCCTCCCGATACCTTTACATAATCGGCACATGGCGGTTCAGGGTCTCTTGATGTGATCTTGATGATGTGCGGATCACCGATCTTTCCTTCCGCAACAGCCTTCTGAACTGCCTCAAAGTTGTGATCGAATCGTCTGTTAAATCCAACCTGATATTTAACATTGCTTCCCTTAAGAGCTTCGATAACCTCTTTGATCTTTGCAACATCATGATCGATCGGCTTTTCACAGAATACATGCTTTCCGGCCTTGATTGCTTCAACGGAAATAGGTGAGTGTGTATCTGTTGATGAGCAGATAAGCACCGCATCGATTTCAGGATTGGCAAGGATTTCCTTGTAATCCTTTGTTACAGCCTCAACACCCATGTCCTTTGCCCATTTTTCAGTAGCATCGTTCATAAATGGATCAGCAAGCATTTTTACCTTTGCGTTAGGTACCTGTGTGCATATGCTTTCCACATGTACCTTTCCGATTCTTCCGGCTCCGATAATTCCTACGTTTACCATAGTTACTTCGTTCTCCTTTTTATTTTTTTTAATTCAATATTTGATTTTTATAAGCCTGTCTTTTCTGCAATGAATGCTCTTGCCTTCTTTGCATATTCAAGCGGGTTAGCCTTTGCAGGATCCTGCTCAGCCTCAACTACCATATATCCTGTATAGCCTGATTCCTCAAGTACCTTGAAGATAGGATCGAAGTCGATAACACCGTCTCCCGGGACTGTAAATGTTCCCATTCTTACACCATCAAGGAAGCTTAAGTTTTCAGCCTTTACCTTATCAACAACATCCTGGCGGATATCCTTAAGATGAACATGCTTGATTCTTGAAGCATATTTCTTAACCATAGCCAAAGGATCCTCACCGCAATATGCAAAATGTCCTGTATCAAACAGAAGGCTTACATATTCAGGATCTGTATTTTCCATCATTCTGTCTACCTCTTCGGCAGTCTGAACTACGGTTCCCATATGATGATGGAAGGTAAGAGCAATTCCGTATTCCTCTTTTGAAATTTTTCCGAGACGATTCATTCCGTCACAGAAGGTTTTCCACTCTTCATCGTTCATAACATATTTGTGGCCGAAGATAGGAGTATCAAGCATTCCCTGAACACTGTGGCTCTGCTCCGAAGCACCTATTACCTTTGCACCCATTTCCTTAAGATATGCAAGCTGTGCACGGAAGTCCTTCTCTACCTCTTCAAACGGCTTTGTGATAAGAAATGCCGAAAACCACTGGTTGCAGATTTCTACACCGCGAAGCTCAAGAGCTTTTTTAAGTACTGCTGTATCCTTTGGATACTTGTTTCCTACCTCAGAGCCTGTGAAACCGGCTAATGCCATTTCACTTACACATTGCTCAAATGTGTTTTCGCTTCCGAGATCCGGCATGTCATCATTTGTCCATGCGATAGGAGCGATTCCGAGCTTTACCTTTGTTTTGTCAAACATAGTTTACACCTCAATTCCTTTTTTAATTTTTAATATACTTTGTTACAAGTTGTTACGTTTACTTGTTACGTTTAGTTGTTACGTTGCACCTGTTGACTTGTTACGTATATTTGTTACGTTTTGTTACCTTGTATTTTAAATATATTAGCCTAATTTGTAAATATTTTGATTTGTTTTTTTAAAGAAAAAATATATAAAAATTGCTAAAAATCGTGTCAAGAATATATAAATCGGACAAATACAGCGATTTCCGATAAGCTGAGGTATATATAATGTTGATATCAAAATCAGACAAGCAGATCACGGGATCACTGGCTGTCTTCTAATGCCTTGCAGATGATATTTACACAGCTGTCAAAGCCGAGAGCCACGCTGTTGAGCATTAGATCATAATTTTGACGCTCACCCCAGGTTTTTTCCGTGAATTTGTAATAATGCTGAGCTCTTGCCTTATCGGAAAGCTTGATATCCTTTGCAGCACCTTCCTTTGTCATACCATATTCCTTTACGGCTCTGTTGATTCTGCTTTCCGTATCGGAATATATAAATACCTTAAGGACATCGTTGCGCTCTGACAGGATTTGATCGGCACAGCGACCTACAATAACGCATCGGCCTTTATTTGCAAATTTTGTTATAACCTCCTTTTGAGCAATGTAGATCTGCTCGGAAAGGGGAAGGGTCTGCTGATTGGCGCTTTGCAAAATTCCGTAGCCATAGCTTGTGCCCATTGCAATGTTGTAGAGAAGACTGCTTGTGATGCTTTGCTCGTTGGATTCGATAAAGCGCTTTGAAAGGCCGGAGTTTTTTGAGGCCTCATCGATAAGCTCTCTGTCGTAATATGAAATTCCGAGGCGGTTTGCAAGCATTTTGCCTATAGTACGTCCGCCGCTTCCAAGCTCTCTTCCGATTGTGATTATTTTTTTCATGATGCTTCCTCTTCTTTCTTTAAATTATTCATGGCTTTGTTTATCTTTTTGATTTCCAGGACTATCAGGATCAGGGAAAGCGTAAATGCGAGAGCATCTGCTACGGGACCTGCCCACAATACGCCCTTCAAGCCAAGAAGATTACACAATATAACAACTGCCGGGATCAAAAATATAATCTGTCTGCTGAAGGAAATGATTCCGGATGTCAAAGGCTTTCCGATGGACTGGAAGAAAATTGCGGATACTATCTGGAAACCGTTTAAAAAGCACAATAGGTTAAATATACGGAAGGAGATAATAGAAAATGTCCTGTACAGTTCTCCCTGATCTCCGAATAATAATGTCAGCTGAGACGGGAAGGCCTGGAACAGTATAAAGCAGATAACAGCTACAAGCGTGGCGAATTTTACTGCAAGAGAAAAGGTCTGCTTAACTCTTTTATAATCTCCGGCTCCGTAATTGTAGCCGACAATAGGCTGTGCGCCCGTTCCTATTCCCGTAACAATGGAAATAAGGATTGTATTAAATTTCATCACGATGCCAAAGGCAGCCAGCGGAATATCAGGGCCGTATTCCGTAAGAGAGCCACAATGAACGAGATAGTAGTTCATAACAGCCATAACGACTGCAACGGCAAACTGTGATATAAAGCTTGAAACTCCAAGGCTTGCGATAGTTGAAAGCATTTTAAATGAAGGCCGTGCGTGCTTTAAGGATACTTTTATTGTTTTGAATTTCGGAAGATAAAAAATACAGATCAAAAAGCTTAAAATTTGTCCGATCACGGTAGCAATGGCAGCACCCTCGATGCCAAGGCCAAAAACAAGCACAAATACGGCATCCAACACAACATTTGTAAGACAGCCGACGATCATGCTTATCATTGTAAGCTGCGGAGATCCGTCAGAGCGAATTACCGAGCACAGACCGGAGCCTATTACAACAAACGGAAAACCGATAACTACAATATGTCCGTATGCAAGAGCATAGCTTTGATTATCGGTAGTCGCTCCCAGAATCTTAGTAAACGGCTCAAGAAAAACGGCACAGACAACGAACATTATTATTCCTACGATAATAAGCCATATCAGTGTGTTGTTTATTCCGTTTTCGGCCTTCTTTTTATTGCCGCGTCCCAGCTCAAGGCTAAGATAAGCAGCACCGCCGTCACCTAAAAGCAGCGAAAGAGCGGTAATTACGAGTGTAAGAGGGAAAACCACGTTTGTGGCACTGTTTCCGATAGTGCCTACGCCCCATCCGATGAATATCTGGTCTACAATGTTATATAATGCATTTACAAGCAGTGAGATAACACTTGGAATAGCATATTTCAGCATTAAAGATCCTATAGGGGCCGTAGACAACGGATTTGATTCTTTGGTATTCATTTATTAACCTCCTTTGTTTTCGATAGACAGGATAAACTATATGATTATAATAGAGTCAATAGGTTGTTTTCTGTTTTGAAGCAAGGAGGGAAGCATGGAAAATTTATTGTCAATAGGAGAGGTCGCAAGGGCGAGAAATATAAATGTCCAGTCACTGCGCTATTATGAAAGGCTTGGTGTTTTGATTCCGGCATATATAAACCCGGAAACAGGTTATCGTTATTATTCCTTAGAGCAGCTAATGATCCTGGATACGATAATTCTGTGCGTTGAGCTTGGGATAAGCCTGAAGGAGCTGAAGAATTATGTAAATGAAGAGGGACAGCTCGAGTTCGAAAGGCTTTTGAGAGCAGGAAAGAAAATCGCAACGGATAAGATCAAAAAGATCGAGACAAACATAAGCTCGATCGACCGCAATTTGCAGCAGATCAACAGTCAAAAGGCTTTTAAAGGACGTAAGGGGCATTACAGCCGCTTTATTTTCAAACGTTATGTGATTACTATGCCGTGTGAATTTGAGATGAAGGCACAGGTATATGAAAAAAATCTGAGTCTTCTTTTTGAAAAGGCAAGAAAGCTGAAGCTTCAGGCATCATTTCCTCACGGAATAGTATGCAGATATAAAGAAGGAAAATATTCTGATTCGTATATGTTTTTGGAGGTTTTGCATGACAGCTCGGAATCTATTGAGGTCTTTGAGGAGGGAAATTATCATTGCTTTCAGGACAGGAGGGAAAATCATTCCAAACCCTTAAGTGTATTTTCGTCTAAGTATTTTGAGGAAAATGAAACCCGTGTGATTATTTCATGTATGACGCCCGATACCTACAAATATGATAAGGTTATATTGGAATACCAAATTGAGGAAGGGCGGCAAAATAGCATTTAAAATAGATACCGGATTGCTGCGCGTATTGCGCTTATGCAATCCTCAAACATGAGAAAAACCGGAAGAGATAATAATTATCGGAGAATTTAAAGAATATTCAAATAATTTAGCACTCGCTATTGACGAGTGCTGACAAAGATGCTATAATGCAGTCATCTTAGGGAAAAAGATTAATAAATCCTTTTGTGGGAGGTGACATATATGAACATAAGTAAATTTACTCAAAAATCAATACAGGCCGTTCAGGAGCTTGAAAAATGTGCTTATGATTTCGGCCATCAGGAAATAGAAGAGGAGCATCTGTTATATATACTTCTTAATCAGGATGAGAGCCTTATTTTAAAAATGATCGAAAAGATGGAGATAGATACACAATATTTCAAAAACAGTGTAGAACAGCTCTTATCAAAAAGACCTAAGGTTTCCGGCGGTAAGCCATATGTCGGTCAGTATCTGAACAAGGCACTTGTTGAGGCTGAGGGTGAAGCCAAGGCAATGGGTGATGAATATGTATCGGTAGAGCATCTGTTTTTGTCAATGCTTTCGAATCCGTCATCTGAAATGAAAGCTCTTTTTAAGGAGTTCGGAATCACAAGAGAAAGATTTCTGAAGGCACTAAGCAGTGTGAGAGGAAATCAGAGGGTTACAACGGATAATCCGGAAAGTACATATGATACATTAAATAAATACGGAACCGATCTTGTTGATAAGGCAAGAGACCAAAAGCTCGATCCTGTTATCGGCAGAGACAGCGAAATAAGAAATGTCGTAAGGATATTGTCAAGAAAGACAAAAAACAATCCTGTTTTGATAGGTGAGCCGGGTGTCGGCAAAACCGCCGTAGTCGAGGGACTTGCACAGAGAATAGTAAGAGGCGATGTTCCGGATACGCTTAAGGACAAGACGATCTTTTCACTTGATATGGGCGCACTTGTAGCGGGTGCAAAATACAGAGGTGAATTCGAGGAGAGACTTAAGGCTGTACTCGAGGAAGTAAAAAAGAGTGACGGAAGGATAATTCTTTTCATTGATGAGCTTCATTTGATAGTAGGTGCAGGAAAGACAGAGGGTGCAATGGATGCCGGAAATATGTTGAAGCCTATGCTTGCAAGAGGTGAGCTTCATTGTATCGGTGCAACTACGCTTGATGAATATCGTCAATATATCGAAAAGGATCCGGCACTTGAAAGACGTTTTCAGCCTGTCCATGTCGATGAGCCGACGGTTGAGGACACGATATCCATTCTGCGTGGCCTTAAGGAAAGATACGAGGTATTCCATGGCGTAAAGATCACAGACGGAGCGCTTGTAGCGGCAGCTACGCTTTCGGACAGATATATTTCAGACAGGTTTTTGCCTGATAAGGCAATCGATCTTGTTGATGAGGCATGCGCACTTATAAAGACCGAAATGGATTCTATGCCTACAGAGCTTGATGAGCTCAACAGAAAGATAATGCAGATGGAGATAGAGGAAGCCGCACTCAAGAAGGAAACAGACCGACTGAGTGCCGAACGACTTGAGACTCTTCAAAAGGAGCTTGCTGAGCTTAAGGATGAATTCAACAGCAAAAAAGCAAAATGGGAAAATGAAAAGAACTCTGTCGAGAAGCTGTCTAAATTAAGAGAGCAGATAGAGGAGGTAAATAAGCAGATACAAAATGCACAGCAGCATTATGATCTGAATAAAGCAGCAGAGCTTCAGTACGGAGAGCTTCCAAAGCTTCAGAAGCAGCTTGAGGAAGAGGAGGAGATCGTTAAAAATAAGGACCTTTCTCTTGTACATGAAAGCGTTGAGGAGGATGAGATCGCATCTATTGTATCAAAATGGACCGGTATACCTGTTGCGAAGCTTACAGAAGGAGAAAGAGAAAAAATACTGTCTCTTGAGGATCAGCTTCACGAAAGAGTAATCGGACAAAATGAAGCCGTTACCAAGGTTTCAGATGCAATCATCCGTTCAAAGGCAGGAATAAAGGATCCTGGAAAGCCGATTGGTTCATTCCTGTTCCTTGGACCTACGGGTGTCGGCAAGACAGAGCTTGCAAAGACGCTTGCACAAAGTCTGTTTGATGACGAGAACAATATGGTACGTATAGATATGAGTGAATATATGGAGAAATATTCAGTATCTCGTTTGATAGGAGCTCCTCCAGGATATGTCGGATATGAGGAGGGCGGACAGCTGACAGAGGCAGTCAGAAGAAAGCCTTATTCTGTGGTTCTTTTCGATGAGATAGAGAAGGCTCATCCGGATGTATTCAATGTATTGCTGCAGGTTCTCGATGACGGCCGTATCACTGATTCACAGGGAAGAACAGTTGATTTTAAAAATACCATACTTATAATGACATCTAACCTTGGATCACAATATCTGCTTGACGGTATTGAGGCAAACGGAGAGATTTCGGAAAATGCAAGAAATATGGTTCAAAATGAATTAAGAGGGCATTTCAGACCTGAATTTTTGAACAGGCTTGATGAGATAATCATGTTTAAGCCGCTTACAAAGGACAATATAGGAAATATTGTAAATCTTCTTGTAAAGGGACTTAATAAACGTCTGGCAGACAGGGAGCTTAATATTGAGCTGACCGATGAGGCAAGAGATAAGATTATCGATGAGGGTTATGATCCGGTATTCGGAGCAAGACCTATAAGAAGATATTTGCAGAAGCATGTAGAGACACTTTCTGCCAAGCTTATTCTTTCAGGTAATGTAGACGAAGGAGATACCATAAGGATCAGTGTGAAAAACGGCGAGCTGACGGCAGAGGATATAAAGAATGGCCGGGAATAAATGATTTCAGCTTGAGTAATATATAAATAACAGCGGCTTTTGTATGGTCAGGCATATCAATTCATGCAAAAGCCGCTGAATTTTGTTGTGTAATAATACCTATGTATGCCTTGATAATATGTTTTTTGTAAGACACCCTATGCTTAATATCACTTCACTAAAAGTTTATACTTTATGTGAGCATATTGTGATATGATGATACAGGCGCGGCATTAGTATAGATTCATTAAAAACGAGCAGAATGCTGATGATTTGTAAACCACATAGGTGCAAAGCACGGAGGAATAAAATTTGGATGATATAAGTAAGCTTCCGATTTCATTGGATTCAAATCAGATTGAAATTTTAAGAAAAAAAATATTGTCTGATGAGATGCTTGACTTTGCAAAGTTTAATGCAATGCCAATCGAGGAGATGTTTTCGAGATACAGCTGTGCAATAATGGAAATAGAAACCAAATTTAAGGTCTTAAACGAACAGCTCTCTCTTGAATATGACAGAAACCCGATTGAAAGCATCAAATCGAGACTTAAATCAATAGATTCATTAACAAGAAAGATACGGGACAAAAACATTCCGTTTAATATAGAGGACATAGAGAAAAATATAAATGATATTGCAGGTGTCAGAGTCATTTGTTCATTTCCTGTAGATATATATGTATTGGAGGAAAGCTTTCTAAGACAGGATGACATTAAGCTGATAAAGAGAAAGGATTACATAAAAAATCCAAAGCCTAACGGCTACAGAAGTCTGCATCTTATAGTGGAAGTCCCTATATTTCTGAAAAATGAAACAAGAAGGATGAAGGTTGAGGTTCAGCTAAGAACTATAGCAATGGATTTTTGGGCAAGCCTCGAGCATAAGCTGAGATATAAAAAGAAGAGAACGCCTGAGCAGGAGGAGATAATTTCAAGAGAGCTTCTGGAGTGTGCGAATGAAAGTGCGGCACTTGATTTCAGAATGCAGAAGCTTAGAAATTATCTTGAAGAGGACGGATATGATCCGTTGGATGATACAAAAAGATTTGGAAAAAGATTTATAGAAAGCAAATAGAATGGAAGAATATTCAGCACTTGCATCGGTCTACGATGAATTCATGGACGATATTGATTATGAAAAGTGGTCAGATTTTATTGAAGAGCTATTAAAAGCACATAATATAGAAAACGGTCTGGTATTAGATCTCGGATGCGGAACGGGAAGGCTTACAGAGCTTTTGTCTGGCAAGGGCTATGATATGACCGGAGTTGACGGTTCACAGGAAATGCTCCAGCAGGCAATTCAAAAAAGAGATGTCTCAAAAAAGGATATCCTTTATCTGAATCAGGATATGAGAGATTTCGAGCTTTACGGAACAATGAGAGCTATTGTCAGCACCTGTGACTGTATAAATTATATTACAGATATAAATGAGCTTGAAGGTGTCTTCGGACTTGTTAATAATTATCTTGATCCGAAGGGGATTTTCATTTTTGATTTTAATACAAAGAAGAAATATCAAAATATCGGAGATGCTTCTATTGCGGAAAACAGGGAGGACGGAAGCTTTATCTGGGAAAATTTTTATGATGAGGATGAAGCCTTAAATGAATATCAGCTGACTCTCTTTTTACCGACAGGAACAGGTCTGTATAAAAAATACGAGGAAAATCATATTCAAAGGGGATATGAGTTCGAGGAAATAAAAAGGGCTGTACGGGAGTCGGGCTTGATATTTTTGGATGCATATGATGGCTACAGCCATAAGAAGGCAGATTCAAACAGCGACAGAATCGTTGTTGTTGCAATGGAAAACGGAAAATAAAGAGGAGATACAAAAATATGGATTATATGGTAAGAGCAGCGGCGGCAGACGATACGGTAAGGGTCTTTGCGGTAACAACAAAAGATATGGTAGAAAAAGCAAGAAAAATCCATAATACAAGTCCCGCAGCAACTGCGGCACTTGGAAGACTGCTTAGTGCCGGTGCTATGATGGGACCTATGATGAAGGGTGATAATGATATCATGACTATTATCATAAAGGGTGACGGACCGATAGGCGGAATCACGGTTACGGCAGATTCAAAGGGAAATGTCAAGGGATATGTAAATGAGCCGAATGTACTCATACATGCGAAGCCAAACGGTAAGCTTGATGTAAGCAGCGCAGTAGGCAAGGGTTATCTTACCGTTATAAGAGATCTGGGCCTTAAGGAGCCGTATACCGGACAGGTCGAGCTTGTAAGCGGAGAAATAGCGGAGGATCTGACATATTATTTTACATCAAGCGAGCAGATTCCTTCATCTGTAGGACTCGGAGTGTTGCTTGACAAGGAGAATTATGTAAAGCAGGCCGGAGGCTTTATCCTGCAGCTTATGCCTGATACATCCGAGGAGGTTATCGAAAAACTCGAATCCAATCTGACAAATATTACATCAGTTACGCAGATGCTTGAGGATGGCATAATGCCTGAGGATATATGTAAAAAAGTTCTTGATGGATTAGATGATATAAAGATTTTCGAAAAAACACCTGTCAGGTTTGAATGTAATTGCGGATATGAAAAAATGGCAAAGGCGCTTTTAAGCCTCGGTGCCGACGAATTACAAAAAATGATAGATGATAATGAGCCGATAGAAATGAGCTGCAGCTTTTGCAAAAGCTCATATACATTTGATACGGATGAGCTGAAAAAGCTCCTTGCCGCTGCATCACAAAAATAAGCATCAGTGTTTTATAAGAATGCCGTTTTTGATTTGAAGATTATTATTTTTAAGAATTGTTTCGAGCTGCGAAAGCAGCTCGTTTTCTATGTCATGCTTTTTTAAAAGACTCCTGAATTTGCATAGTGTAGTAGAGTCAGGAACCTGATCATTCGAGGAAAAATCAACCTCGAGAAAGTTTTTCATTGAGTAGCTGTCATAAACGGCTTCCTCAGTTGCTCTGTCCGAAAGATCGAACCAAAGCTTCAGCATATACATTTTGAGCATGCGTACGATAGGCTGAGGCTTACGGCCTCTGCTGCCGGTCGGATAATATGGTTTAACGTAAGAAGCCCATTTTTCCCAGGGCAAAAGAGTGGACATTTCATTTAAAAAGAGTTCGCGTCTTGTTGTTTTGCGACGCTGCGTATATTCAAAATCACTAAAGCTCATCTGCATAGAAATATCCCCCGAAAAATATGACTGTATCAGATTATACTCCGACTTTTTAAATTTTCCAATACGGTAAAAATACTTTTTGACAAAGAATTGTATAAACAATATAATAAAATCCGTATGATTAAAAATAAGAATGATATCGGGAGCAAAATATCCTTTGATATCAATATCGTGAGAGTTTTATTATAAATAATATGTGTCCGGGAGGAATATATGAGTAAAGAATTAGCAAAAACATATGATCCTAAGGGTCTGGAGGACAGACTGTATCAGAAATGGCTCGATAAGGGATATTTTCATGCAGAGGTAAACCCTGATAAAAAGCCGTTTACAATTATTATGCCACCACCTAATGTCACCGGACAGCTGCATATGGGACATGCTCTTGACAATACTATTCAGGATACACTGATCAGATTTAAGAGAATGCAGGGCTATGAAGCACTTTGGCAGCCGGGAACCGATCATGCGGCAATAGCTACAGAGGTTAAGGTTACCAATATGCTCAAGGAGCAGGGACTCGATAAGCATGAAATGGGAAGAGAAAAATTTCTCGAGCATGCATGGGCATGGAAGGAGGAATACGGAAGCCGTATTATAAATCAGCTTCACAAATTAGGAGCCTCCGCAGATTGGGAAAGAGAACGCTTCACAATGGATGAGGGCAGCAGTGCCGCAGTTGAAGAGGTTTTCGTACGCCTTTATGAAAAGGGCCTTATATATAAGGGAAGCAGAATTATCAACTGGTGTCCGGTTTGTCAGACCTCTCTTTCGGATGCAGAGGTAGAGCATGAGGATCAGGACGGATTCTTCTGGCATATTAATTATCCTATCGTAGGTGAGAAAAATAAATTTGTCGAAATAGCAACAACACGACCCGAGACTCTTTTGGGAGATACAGCTGTTGCCGTAAATCCGAATGACGAAAGATACAAGGATATAGTAGGAAAGATGCTTGAGCTTCCGCTTACAGGCAGACAGATTCCTGTTATTGCAGATGAATATGTCGACATGGAATTCGGAACAGGCTGCGTAAAGATCACACCTGCTCATGATCCTAACGATTTCGAGGTTGGAAGACGTCATAATCTTGAAGAAATAAATATTTTAAATGATGATGCCACGATCAACTCAAACGGCGGAAAATATGCCGGAATGGACAGATACGAGGCAAGAAAAGTCATGGTTGATGAGCTTAAGGAGCTTGGCCTTCTTGTAAAGGTTGTACCTCACAGCCATGCAGTCGGCACACATGACAGATGTCATACCACAGTTGAGCCGATGATCAAGCCGCAGTGGTTTGTCAATATGAAGAAAATGGCTGAGGCAGCAATTAAGACACTTAAGGACGGCAACCTTACATTTGTTCCGGAGCGATTTGATAAAACATATCTTCATTGGCTTGAAAATATCAAGGATTGGTGTATTTCAAGACAGCTCTGGTGGGGTCACAGAATACCTGCTTGGTATTGCGATGACTGCAATAATATGATAGTCAAAAGAGGAACCGATGCACCATGTAAATGCGAAAAATGCGGATGTACGCATTTTAAACAGGAGGAGGATACTCTTGATACATGGTTTTCGTCTGCACTTTGGCCTTTCTCAACTCTCGGATGGCCGAATAAAACAAAGGAAATGGAATACTTCTATCCTACAGATGTGCTTGTAACAGGCTATGATATCATTTTCTTCTGGGTTATAAGAATGGTATTTTCAGGTCTTGAGCAGACAGGAAAGACACCGTTCCATCATGTTCTGATCCACGGACTGGTACGAGATTCACAGGGAAGAAAAATGAGCAAATCCTTAGGAAACGGTATCGATCCGCTTGAGGTTATTGACAAATATGGCGCGGATGCACTTAGAATGACTCTTCTTACCGGAAATGCGCCCGGAAATGACATGCGCTTCTATTGGGAGAGAGTTGAATCCAGCCGTAATTTTGCAAATAAGGTTTGGAATGCATCCAGATTTATAATGATGAATCTTGATGCTGCCGATGTGCCAAAGGATATTAACAGTGATGAGCTTACGATTGCCGATAAATGGATACTCAGCAAGACAAATAGGCTTATTAAAGATGTAACTGACAACATGGAAAAATACGAGCTCGGCATAGCTCTTTCCAAGGTATATGATTTCATATGGGAGGAGTTCTGCGACTGGTATATAGAAATGGTTAAGCCAAGACTGTATTCCAAGGAGGATAAGACTAAGGCAGCTGCATTATGGACACTTAAAAAGGTTCTTAACTGTGCGCTTAAGCTTCTTCATCCTTTTATGCCATTCATAACAGAGGAAATCTATTGCACATTGAATCCTGAGGAAGAAAGCATAATGATATCAAAATATCCGACAGCTGATGATAAAATGGATTTCTCAGCCGAGGAGGCAGATACCGAGCTTATCAAGGATGCTGTTCGTGCAATAAGAAATACAAGGACATCAATGAATGTTCCACCGTCAAAGAAGGCTACAGTATATGTCGTAGCAGCAGATGAGGCAATCAGAAGAACATTCAAAGAATCAGAGACCTTTTTTGAAACTCTTGCCAAAGCAGATAAGGTTATTATCCAGTCAGACAAGAGAGGAATAGAGGAAAATGCTGTTTCAGCGATAATACCGGGAGCAGAATTCTGCATTCCGTTCGAACAGCTCGTAGATATTGATAAAGAAATAAAAAGACTTGAGGCAGAGGAAGCACGTCTTACAAAGGAGATAGCAAGATGTGAGGGAATGCTCAGTAATGAAAGATTTGTTTCCAAGGCACCCGAAAAGAAGGTAAACGAGGAAAAAGAAAAGCTTGCAGGATATAAACAGATGATGCAGCAGGTTAAGGAAAGACTTACACAGCTTCGCTGATTAAGAACCTGTAGTTTGGGAGGAATTTGATGCTGGATTATGATGAGGAATTAAAAAAATTCAAACCTATTCTGTCCGTAGAGGAAGTTGAAGACGCTATTTACGGAAAGGATATGACGGATGTCATAGATCTTTTAAGAGAAATGAACAAATCGCAGACTATAGACTCTGAAGGAGTATCAAAAGAATGAATTGCATTAACTGCGGTCAGGAAATAGGCAGTGAGGTGGTTTGTCCGAACTGCGGCTATGATCTTGGTGTGGAGATCAAGGCATTAAAGCTTTCAAACATGTATTATAATATGGGGCTTGACAAGGCTCAGATAAGAGATATGTCAGGCGCCATAGATCTTCTTGAAAGAAGTCTCAAATTTAATAAAAAAAATATAGAAGCAAGAAACCTTTTGGGCCTTGTTTATTTCGAGACCGGCGAGGTAGTAGCTGCATTAAGCGAATGGGTAATAAGCAAAAATATGATGCCGGACCGTAATATTGCCTCTGAATATATAAGCAGGGTGCAGGCGGACCAGACAAAGCTTGAAACTATTCAGCAGACAATTAAACGCTACAACAGGGCACTTGATACGGCCAGAACCGGAGAAACGGATATTGCCATTATAATGCTTAGAAAGGTAATAAGCGCAAATCCAAAGCTTATAAAGGCATGTTATCTGCTGGCACTTTTATATATGAAAACGGGCGAATATGAAAAGGCCAGGAAGGTTCTGAAAAAAGCGGCACCTATAGACAGGACAAATGCCACATTATTGAGATTTTTGATTGAAATCGATGAAAGAACAGGCACAGTTACAGATCTTGAAAGCATCAACAAGGGAATAGTAAAAGAAAAAAGAAGATGGCTTGCCGGTCTTTTTAAGCGAAAGGAAAACACGGAATACAGAATAAATAACGGATATATGACTACGGATTGGGATGATGAGGAGGAGATCATATCCGCACCCGTTATCCAGCCTATCGCCTTTCATCAGATACCTGCATTTGTCGGATTGGTAAATATTATTATCGGTGTTGTATTGGGAGCATTTGTAATAGGCCTTATCGCTGTTCCCGCAACAAAGCAGAGTATAAATCGCTCTGCCGAGGAGAAGGTTACGAATTACAGTACGCAGCTTGTTGCAAAGGACGAAAGAATCAGTGATCTCGAGAATCAGATAAACGAATACAGCAATCAGATAGACAGCGGAAACGATCAGATTTCGGAAGCAGGCAAAAAGGTTGATGCATATGAAAAACTTTTAAAGGCATATTCACTTTATACATCAAACAACATTGAGCAAACAAGCGAGGCCATAGCGCAGGTGGATTCATCACTGCTTTCCGACGATGCACTTAGTATATACAATACAATTTCGGAGGATATAAACAGTCAGCAGTTTGATGAGGCATACAATAAAGCTTTTTCGGAATTTCAAAGGGGAAATTTCTCTTTAGCTATATCGGATTTTACGACGGCAAAAAATTTAAAATCGGATAATTATGCTTCGATTGCTTATCTGGCACACAGCTACAGATTAAATAACCAGCCGGATGATGCTATAACGGTATTCCAGGAAATAGTCGATAAATTCCCCAATACCGAAAGGGCATCAAAGGCAGAAAATTATATTAAGCAGCTTAAAAACGGAGATGATACATCAAGTGTAGGTATAGCAGCTGTCAATACTGAAATTGCAGTCGGGGAGATTGAAGAGTCAAATCAGTAATATTGATATAGATGCGGCAGGTGCAGGATATAACCTGCCGCATGTTTTTTGTTTAAATAAGGCCTCATAAGGATGTGTCAATGCACAAACAGATAATGCCAAAGCATTTGAATCAGGAGACGGATTTGGAAAAAAAGAAAAGCATTCGGCTTGATATTATAATTATAGCGCTGTTTTTGGCAGTAGGAGTAATCATTGCTCTTGTACTTTTTCTGGGACAGCATAAGGGAGCAACGGTTAAGGTATCTGTTGACGGAAATACAATAAAAACATTTCCGCTTGATACAGACACCACATATGAAATACACGGGATAGACGGGGGAACTAATCTATTGGTCATAAAGGATAAAAAGGCCTATATAGAGGAGGCTTCGTGCCCTGACGGTCTGTGTATCAATATGGGAAAGATAGAGTCCTCCGGACAGTCGATCGTCTGTCTTCCAAACAGAGTTGTTGTTTCGATAGAGGGTGAGGACGGTCAGGAGCCTTTGATCGATCAGGTCGTAGGATAGGAGAATTATATGAAAAACAATCCCGGAAAAATAGTTGCTTTGTATGGAATACTTGCAGCCCTTGCCATTGTTTTGAGCTGGCTTGAAGCACAGATACCTGCTTTTTTTGCGGTTCCAGGAATGAAAATAGGCCTAACAAATATAGTTGTTATAGTAGCACTTTATTGCATGGATATAAAAAGCGCAATAATAATCAATTTCGTCAGGATTCTTTTGGTTTCGTTTTTGTTCGGAAACGGAATAAGCCTCATGTACAGTCTTGTAGGCGGAATGCTCAGTACAGTGGTTATGATCTTACTCAAAAGGGTCGGAAGGCTCAGAATCATAACTGTAAGTATAATAGGCGGAATAACACACAATATAGGACAGATCATAGTTGCGATGATATTGCTTCAAACTACAAATATTGCATGGTATCTGCTAATATTGTGGTTTACCGGAATTGCGGCGGGAGCAGTTGTGGGAATCATAGGCGGAGAGCTTACGAAAAGAGTCAGAAGAGTTATTAAATGGAGCTGAACATATGAAGATGAAGGCCTTGAAGGCGGCCTTTCCAAATACGATACCTATACTTGCAGGCTTTTTGTTTTTGGGAGGAGCATACGGAATATATACAAATGCAGCAGGCTTTTCGTTTATATATCCATTGTGCATGGCAGCAATAATTTACGGCGGCTCGCTCGAATTTGTATGCACGGAGCTTTTGCTTAGTCCGTTTGCTCCGGTACAGGTTATTATAATGGCTGTAATTATTCAGGCAAGACATTTATTTTACGGGATATCTATGCTTGATAAATTTAAGGGTACCGGGATTAAAAAATTTTATCTCATATATGCTATGTGTGACGAAACCTTTTCGGTAAACTATACGGCAAAAATCCCAGAGGATGTGGACAAGGGCTGGTTCATGTTCTATGTTTCGCTATTGAATCAGTGCTATTGGGTGTTTGGAGCAGCAATGGGTGGCATTATAGGATCGATGCTCACATTTGATACATCGGGCATAAGCTTTGTCATGACCGCCATGTTTGTTGTTATATTTTTAGAGCAGTGGCTAAAGGAAAAAAATCATATATCATCTGTTGCCGGAATAGTTATATCAGGCATATGTCTTGGTATATTCGGTGCCGATTCCTTTATGATCCCGACAATGATAGCGATAATAGCCATGCTTACATTGCTCAAAAATAAAATGGAGGGAACAGGCGAATCATGACTGCTGCGGAGCAGATAATTACGATAGGACTTTGTGCGGCAGGCACAATTTTTACAAGGTTTCTGCCTTTTATTATTTTTAACGAAAAAAGAAAAACACCGGAATTTATAAAATACATCGGCAAATATCTGCCGTCGGCAGTGTTTGGAATGCTTATTGTATACTGTCTGAAAAATGTAAACTTCACAGGCGGAAGTCATGGGCTTTTGGAGCTTATAGCAATATTTGTAACTGGTGTTGTTCATATATGGAAAAGAAAAATGGTTCTTTCGATAGCATTAGGAACTGTTTGCTATATGATTCTTATTCATCTGATTTAGTAAATGAAATTGATATAGCAGGATTTACATAAATGCTACTTTTTGATTTACAAAATATATCAATATTGGTATAATTTGCGCTGGATAGTATTCTGTTTTGGAAACTGTACCTGTTTTTACTAATCATATTCGATTCTCATAATCGGAACCTGTATCGTCTTGAACGGGATTTCATAAGCCATCACCTTGAAACGGGGGTGATACAATGAGAATAGGATTTATAGGTGCCGGGAAGGTTGGTTTTACACTTGGAAAGTATTTCAAGGAAAACGGTAAGAATGTTACCGGATATTTCAGCAGAACCACGGAATCGGCAATTAATGCGTCAAAATTTACTGAAACAAATTATTTTGAGGATCCTTTCGACTTAATAAATACAAGTGATGCTGTCTTTATAACATGCCCTGACGGACAGATTAAAGACGTATGGAATCAGATAAGACGATATGATCTGAGAGGCAAGTGCATTTGTCATTGCAGCGGTGCGTTGTCATCGTCAGTATTTTCTGAAATAGACCGGGCAAAAGCCTATGGTTATTCTATCCATCCCCTATTTGCTGTAAGAAGCAAGGAAGAATCATATAGGGAAATATCCAATTCATTTTTTACAATTGAAGGAAGCAAAAGATATCTTGAGTTCTGGAAAAGCTTTTTTGAAGGCCTCGGAAACAATACAAGAATAATTACAGCCGAAAATAAGGCCGTATATCATGCAGCAGGAGTTTTTGTAAGCAATCTTGTATGCGGACTTTTTGAAGAGGGAATAGAGCTTTTGGAACGCTGCGGCTTTGAGCATGATGAGGCAATGATGGCACTTGCGCCTATGCTTTTGAATAATGCAAAGTCGCTTTCAAGAGTAGGACCCGAAAGAGCTTTAACGGGACCTGTCGAAAGAAATGATATCTATACAGTGAGGAAGCATTTAAAGGCTCTTGATGACAAGGAAAATGAAATCTACAGAGCTCTTTCGTCTGTACTTGTGAAAATTGCAAAAAATAAGCATCCCCAAAGAGCATATGAGGAGCTTTCGGAGATTTTAGAAAATAATGATACAAGAATTTAAACTGTAAGAAAATACTTTTTGATTCGAATATCACAGAATAAGAATAGGAGAATATTTTGTCATGAAAAACACAGTCCTTACCTTTAAAAAAGCAAAGGAGGAAGGAAAGAAGCTTACGATGCTTACGGCATACGACTATACAACGGCCGGAATAGTCGATGAGTCGGGTGTAAACAGTATACTCGTAGGAGATTCACTCGGAAACGTAATGCTTGGCTATGAGGACACTCTGTCAGTTACCGTAGATGATATGGTTCATCATTGCGCAGCTGTTTCAAGAGCGGTAAAAAATGCACTTTTGGTATGTGATATGCCGTTTTTGTCTTATGAGGTTTCGGTTGAGGATGCACTTAAAAATGCCGGAAGGCTTATGAAGGAAGGACGCGCAAATGCCGTTAAGCTTGAAGGCGGAGCAGAATATGCCAATCAGGTAAGAGCAATGGTAAATGCGGGAATTCCTGTTGTAGGTCATTTGGGACTTACACCGCAGTCGGTAAATGTATTTGGCGGAAACAGAGTCCAGGGGAAGAGCCTTAGTGCTGCGCAGAAGCTTATAGACGATGCAAGAGCACTTGAGGAGGCCGGAGCATTTGCTGTAGTACTTGAATGTGTACCGGCAGCACTTGCAAGCAAGGTTACACATACGCTGAATATTCCTACTATCGGAATAGGAGCAGGCGCTGACTGCGACGGACAGGTTCTTGTATACCAGGATATGCTTGGCATGAGCGGCTTTAAGCCGAAATTCTGCAGGCAGTACGCACAGCTTCGCGAAATCATGTCAAATGCTTTTAAAGCATATATAGAGGAGGTTGAGGAATGCAGATTTCCAACAGCCGAAAATGAATTTTCAATAGATCAGACAATAGTTGAAAAATTATATTAGGGGGCAATTGTAATGGAACTGGTAACTAAGATAGCAGACGTGAAAAAATATGTCCGTAATTGGAAGAAGGAAGGACTTAGCATAGGCCTTGTTCCGACTATGGGATATCTTCATGAGGGACACAAAAGTCTTATAGACAGAGCTGTAAAGGAAAATGACAGGGTTATAGTGAGTGATTTTGTCAATCCGATTCAGTTCGGACCTAAGGAGGATCTTGCAAGCTATCCAAGAGATATAGATGCAGACTGCAAACTGTGTGAGGAGGCAGGAGCTTCCTTAGTATTTCATCCTGAGCCATCTGAGATGTATTTTGATGATTTTACAACCTTTGTAGATACATCGGGAGTATCAGCTGAGCTTTGCGGAAAAAGCAGACCGATACATTTCAGAGGCGTATGTACTGTTGTAAATAAGCTGTTCAATATCGCACAGGCGGACAGAGCGTATTTCGGACAAAAGGATGCACAGCAGCTTGCGGTAGTAAGACGTATGGTCAGGGATCTCAATATGAATATAGAGATTGTAGGATGTCCGATAGTACGTGAGAAGGACGGGCTGGCCAAGAGCTCAAGGAACACATATCTTTCGGCTGATGAACGAAAGGCCGCACTTGTGCTTAGCAGGTCTCTTGCAATCGGAAGGTCTCTTATTGAAAATGGCGAAAGAAACGGCGACAGAGTAATAGAGGCTATAAAGGCTGAAATAGAAAAGGAGCCGTTAGCACGTATTGATTATGTGGAAATGGTTAAATGGGACACAATCGAAATCCATCACAGCATTGACTGTGACGTGCTTGTAGCAATGGCTGTATATATAGGAAAGACTCGCCTGATTGATAATTTTATTTGGGAGGCAAAATGATCCAGACAATGTTAAAGGGAAAGATCCATAGAGCAACTGTTGTTCAGGCTGAGCTTAATTATGTAGGAAGCATTACAATAGATGAAGAGCTTATGGATGCAGCGGGAATCTGTGAATATGAGCAGGTTCAAATAGTTGATATTAACAACGGACAGAGATTCGAAACATATGTTATATCGGGAGAAAAGGGAAGCGGTATGATATGCCTTAACGGTGCTGCGGCAAGGATGGTTGCGGTAGGCGATAAGGTTATCATCATGTGCTATGCAGGCATGACAGCCAAAGAAATCAAAAGCAATCCACCTAAGGTTGTATTTGTGGATGATGAGAATCATATAAAGAGAGTCACTCATTATGAAAAGCATGGACTCCTTACAGATGAAATGACAGAGGTATAATTGTGCTTAAGGGAAAGACAGTAGTTCTTGGCGTATGCGGAAGCATAGCAGCCTACAAAACAGCAGATTTGGCAAGTGCATTAAAAAAGCTTGGGGCAGAAGTTCATGTGATCATGACAAAAAATGCAACAAATATAATCAATCCTATAGCGTTTGAATCACTTACCGGAAATAAATGCATGGTAGATACATTTGACAGGAATTTTCAGTTTAATATAGCTCATATATCTATTGCACAAAAGGCAGATGTTTGTCTTATTGCACCTGCCTCTGCAAATGTAATCGGAAAAATTGCAAATGGTATTGCGGATGATATGCTGACTACTACTGTCATGGCCATGAATTGTAAGGTTATGATATCACCGGCTATGAACGTAAATATGTTTCACAATAAAATAGTTCAGGACAATCTTTCAAGGCTTGAGGGCTTTGGGTATGAGATAATACCTCCCGAGAGCGGATATCTCGCATGCGGCACTGTAGGAGACGGAAAAATGCCTTCCAAGGAGGTGCTTTTGGAATACATCCTAAGAGAGACTGAGCATGAGAAGGATCTGATGGGCTTAAATGTCCTTGTTACGGCGGGGCCTACCAGGGAGGACATCGATCCGGTGAGATATATCACTAATCATTCAACCGGAAGGATGGGATATGCCATTGCAGGCGCTGCAATGAAAAGAGGAGCAAACGTAACACTGGTATCAGGGCCGGTTGAGCTCAAAAAGCCGTTATTTATAGATACAGTAGATGTAAAAAGTGCAGAGGATATGTTTGAGGCTGTATCAAAAAGAACCGATGAAAATGATATAATAATCAAAGCAGCGGCTGTAGCGGATTATACACCTGCCATGGTTGCCGAAAATAAAATAAAAAAATCCGACGGAAATATGTCAATCGAGCTTAACAGAACAAAAGATATACTGAAATGGCTCGGAGAGCATAAAAGAGAAAATCAGATTATTTGCGGCTTTTCAATGGAAACGGAAAATGTCATTGAAAATTCAAGAGCCAAGCTTTTAAAGAAAAATGCAGATATGATAGCAGCTAACTCTCTGCGCGAAAAAAATGCGGGCTTTGGAACAGAAACCAATCATATAGTACTCATCGAAAAGGACAGAACAACGGATATACCGATGATGAGCAAGGAGGAGGCAGCAAATAAACTGCTTGACAGGATCCTGGAGCTTATAAAAAACAGACAGTCGTGAGGAAAAGATATGCTTCTTGTGGTAGATATTGGAAATTCAAATATAGTTCTTGGACTGATGTCGAGTGCAAAGGATATCAAATTTGCAGGCAGAGTAAAATCATTCAGAACATATACAGCAGATGAGCTTACAAAAAAATTTGAAGAGGCCATGAAGGAAAATCATGCACCGATTAAAAAAGCTGATTCTGCTATTATTGCCTCAGTAGTGCCGGAAATAACAGCTATCGCTGCCGAAGCGGTAAAAAGGCTTGCAGGATGTGAGCCGATGATATTAAATGCCGAGCTTGAAACCGGATTAAAAATAGAAATGGATGATCCGGGTAAGGTCGGAGCGGATCTTATTGCTGCATCTGCAGGTGCTGTTAAGGAGTATAAAGGAGCTGTAGCTATATTTGACCTTGGAACAGCAACAACACTTTCTGTAATAAATAATGAAAAAAAATATATCGGGACAATAATAATGCCAGGTGTATATATATCTCTTAAGGCTATGACAAAAAGAGCTTCTCAGCTTCATGCATTTGCGCTCGAACACCCTGAGCATATGCTTGGAAAAAATACAACAGAGAGCATGCAGTCGGGTGTACTGTACGGAAATGCAGCTATGCTGGACGGACTTGCACAAAGAGTCGAAAAGGAGCTGGGTTGTAAGGTTACATTTCTGATAACCGGCGGAATCGGAAGAATGATTCAGCCATATTGCAATCATAAAATGATATGTGAAAGAGATCTTGTATTGAAGGGATTATGGTATATATACAATATGAATGTCAAAGGAGACTCGGATGCAGAAAAAAAAAGAGCCATGTAAAATGAATATGCAAAATACAACGCTTTGCTATATCGAAAGAGATGGGAAATATCTGATGCTTCACAGAGTGAAAAAGGAAAATGATATAAGCAAGGATAAATGGCTTGGGATAGGCGGCAAGTTTGAGGATGGAGAGAGCCCGGAGGAATGCCTGAAAAGAGAGGTTCTTGAGGAGACAGGACTGAAGCTTAAAAGCAAAAGATACAGAGGTATAGTTACTTTTGTATCCGATGAATACGGAACCGAGTTCATGCATCTTTTTACATCGGATGACTTCGAAGGTACAATAAAGGAATGCAATGAGGGTGAGTTGGTCTGGATAGATAAGAAAAAAATATATGATCTTGAGCTCTGGGAGGGCGATAGGATATTTTTTAAGCTTCTTGAAGAAAACAGAGGCTTTTTTTCATTGAAGCTACATTACAGCAAGGACAGACTTATTGAACACGATATATGCTGCTATGAGTAATTGCCCAAATATGTTTCTTGATACAGTGCTTTTTCAATAATTGAATAAAATGATTTGGTGATATACGTAATTCGACTGTATAACCTTTTGACCACCATCTTGTTTTGTGATAAAATTTTGAATTGTGAATATTTATACGGATTTATCGGAAAGCAAAAAGAGCCGCATGGCGGCTTGTCTGCTATTAATTGAAGGCTTTCTGTTATCCGGTCAAAAAAATGCAGGGGGATTGCGATGGATTGGTTTTCAACTATAGCCGATCAGTTTTACAGCTGTTTTATCGAAGAAAGCAGATATATGCTTCTCGTAAGAGGAATCGGAGTTACAATAGAGGTTTCCTTACTCGCAGTAGTTATAGGTATTTGTATCGGTTATCTTATTGCAAAATGTAATCTTTCAAAAAAGAAGGGCCTTAGAGCAATCGGAAAGGTCTATACGGATGTTATAAGAGGAACACCATCGGTTACACAGCTTATGATTATATATTTTGTAATCTTTGCGGCTGTTCCGTGGCCGAAATGGATAATTGCATCTATTGCCTTCGGTATAAATTCCGGAGCATATGTGTCTGAGATCATAAGAGCCGGAATTCTTTCGATAGATAAGGGACAGACAGAGGCCGGCCGTTCTCTTGGCTTGAATGCAAGACAGACGATGCGCCTTATTGTTATGCCGCAGGCTGTTAAGAATATATTTCCTACACTTTGCAATGAATTTATAGTTCTTATAAAGGAAACAGCTATTGTCGGATATGTCGGACTTATGGATATTCAGAAGGCCGGTGATTTCATAAAAAGTGCGACCTTCCGTGCATTTATGCCGCTTATCGGTACGGCTATTATATATTATGTAATGATCAAGGTGCTTACGATAATCCTGAATCGTATTGAAAAGAAGCTCAGAGAATCAGAAATGCGATAAGGAGATAAACTATGATCCAGGTTAAAAATTTATATAAAAGCTTTGGCGATGTTGATGTTTTAAATGGAATCTCTACCAATATAGAAAAGGGAGAGGTTGTTGTTGTTATCGGACCCTCCGGCTCAGGAAAAAGCACATTTCTCAGATGTCTTAACATGCTTGAGGAGGCTACAAAGGGAGAAATCTATGTAGACGGCGAACGTGTAAATACAAAGGGTGTGGATGTCAATCTTGTAAGACAGAAGATGGGCATGGTTTTTCAGCATTTTAATTTGTTTCCGCATCTTAAGATAATAGATAACATTACACTTGCACCCGTAGCACTCGGCAAAATGACAAAGGAAGAAGCAGAAAAAAAAGCTATAATGCTTCTTGAAAGAGTCGGACTTGCAGAAAAGGCTCAAAATTATCCCGTTCAGTTATCGGGAGGTCAAAAGCAAAGGGTTGCGATAGCAAGAGCTCTTGCTATGGATCCGGAAATAATGCTTTTTGATGAACCGACATCGGCACTTGATCCGGAAATGGTAGGAGAAGTATTGAATGTTATGAAGGATCTTGCAAGAGACGGTATGACAATGATTATTGTTTCTCATGAGATGGGCTTTGCCAGAGAGGTAGCATCAAGAGTTTTATTTATCGATGGCGGAAACATACTTGAGGACGGTACTCCAGAACAGATTTTTGAAAATCCTCAAAACGAAAGGACACAGTCCTTCTTAAGCAAGATTCTTAAATAATCAATTATATTATAATGAAGCTTAAAATGCTTCAGGAAAGAGGAAAAAATGAAAAAGACTAGTAAAGTATTGGCAGCATCTCTTGCAATGGTTTTAGGTGCTGCAGCAATGACAGCATGTGGTTCAAGCAGTTCAAGCACATCAAGCAGCACAAGTGCAGCATCAGCAAGCAGTACATCAGCTTCTGCATCAAGTAGCACTGAGACTGCAAACGGCGGAACAATAAAATTCGGTACAAATGCAGAATTCCCGCCATTTGAGTTTGTTGCTACTTCAGACGGTGTTATCGGTGAGTATGACGGAATCGATATTGCAGTTGCAGCCAAGATAGGCGAGGAGCTTGGAATGGAAGCAACAATTGACAACATGGAGTTTGATTCACTTCTTGTATCACTTCAGAATAAGCAGATTGATGCGGTTATAGCAGGAATGACAGTTACAGAAGAAAGAAAGGAAGCTGTTAATTTCTCAACACCATATTACACAGCAACACAGGTTATGATTGTCAAGGACGATTCTGACATCACAAAGGCTTCTGATATGGAAGGAAAGACAATAGCTGTAGTTCAGGGATATACAGGAGAAACCTGTGTAAAGGAATTAGGCTATGATTATGAGGCCTTTAAGAAGGGCACAGAGTGCATCATGGAGCTTCTTAACGGAAAATGCGATGTTGTAGTTATTGATTCTGCAACAGCTCAGAAATATATCGAAGACAATGACGGAATCAAAATAGTTGAGGATTCAGATGCATTTTCATCTGAGGAATATGCAATTGCTGTAAATAAAGACAATACAGAGCTTCTTGACAAGATAAATACAGTAATCGATAAGATGCTCGAGGACGGAACAATATCCGAAATTGCTGCAAAATATATTGATGCTGAATAAGATAAAAAATATTTTACAGCCTGGTATTTAAACAAATTATAATTAAGTCGGCGATTCGATTTTCGCCGACTTAATTTTGGCTTTTAAATGAAATTTTTTTATTGACAGAGGTTATTAGATTATGAATGAAAATCCGCTTGGAAGTGTTGAGGTAGGAAAGCTTATAAGAAAATTTGCTATGCCGAGTGTAGTCGGGATGCTTGTTACTTCCATTTATAATATTGTAGATCAGCTGTTTATAGGCCAGGCTGTCGGACAGCTCGGAAATGCAGCGACAAACGTAGCATTTCCTTTAACATTTTTGACGGTTGCTCTTGCTCTCTTATTCGGAATAGGCGGTGCGGCAAATTTCAATCTCAGCATGGGACAGCAGAAAAAAGAGGAGGCACCTTATTTCATAGGAAATGCCTTTATGCTTCTTTTGCTCAGCGGAATAATTTTGCTTGTTATATCGAGAATGTTCCTCCATCCCTTGCTGATTGCATTCGGTTCGCCGGATGAAGTCCTTCCGTATGCCGATACCTATGTGGCAGTAACATCAATAGGTTTTCCGTTTGTGCTTGTTACTGTAGGAGGCGGCCATTTGATAAGAGCAGACGGAAGTCCCGCAAAGGCAATGCTTTTCAATCTTTCGGGTGCGATAATAAATATTTTTCTCGATTATTTACTTACAATGGTATTTAAATACGGAATTGCAGGTGCAGCCTGGGCAACTGTTATCGGACAGATTTTCTCGGCCATTCTTGTTATCGGATATATGATGAGATATAAGACCATAAGGCTTACCATGAAGAATTTCCTTATAAAATGGAATTATGCAAAAAAAATAATGATGCTTGGAATGTCTTCATGTGTAAATCAGATTGCAATGATGGCAGTCCAAATTGTATCGAATAATCTTCTGAAGAAGTATGGTGAGTTGTCTATATACGGATCATCAATACCTATAGCATGCGCAGGCATTGTAATGAAGATAAATCAGGTTGTGTTCTCTATTGTAATCGGGATATCACAGGGCTGTCAGCCGATATTCAGCTTTAATTACGGAGCAAAGAAATATGACAGGGTAAGGAAGACATTCAGGCTTGCGCTTACTGCCGGAATTATTGTTTCAGCTGTAGCCTTTGCCGTAATTCAGCTGTTTCCGCAGTATATATTTGCCGCATTCGGAAACGGAAGCGAGGAGTATTTTGAATACGGGGTGCTCTACCTGAGAGTATTTTTGATGTTTATAATACTTGCGGCAATGCAGCCTGTTACAAACACATTTTTCTCAGCTATAGGAAAGCCGGGAAAGGGAATGATTATAGCACTTTTAAAGCAGATAATTGTAATGCTTCCTGCAATGCTCATACTTACTCCTATTGTAGGAGTAAACGGAGTAATGTATTCGGGACCTATTGCGGATTTTGTCGCAGGCATGTTTGCCATCATAATGGTAGTGCTTGAGTTCAGAAATATGAAAAAGCTTGAAAAAAAGCTGGTATAGCTTTTGGAAATTGCAGTAATGACAGCACATTGACGCTTACAAATCATACATGTTATATTTATTAGCGGTAAATTGTTGTGTAATCACAGAAAAGAGGTAAAAAATGGATTTTTATAATGAAAAAGGAATAACAATATTCGATCATCCGCTTATTAAGCACAAAATATCTATTTTAAGGGATAAAAACACATCAACCAATGAATTTAGAAAAATTGTAGAAGAAGTATCTATGCTTGAGGGCTATGTGGCTCTCGGTGATCTTCCGATTCAGGATGTGGAGATCGAAACTCCTATTGAGAAGTGCATGTCACCTATGATAGCCGGAAGAAAGCTTGCCATAGTTCCTATCCTTAGGGCAGGACTTGGAATGGTTCCGGGTGTTCTTGCACTGGTTCCGTCAGCAAAGGTCGGACATATCGGAATGTATCGAGATGAGGAAACACATGAGCCTCAGGAATATTATTGCAAACTGCCAAAGCCGATTGAAGAAAGAACGATAGTTGTGCTTGATCCTATGCTTGCTACAGGCGGATCTGCTATAGATGCGATCCAGCGTATCAAGGAGCATGGCGGCAGAAAGATTAAATTTATGTGCATTATAGCGGCACCTGAGGGCCTTGAGAGACTGCATAAGGAATTTCCTGATGTTCAGATCTATGTCGGACAGCTTGACAGACAGTTAAATGAGGATGCATATATCTGTCCGGGCTTGGGTGATGCCGGAGACAGGATTTTCGGAACAAAATAATTGAACTTTGATATTTTGATGTTGGGGGCGTATTGTGGATTTAATTTATGATATTCATGACAGACCGAAATTCGGTCGAGTTATAGTTTTTGCATTTCAGCAGCTGCTTGCAATTCTTGCAGCAACAATTGCTGTTCCTAGTATTATAGGAAACGGAATGTCGCAGTCGGCTGCTCTTTTTGGTGCGGGAGTTGGAACACTTGTATATCTTCTGTTTACCAAATTCAGAAGTCCGGTTTTTCTTGGATCTTCATTTGCCTTTTTAGGCTCTATGTTTGCTGCGTTTGCAGGTGCAGTTTCTACTGAGGCAGGATATGCGGGACTTATTATCGGAGCGGTTTTTGCAGGTATAGTTTATGTTATTATTGCAGCTGTTGTAAGGGCAGTAGGTGTTGAATGGATAAATAAGCTAATGCCGCCTGTAGTTATCGGGCCTACTGTTGCGATAATAGGTCTATCGCTTGCCGGAAATGCTGTAAGCGATTCGCTTAACGGAGCATATTCAACAGAGGCGTCAGCATATGTCATGAGTACACCTATTTGGATCAGCCTTTTATGCGCTTTGATCACTCTTATAGTTATAGTCGTGTGCTCTGTATATGGAAAAAAAACACTTAAGCTTATTCCGTTTATTATTGGAATACTTGCGGGCTATGCAGCTGCATCCGTATTTACACTTATTGGCCATGTGACTGGAAACAGCGACTTGATTATCGTAGATTTTGCAAAGTTCATGTCAATTCAGTGGATTCCGGATTTTACATTCATTACGGCAGCGAAGGGATTTTCTGAGCTTACAGGAGATTATATAGCTACAATTGCAGTTGCCTATATACCGGTTGCATTTGTAGTTTTTGCGGAGCATATTGCCGATCATAAAAATCTTTCATCAATTATAAAAAGGGATCTTCTTGAAAATCCTGGACTTCACAGGACTCTTTTGGGAGATGGAGTCGGATCTATGGCAGGAGCGATTTTTGGAGGCTGCCCGAATACTACATACGGAGAATCGGTTGGCTGTGTTGCGATTACAGGAAATGCCTCTGTTATAACTATTTTTGCGACAGCTGTTATGGCAATAGTTATTTCATTTGTAGGACCTTTTGTGACATTCCTTTCAACAATACCTGGCTGTGTAATGGGCGGTGTATGCATAACTCTTTATGGATTTATAGCTGTCAGTGGTTTAAAGATGGTTCAGCAGGTTGATTTAAATGAGAACAGAAATCTGTTTGTAGTATCTGTAATATTGATTGCAGGCATAGGCGGAATGACTCTTAAAATCGGCTCAGTCACACTTACAGAGATAGCTTCGGCACTTATTTTAGGAATAATTGTAAATCTTATTCTAAGCGCAAAGGATAAAAAGGAAAAAGAAAACTAATGAGATATTATGGCGATGTATACAGACCTCCGAGTGAAGCATATAGTCTTATAGTTCAGATAACATACGGATGCAGTCACAATACCTGTGCCTTCTGCATTATGTATAAGGCTAAGAAATTTTCTATGAGGCCTATGGATGAAATACTTGAGGATCTAAGGCAGACTGCTGCCTCGTATGGGAAAAATGTGCGCAGAGTATTTCTGGCAGACGGTGATGCTCTTATAAGAAAAACAGATGAGCTTATACTTATTTTAGATGAGATAAGCAGATTGTTTCCGAATAAAGAGCGTGTTACCAGCTATGCATCGCCGGCAAGTCTGTTGATAAAATCATCACAGGAGCTTAGAAGTCTTAAGGAGCATGGACTTGAAATGGTATATCTTGGACTTGAATCCGGAGCCGACAGTGTCCTTAAGCTTGTAAATAAGGGATATACAGCAGAGCAGATCACAGAGGCAGGATGCAAAGCAAGAGAGGCAGGAATGGCTCTTTCTGTCACTGCCGTTTCGGGACTCGGAAGCCATGAATTGTCAGGTGAGCATGCAGTTATGACTGCCAAGGCCTTTTCAAGGATGAAGCCTGAGTATATAGGACTTTTGACTCTTGAAATAATGCCGGGAACGCCTATGTATGATTGGGTTAAGGACGGAAGCTTTAAATTGTTAGATCCTATTGAGGTGCTTGAGGAGACAAGGCTGATGGTTGAAAATATTGATTCCGAAGGAAGTGTATTTCGAGCCAATCATGCATCAAATTACCTGCCGCTTAAGGGTACCTTCAACAGAGATCGTGATACTATTTTAAAACAGATCGAGCTTGCAATTGACGGACAGATCAAATTAAGACCGGAATGGAGCAGAAGCTTATAAAAATGGGATCACTGGAAAATAAAAAAATATTTGTCAGAGGAATGCAAGATGGACTGCCGATCGGATTTGGATATCTGGCAGTCTCTTTTTCGCTTGGAATTGCCGCAAGGAAGGTTGGATTAACTCCGTTTCAGGGCTTGTTGGCAAGCTTTTTGACCAATGCCTCGGCAGGAGAATATGCTGCCTGGCAGGTTATCGCCGAATCGGCACCGTATATAGAAATGTTCCTTGCAATATTGATAGCAAATGCAAGATATTTTCTGATGGCATGTGCGCTTAGTCAGAGATTTGCACCGGATACGAAATTAAGACACAGATTACTGGTTGGCTTTGATCTTACAGATGAGATATTCGGAATTACAATAGGAAGAGATGGCTATATGAATCCGTATTATTCATACGGGGCTATGACTGTGGCTCTTCCGTCATGGGCAATCGGAACAGCACTTGGTATTGTTATAGGAAATATCCTTCCGATAAGAGCGGTCAGTGCACTGAGTGTATCTCTTTATGCTATGTTCCTGGCAATAATAATTCCGCCTGCGAAGAGGGACAGAGTAATAGCTGTGCTTATTGTCATCTGCTTTGCAGCAAGCTACATATTTGCAAGATTGCCTGTATTTGAAGGTATATCCCAAGGAACAAGAACAATAATACTTACGGTTATAATAGCAGGAGCTGCATCGATATTATTTCCGGTAAAGGATGGCAACGGAAATGAATAATTATATTTATATATTGATAATGGCAGCCACAACTTTTGCGATAAGAGTGCTGCCGCTTACGCTCATAAGAAAAAAAATAGAAAATCAGTTTTTAAGATCGTTTCTATATTATGTGCCATACGTAACGCTTGCGGTTATGACATTTCCTGCAATAATAGAATCAACGCAGTCTACGATTGCGGGTATAGCTGCTCTTATAATAGGGATAATTACTGCATGGATGGGTGTAAGCATGTTTAAGGTGGCAATATGCTGCTGTGTGCTTGTATTTATACTTGAGCTTTTTATTGTATAAGAAAGGCATGATTAAGGCTTCTAAGACAGCAGTCTGTGCTTGAAGAATTAAAGGCAAATTAAAAGGGAGTATGAATATTATACTGTATATCAAATACTGAATTTAAAACGGTATTTGATATACAGTTATAAGCTTCATACTCCTTTATTATTTACTGTAAAATTAACTCTTACATAACTTCCTTATGTGTCATTAAGTAGTTAAGAACGATAGCCTCGTCATCCTTGTTTTCACACCATATTTCAAGCTCATCGCCATGCTCACCGAGAAGAGCAGCAACTGCTATATACTGGCTGAGCTTAGACTTGAGGTTGTATTTATCTCCGTACTGAGATGTAAGATATACATCACCCTGACATTCGTTAACTATTTTTAAAAATTCATGTACCTGATCAATGTTTTTTAATTTCATTTTGATTACCTCACTGTTTAATTATTTCTTATACTCACAACTACATCTGTATTATATCATTAATAATTTATTATGCAACAGAAATTAAAATTGAACATATAAAAACTACACAAAACCAAAATATAAAATATATGCAAAATGCATAATGAAAATGGCTTTAATTTGTATTTATAAATATTTGCTGATTCATACAAGGTCAAATTCGATATATTACATTAAAAAAGAATACATGAATTGTGCATTTTTTTAACTAAATCACATGATTATCTGTTTCCAATGCAAGGAGAGCAGCTCCTAAAGCACCGCAGATCTGTGCATGCTCATTTACGACAATAGGTGCATTCAGGTGCTCCTCAAGAGCTTTGACAACGCCGGTATTTTTGGCTACACCGCCAGTCATCATGTATTTGGGAGCAGGATGAACTCTTTTTGACAGAGAGGTAATTCTCGAAGCTATAGAGGTATTGATCGCATGTACAATATCATTTACACTTTTGTTTTGGGCTATAAGCGATACAATCTCTGATTCGGCAAAGACCGTACACATATTTGATATGGTAAGATTCTCGTTATATTTAAGTCCTGCATTGCTCATCTCAAAAGGAGAAAGCTGAAGCGTTTTTGCCATTATTTCAAGAAATCTGCCTGTTCCGGCAGCACATTTATCATTCATAGTGAAGTTTATGACATCACCGTTTTCATCCAGCCTTATAACCTTGCTGTCCTGTCCGCCTATATCTATAATGGTTCTGATTTTATTATCAAGATAAAAGGCTCCCTTGGCATGACAGCTTATTTCTGTAATGCTTTTATCACCAAGCGAAAGATTGTTGCGTCCATAGCCAGTGGTTATTGAATATGAAAGCATGTCCTCTGTAAGCCTGGCTTTTTCCAATGCCTTGTTAAGTGCATTTCGTCCAGATACTGATGCGCCCGCACCTGTGAGGATAACCTCCTTTGCAATTATCTGCTTATTTGAATCTATTATTACAACATCAGTGCTTGAGCTTCCGCTGTCAATTCCGGCATAGTATTTGGTTTTGGAAGCTGTAAAGAAGGATAGGTCTTTATTTTTAGTCATTTTATTTGAAATATTCAATCCTTCCGCAAATGCATCTATTCTGGTTTCAAGCTGTCCCAATGCCTGCATTGTATAGTCTGTTTCGATTTTAAGAATGGGAAGTGACAGAAGTCTGGCAGCTTCAAAATATTCCAGCCCGTAATAATCACAAAATTTAATAGTCGAGTAGATTATACCCTTCAGATTCGGATCATTAAACAGCTTTTTGCGCCCGGCAGGATCATTCATTCTCATGCAAGGCATTTGCGACATCAGTGAAGCTGTATAGATCTCTATAATATCATTCAGACTGCTGCACACGTTAAAAGGCTCAATATTTCGCCCGCTTACACAGGTTAGATTGACAACCCGTGAATCAAGTCTGGAGGCTATCATATCAAAGAGATTCTTTCCGACTCTTGCACCTAATATGGCAATATAATCACTGTTTTTTTGGGGTTTCTTTTCAAAAGAGGCATAAAAGCTTTGACAGCTGAATTCAGTTCCCGAGTAATTTGAATATGCGCTGCATAGTTTAAGGAGTTCCGATTTCATACGATCAATGGCACAGCTGCTTTCGTCATGAGTAAGATCCATAAAATAAAGAAAATCAAGGATATCCATGTCCTTCAAAACTTCATAAGCAGCTCTGATACTGTCACAGCAGTTTACGAGCACCAATTCCTTGATATTAAGAGAGAGTACGGCTTCTATGATTGATTTTCCGAAGCCACATACATTTGGGTGCATAAATTCATCTGCTTTTGCAAAGCCCTCAGGCATATAGTCAAGCGCAACGCATTCCGCTCCAAAGCCAGCAAGCAGCTCTACAGGGGTATATTTACATACATAATAAAGCTTATTTTTCATTAGATGTCTCCTTTGCTGCCTTCAGCATTTCAAGAAAAGCTTCGATTCTTGTTGCGTTTTGTCCTTCATTGCCGGAAGCTCTGTTGCAGCCGTCACCATTGAGAATCAGAAGAGGCATATCTTTTTTCTCAAACAGCTGCTTTGCAAGTGATGAGGCTCCAAGAGTGTTTTTACATCCGCAGTGACAAAACCATACTGCTCCGTCTGCTTTTACCTTTTTGGCCCAGGAAATGGCGGAATCTATCCTATGAGAGGCAGTTCCGTTAAAGGAATTGTAAACCATTCTGCGAGCCATTGCTTCGTATGGCTTTTCAGGATCAAAATCCAAAATTGATGAGACAGCCATATCTATTCCGACTATTTGAGCATTCTCAGTAAAATTAAGAAGCTCCTTTATATCGCCATGAAGATACGGAACCGTATGCACCCAGAAAAGCCTTATACCTGTGGCTTCCTTTGCTTTCTTTGCATCATTTAATGCCAAAAGGGCATATTTTTCTGCAGGAGCGGTACCAAGCAATATATTCATGGTGACAAATTCATAAAGAGGCGTAACAAGGTCCTGAAGAAGACATTTGTCTGCCCTTGTCAGCATGTATTGATTAAAGTAATCGACCGTACGCCTGCTGCGCCTTAATATGCTTTTTAGAAATGCCGGATTCTGAGGCTTCCCTGTAAGCTTTGAAAGAAATAAGTCAAGCTCCTTAAGCTGTGAAGCAACGTATTTTACTGAAGCATCACTTATATCAACAGGAACATCTATTGTAAAATGCGGAATATTATAGTATTTCGAAAGCTCCCTGAAGGTTATTTGATTTGCATCACATGCAAGATTTGTGCTGATTATGCATTTTGGCGAAGGCATCAGATTCTTATATGCAGCGCCTAAGAAAACCTTGTGATAGCTGCAAAAGGTTTCGGGAATTCCATGCTCCTCCGAGGCTCTTAAAAATGAATCTTCGGCGTGTGAAGCGGCAATATAGCAGGAAAAGCCTTCGGTATTAAATGGCTTTAAACCATATGCATGCAAAAGCTCACAGGGTGTAAATACACTGACTATGGAGGTATTGGACGGCTCCTTTAAAGGAGCAATCATTGCATCCATTAAAAGTGTTGAAAGATAAGCTCCGGATTTAGAGAGCCTTTTATCGGGGAAGCCTTTAAATTTGAAATTTTGTGCCTGCCATCCTGCCTTAAGGATTTTTCTTGCGGCTGTGGGATGCGCTTCGCAGGTGCTTTCAATCAGACTTCCGAATTTATCAATTATACTCATTTTCTTCTCTATCCTTATACATTAAAAGAGTCACAAGGGCAGGTCTAATGGAGCTGCCCTTTGGAAAAATTCAGATGATTAACCTTTGACTTCGGTATCATATAATAGCAATTGAGGTTGAAAAAAACAACTAACTTTAAAAATTTTAAATTTATTTTTTATGCAATATATATAAGATGAAATGTTTTCTTGACAGAGAAAAAAGCGTTATTTAATATTGTAAATGACGTGTAAATTTATTTTCACAATGTAAAGTACTGTAAAACAGAATGATGAGAGATAAGCAAGAAGGCAAAGCTTTCAACGCTTTCACGATGAAGCAGCCAATGCTTTAAGAAAGAGGAAAAAAATGGGCATAACGGAAATATTGTCGTGTATAGGTGGCATAGGACTTTTCCTATTTGGTATGACCTATATGGGCGAAGCACTTAAAAAGTGTGCCGGAAACCAGATGAAAAATGTACTTACCAAAATAACAGCCAATCCGCTTAAGGGCTTTTTGGTTGGACTTGGTGTAACGATGGTAATCCAATCATCTACGGCCACGAATGTCATGGTTCTAAGCTTTGTAAACTCAGGAATGATGGCTTTGGAATCTGCGGTTCCGCTTGTTATAGGCTCAAGCCTTGGTACAACGATCACAGCCTGGCTTTTGAGTATGAGCAGTATTAACGGAGCCGGAATTGTATTTACGCTTTTAAAGCCGTCTTCATTTACACCTATATTATGTATCATAGGCGTTATTCTTTACAGATTTATCGCTAAAGGAAGAAAAGCAGATGTCGGAGCAATAATCATTGGCTTTGCAATTCTGATGTATGGAATGCAGACAATGTCCGGAGCAATGTCGGGTCTGAGCTCTCTTCCGGGATTTACTGATCTTTTTGAGGCACTTTCAAATCCTGTACTTGGCCTGCTTTTCGGTATGGCAATGGCAGCAATCATGCAAAGCTCATCCGCATCGGTAGGTGTGATACAGGCGTTTGCATTGACAAGCGGCATTACATTCAGCAGTGTTATTCCTGTTATAATGGGTATCAATATAGGACAGGTAGTTCCGGTAATGATAGCAGCTACGGGAACATCTAAGGATGCGAGACGACTTGCCGTAATCGATTTTTATTTGAATGCATTCGGAGCAGTTGTTTGGCTGCCTGTTTATTGCATATTAAGAAGTACAGGTCATTTTCCGTTTGATGATGTAGTCGCAGCACCTGTAACTATTGCCATAATGCACAGCGGCTATAAGCTGTGTACAGTAATGCTTGAGCTTCCACTCAATAAATTTTTCCTTAAGCTTGGAAAGCTTACAATAAAAGAAGTAAAAAATCCAAAGGAATCACTTCTCGATACACGCTTTATGTCAACACCTTCACTTGCTCTTGCACAGTGCCGTCAGAGGGTCGGAGAGGCTATAAAGGCATCAATTGATTCATATCAGGAGACAGTGGGTCTGATGGATGAATGGAATGCAGATGTCGCAAAGCGTGTGCATCGAACAGAAGAGCTTGTCGACTGGTATCAGGATGAGATAGATTTGTATCTTGCTCAGCTCTCTGCAAGGAGCATGACTGAGAGAGAAAGTATGGAGCTTTCATTTCTTATGCATGTTATTGCGGACTATGAGAACATCACAGATCATCTGTATCATATGGTTGTTACGATTAACAGATTGTGGGAAAGCGGAAACGAATTTTCTGCAGATGCCATGACACAGCTTCATGAAATAAATGAAATTACAGACAGAGTGCTTAAGCTTTCAGAAGAGTGCTTTTACAATCCTGATTCAAAGAAGGCATTTAAGATCATTTCTCTTGAACAGCGTATTGTTAAGCTTTGTGAAAAAGCAAGGGATGATCATATGAAGAGGTTGATATCAGGTGCATGCTCGGTTACTGAGGGATCGGTATTTACAGATCTGCTGCTTGGCTATGAACGTATATCTGATCATCTTTCAAAGCAGGCAAGACAATCACTTTTCGATTCCTACAAAAAGCAGGGAACCGGAGCAAGAAGATTCCTTTCAATGCTGGTTGATCAGGACCCGGATGAGGAAGATAAGCTTAGAAGAAATATGGTTAAATAAGAGAAAGTTTGAACTTAAGATTATTTAGATTTAAAAACCGTTCGTAAAATGAGCGGTTTTTTTGTGGTATGAATTACGTTTTAGATCATATATTTAATTGCATTTAGCGAACAGATGTTTTATAATGAGCTGGTAATACCGAGAAAATAAATTTTATCTCTACATTTTTTATCTCAACATTATTAAAATCGGAGGTCGTATGTCACTTCAATTTATAGCAGGCCCCAGCGGATGCGGAAAATCTACATATGCATATAAAAAATTAATTGAAGAGGCTGTAATGAAGCCATCGGAAAGATTTTTTGTCATTGTTCCGGAGCAATTTACAATGCAGGCTCAAAAGGAGCTAACAAATATACATCCGGGACATACAATTTTAAATATAGATATACTCAGCTTTAACAGACTTGCATTCAGAGTTTTTGAAGAAACAGGAATGAACCAGGCTCCTATACTGGAGGACATGGGCAAGATACTCGTACTTCAAAAGCTTATAAATGATAACAAAAAGGATTTAAAAATCCTAAGTGACCTGTTCAACAAAAGCGGAGCAGCAGCAAGAGTAAATTCTCAGCTGTCAGAGCTTATGCAATATGATATAGATTTGAATTCGATAAATATAGAAGACAGCAGCTTTCCGGAGCTTTTAAAACGTAAGTTTTCAGATCTGAAAATTATTTCAGAGCGATTTTTGGAGTATTTAAACGGAAAATATCTAACGGCTGAAGAGGTGCCTGTTATTTTAAGCCGTACGATTAAAGATTCACAAATGCTCAAGGATTCTACGGTTGTTTTTGACGGCTTTACCGGATTTGTTCCTACACAATATTATGTTGTGGAGCAGCTTCTTAAGATATGCAAAAAAGTTGTTGTTGTTGCAACGGCAGACAGAGGCGCAGGACTCAGAGCAAACAGTGCACATTCAAATCTGTTTCATATGACACATACAATGATAGCCAAGCTGATCGAACTCGCACAGGCAAATAATGCAGAGATTATGAAGGATATTTGGATAGATGATGTCAATGGCAGATTTGCCCAAAATGAAGCACTGGGATTTTTGGAAAAGAATTTATTCAGATACGAATATAAAAAATTCACCAAAAAACAGGAAAATATATTTATTACTCAATGTAGAAATCCTGAGCAGGAGGCAGAAAAGGCAGCAGAGATTATTTTGAAATTAGTGCGTACCGGCAAATACAGATTCAGGGATTTTGCATTTATAACAGGAAATATAGAGGATTATGCCGATATTGTGAGGAATATTTTCGAGGCGAATGATATACCGATATTTCTTGATAAAAAGAACAGCATTATGTCAAATCCTGCGATTGAATTTGTACGTGCAGCAATAGAAATGGCATGCGACAATCTGGCATATAAGAGTGTGTTCAGATTTCTTAAAACCGGTATGACATCTGTAAACGGAGACATTGATTTATTTGAAAATTATGTGCTTGCCTTCGCCGTAAAAGGGAAAAAGGGATATGAAAGAGAATGGACCAGAACATCTTTAACTATTACACAGGAGGATTTACCAAGGCTTAATACGATAAGAACGGATTTCATGGATTACATAGGTACGTTTCTTGAGAATTTTAAAAGAAAAAATGCAACTGTACATCAAAGAACAGCGGCATTATATGAGCTTATAGAAAAAACACAGCTTCAGAAAAAATGTAAGCTTTTAGAGGAAGGCTTTACAGAAAAAAATGAGCTTGCCAGAGCAAAGGAATTTTCCCAAATATATAAGATAATAATAGATTTTCTGGATAAGCTGGTAGATATTTTAGGTGAAGAAAAGGTATCGATCGAGCTGTATAGAAAGCTTATAGAAACAGGCTTTCAGGAAATTACCATAGGAATCATTCCGCCAAACAGAGACAGAGTTGTTGCAGGAGATATCGAAAGAACCAGACTTAATAATATAAAGGTATTATTTTTTGCGGGACTAAATGACGGGATTGTTCCCAAGCCGATATTAGGGCAAAGTGTTTTTTCGGAACCGGACAGAAAAATCTTATCAGATGCGAATATAATGCTTGCTCCGGATTCAAGAGAGGAGATGTACAGACAGAGGCTGTATCTTTATTTAAATATGACAAAGCCATCTGATAAATTGTATTTGTCATATTCCGTAACAAATGTCTCGGGAGAAGCCTTGCTGCCGTCATATCTTGTTAATGTTATAGGTGATATGTTTGATGACATTAATACAGAAAATATGGACGAGGCGGATATCACAGACAGCCTTCAAACAGTTACAGGAAGAGAAGAGCTGCTGCTTAAGGGCTTTGCCGAGATTAATGAAAAACAGCCGGATAAATGTTTTAATGAGATAGCTTCTTTTATGGGAAGAACTTATAACGGAAGGAAAAAATTAGAAAAGCTTATAAATGCAGCATTGTATCAAAAAAAGGATACAAATATCGGCAGAGTTGCCGCAGAAATGCTTTACGGAATAAATACAAGATTTTCTGCTTCAAGATTAGAAAAGTACGGAAGCTGTGCATTCAGACATTTCCTTGAATACGGAATATTATTAAAGGAAAGAGAGATGTTTGAATTTTCATCTGCAGATATAGGCAGCATATTGCACAGAGCCATAAAGCTTTTTTGCGATAAAATCAAAAAGCTTGGCATGCAAAATGCATTAGCCGATATAGAGAAAATAGCCGATGAGGCCTTTGAGGATGCATATAGTGAGCACGAAAATGCAATGTATTCGACAAGCCGTGTTTTTGATGAGATAAGGCTTAAAAAAATCAACAGGATAACAGCTTTAAGTGTAGTCGAACAGATAATAAGAGGCAAATTTTATCCTATTGCGACAGAAGAGAAGTTTATGGCAGAGGGAGTTGCTGGAACTATAGACAGGATAGATATCTGCATGCAGGGTGATGTCAATTATATAAGAATAATTGATTACAAATCGAGCAGCAGGGAGCCTGATCTCAACAAATTTTATAACAGAATACAGCTTCAGCTGCCATTGTATATAACAGCAGCACAGGAGCTTATCAGTGCAAGGTATCACAAAAGCATCGAACCAGCCGGAATTTATTATTACAATATGAGTGAACCGCTGGTAGATGTAGAGAGTCTGGACGAGGATGTATCGGATGACAGAAGACTCAGACAGCTCAGACTCAACGGAATCTCAAGAGAAGAGCCGGAGATCCTGAAGCTTATGGATGATGGACTTGAGCCGGGTTCCAAATCAGATATTATTAATATCGAATTTAACAAAAAGCTTGATAAAGACGGCAACATAGTAGTCGGCGCACGAACAAAAACATGCTCATTTGATGCTTTTATGACGCTTGAAAAATATACAAGGCATATGATAACAGCAATGCGAAACGAGATAGAAGCAGGCAATACAACTATTTTGCCTAAAATTGTTGACGGAACAGACAGTTGTACCTATTGTCCTTTTTTGTCTGTTTGCGGCTTTGATCACAGAATACCGGGATTCAAAAAGAAAATTTGTGACAATCTTTCGGATGAAGAGGCAATAAATAAAATGCTTGAAGAATTAAAGAAATGATACCTATGGCAGTAAAGCGGATTGTAAATATTACTGAGGGGAAAATCAATGGCAATTAACTGGAACAGTGAGCAGCAAAGAGTCATAGAAGGCAGAAATAAAAATATCCTCGTAAGTGCAGCGGCAGGCTCAGGAAAGACAGCTGTTCTTACAGAAAGAATACTTTCGCTTATAACAGACAAGGATAAGCCTGTCGATCTTGACAGGATACTTGTTGTGACCTTTACTAAAGCAGCAGCAGGGGAAATGAAGGAAAGAATCAGAAAAAAGCTGGAAGCAAAAATCGCCTCGGACAGAAATAATGAAGCTATAAGAAGGCAGTCAGTGCTTATTCATAATGCTCAGATAAGCACTATCCATAGCTTTTGCTCATATATAATAAAAAATTATTTTTATCTTTTGGATATAGATCCGACATTTAGGATAATGGATGACGGGGAATGCAGACTCATGAAGGCTGAGTGCATGTCAGAGCTTTTTGATGATGCATTTGCAAATGAAAATCAGGATATGCTTAAGCTGGTTACCGCATATAACAGCGGAAAAACAACAAAGAATATCAGAGAAAGATTGATTGAGCTTTACGAAACGGTAAATGCCGAACCATGGCCTATGGATTGGCTTGATCAAACGCTGAAGATATATACAGACTGTACCGGCGAAAATATAAATGATTCAAAAATGATAAAGGCATGCATGAAAGAGGCACAGAGCTTTTTAGAGCTGTTAAAGGAAATAGCAGATGACAATTTAAGTCTTGCTGAATCTGAAGGCGGATGCAAAAGATACATATCAATGCTTAAAAACGATAAGGAGATAGTGGAATCACTTATTTCGGCAGACAGCTTCGAGACTATGCATGAAAGGCTAAAGAATATAAAGCATAAGCGGCTTTCAACAGCAAAGGCTGAGCCGGATGAGGATGAAAGAAAAACAGAGCTTATCAAAAAGAACAGAGAAACAATAAAAGAGGGCATAACAGCTATACGGAAAAATTATTTTTCCGTAGCCTTAAACGAGCTGTCGGGAGAAATGAAGTTTTGCTCCGAAAGCGTGGAAACCATTCATAATATATTAAAGGAGTTTTCAAAAAGATTTGCCGAGAAGAAACGCAGAAATAATCTTATCGATTACGGAGATCTTGAGCATTTTGCGCTTAATATTCTTTTAAAAAAAGAGAACGGAAGGCTTATAAGAACAGATGCGGCAAAGGAAATCGCATCTCATTTCGATTATATAATGATTGATGAATATCAGGACAGCAATGAGATTCAGGAGCTTATCCTTCAAAGCGTATCACGTGAAGAAGAAAAAATATATAATCGATTTATGGTAGGAGATATCAAACAGTCAATTTACGGCTTCAGGCATGCATGTCCCGAGCTTTTTTCGGAAAAATATGCTCAATATGGAGAAAACAGCTCAGTAAGTGAGGTTATAGACCTTCATGTCAATTACAGAAGCCGAGATGAGGTAATAGACACAGTTAATTTGTTCTTTAACAGTCTGATGAATCTTGAGACAGGCGGAGTTCTGTACGATGAAAGACAGCGTTTGAATTGTGGAGCTTCATTTGGCGATACAAAAGCATCTGATGCTTATAGTACAGAGCTTATGCTGATCGATAAAAAGGACCCGGATATAGAAAATCCAAACAGCAAAATTGAGATAATAGAAACAGAAGCCTTTATGATAGCCCAAAGGATAAAACAGCTTAAGGAAAGCATGAAGATCTACGATGCAGAGCTTGAGACATACAGAGAACCGAGATATAGCGATTTTGCAATTTTGGTTAGATCCACAACAAATTATTTTGAGGTGTTTTCACGGGTTCTGCAGTCTGCGGGAGTTCCCGCACATGCAGCATCACGAACAGGATATTTTTCGGCATTTGAGGTTCAGATAATTTTAAATTATCTTAGGCTGATAGACAATCCGCTTCAGGATATTGCGCTTGCATCCGTTATGCTTTCACCTATTGCGGAATTTACGGCAAATGAGCTTGCAAAAATAAGAATATTAAATAAGAACGGCAGATTATATAAGGCTCTTAAGGACTATCAGGAAGCAGGCGATGACGGTACACTTGTAAAAAAAATAGACAGCTTTTTGGACGGGCTCACCTATTTTTCCGAAAAAGCAAGATATGAAAATGTATTTAATCTCTTAAATGAAATATATGAAAAAACCGGTATATTGGCATTTGCAGCAGCTATGCCGGCCGGCATACAAAGAGCCGCAAATCTGAAAATGCTTCTTCAGAAGGCAGCTGCATTTGAAAAAACAAGCTACAGCGGTGTATTTAATTTTGTAAGATACATAGATGAGATAGAAAGTGCATCCGAGGATTTCGGTGAGGCTAATATATTTTCTGATAATTCCGATTCTGTAAGAATAATGACAATTCATAAAAGCAAGGGACTTGAATTTCCGGTTGTATTTGTAAGCGGAATAAATCACAAATTCAATTTTACAGATATGAATAAGGGGATTTTAATTCATAAAAATCTTGGAATAGGAATAGATGCGGTTGACTATGAGAACGGCAAAAAGAAAAAAGGCTTTTATAAAAAAATCATCAGCAGTGAAATAAAAAAGAATCTTCTTCAGGAGGAGCTTAGAATTTTATATGTTGCAATGACAAGAGCAAAGGAAAAGCTTATATTTACGGGAGTATCTTCGAACTTAGAAAATCAGCTTGTAAATGCTATGCAAAGCAGAGGTGCATGGGAAAATGCCAGATATTCGTTTTTTTCAAAAACAAGCTCATATCTTGAATGGATTCTTCCGGTACTTGCATCATACAGTTGCTTCAAGATGCCAGCTGATTATCAAAAAGTTTCGTCTTTGAAACAGAAAAAATGTGATTTTATAAAAATTAAAAGAATTGCGGTAGGAAGTGTCATAAAAAATGAAGCTGATAAGCTTATCAAGATAAAGGACAATATAGTGCATATTGCGCCAAGAGAAAATGCTCGGATATATGATGAAAAGATATATGAGATTTTAAAGGATATAGGAGAATTTGATTATAAATACAGAGCTGAAGCCAATATCCCGGAAAAAATTACCGTTTCCGTGCTAAAAAGCATGCAGATGGAAAATGAGGACGATGACAGTGAAAGAATGTATGAGGATGAAGAGATTATTCCGTATATACCCGGATTTATGCAGGAGGACAAGGGTGAGCTGACAGGTGCAATGCGAGGCACTGCATATCATAAGGTATTCAGATATATTGATTATAGTATAGCCTCAAATATACAGAGTGAGAATGATGTCAGGGATATGCTGGATGAACTTTTGGAAAAAAGCCTTCTTACAAAGGAGGAAAGAGCAGCCGTATACAGCAGTGATATATTTGCATTTATAAAATCCGATATCGGAAATCGTATGATGAAGGCAGCATTAAGAAATGAGCTTTACAGAGAGCAGCCGTTTACAATGCAGATAAGTGCAAATGAGGTAAGGGATGAATGGAAGACAGATGAACCTATTCTTGTGCAAGGAATAATAGATGCGTATTTTATAGAAAACGGTGATTATATTCTTGTAGATTACAAGACCGATTACATACCTGCGGAAAATGAAAATATCCTAAGAGAAAGATATGCACTGCAGCTTAAGCTGTATGCAAGGGCACTCGAGAAAAGCACAGGAAAAAGAGTAAGAGAGAGTATGATTTATTCGACTATGCTGCGAAAGTGTGTTAATATAAATTAGCATAGTTATTTAGATAAAAGCTATACCGTGATCTGGGTGTCAGAGGTTTTAATGTGGATTTACTTATCACATGTATTTCGGACTTTCAGACTCGTAAAATAGAAAAATTAAGACGGGAGAATGATATGTATTCAGAGGAAATGTACGGATATGGGGCTTCGAGCTCAATAATTCGAGAAATATTTTCATATGGTCTTGCAAGAAAAGAGACTATAGGCGCAGATAAGGTTTTTGATTTCAGCTTGGGAAATCCATCTGTTGAGCCGCCTGAAAAGGTAACAAATACAATGATTGAATTGCTTAAGAGCAAGGCACCATTGGAGCTTCATGGATATACACCGGCTCAGGGTGATCCAAATGTCAGAAGAGCAATTGCAGATGATTTAAATGAGCGCTACGATGCAAAAGTTAAGCCTGAAAATCTGTATATGACATGTGGTGCGGCAGCTTCATTAAAGATTACTCTTGCCGCACTTTACGAGGAAGGTGATGAGGCTCTTACTCTTACTCCTTTTTTCCCGGAGTATACCGTATTCGCAAAGACAGCAGGTTATAATTTTAAGCCTGTTAAAACAAATCCCGAAAACTTTCAGCCGGATATAAAATTGCTGGAGGAAGCTATAACCGAAAAAACAAAATGCATAATACTCAATTCTCCCAACAATCCGTCAGGTGTAGTTTATACAAGAAAGAGCATTGAGGCTGTTGCAGAGCTTCTTAACACAAAATCAAAGGAATACGGACATCCGATATTCATAATATCAGACGAGCCGTACAGAGAGCTTGTATATGGTGCAGAGGTTCCGTTTATTCCGAATTTCTATAAAAATACTATTGTATGCTATTCGTACAGCAAATCATTATCTCTTCCGGGAGACAGAATAGGCTATATTTGTATTTTTGATTATGTAGCTGAAAGCAAAAAGCTTTATGCGGCTGTATGCGGCGCGGGAAGATGCCTTGGATATGTTTGTGCTCCAAGTTTTTTGCAGAAAACAGTCGGTCTTTGTGTGAAGGAAAGGCCAAGCCTTGATACATACAAAAAGAACAGAGACCTTTTATATAATGCACTTACAGAATATGGATATGAGTGTATTTATCCGGATGGTGCTTTTTATCTTTGTGTAAAGGCTCTTGAAGAGGATGCAAATATATTTGCGGAAAAGGCAAAGAAATATGAGCTTTTACTCGTACCGGGAGACAGCTTCTGTGCTCCGGGATACGTAAGAATTTCATATTGTGTAAGCACCGAAATGATAGAAAATTCATTGCCGGCATTTAAAAGGCTTATTGATGAATACTGATTGGGAGGCAGGCTATGTTAAACGATAAAAAGATATTATTTTCAGGTATGCAGGCGACAGGCAATTTAACACTCGGAAATTATCTGGGTGCTCTTAAAAACTGGGTTAAGCTTTCTGATGAATACGAATGCTTTTACAGTGTTGTGGATATGCATTCGATTACAATAAGACAGGACCCTTCAGTGCTTAGAAAAAGAGCAAGGGCACTCCTTATGCTTTATATAGCAGCCGGCATAGATCCAAAGAAAAATTGTCTTTATTATCAGTCACATGTATCGGGACATGCTGAGCTTGCATGGATACTCAATTGCTTTACCTATATGGGCGAGCTTAACAGAATGACTCAGTTTAAGGATAAATCGGCAAAGCATGCTGACAATATAAATGCAGGCCTATTTACATATCCTGTGCTTATGGCAGCGGATATCCTTTTATATCAGGCAGATGTGGTTCCTGTTGGAATAGATCAGATGCAGCACCTTGAGCTTACAAGAACACTTGCGGAGAGATTTAACAATATTTACGGAGAGGTATTTACAATACCCGAGGCATATATCGGCAAGGTCGGAGCAAAGATCATGAGTCTTCAGGATCCTTCAAAAAAGATGTCAAAATCCGATGAAAATCCAAACGGAAGTATTTATCTTATGGATGACAAGGATACTGTTATAAGAAAATGCAAGAGAGCGGTTACGGATTCAATGGGATGTATCAGATATTCTGATGAACAGCCGGGTGTAAAGAACCTTATAAGCATCTATAGTGCTTGTACCGGAAAAACTCCTGCCGAAACAGAAAAGGAATTCGAAGGCCAGGGCTATGGAGTATTTAAGGAGGCTGTAGGTGATGCGATAAACGATATCCTTATTCCGCTGCAGACAAGAGTTGCGGAGCTTGAAAAGGAAAAGGATTATATCGATGGAATAATCAAAGAAAATGCTGAAAAGGCACAGTATTTTGCAAATAAAACACTTCGTAAGGTACAAAAGAAAGTAGGATTTCCTGAAAGACCGAGAATTAAATAATGAATAGATTACTTAAAGACTATGCAGATGAGCTCAAACGACAGAAGCTTACTGTAAGTATAAATATAGCTGATTTGGAAAAAAGCATTATAGAGAATATAACATATGATTCAAAGGCGGTCAGTTGCAATACATTATTTGTTTGTAAAGGTGCTTCATTTAAAAAGGAATATCTTGAGGATGCAATAAAAAAGGGTGCGGTATGTTATGTCAGTGAGGTCGATTATAATATACCGGATATTCCTTATATAATCGTAAGTGATATCCGAAGCGCAATGCCATTTATAGCAAGAATGCATTATCAGATTCCAAATGACTTTTGCTGTATAGGAATTACAGGAACAAAGGGAAAGACAACAACAGCATATTATATGAAGGCTGTTTTTGACGCGGAAATGAAGCAAAGTAAAAGGTCGGAGGTTGGCTTCATGACCACGGTTGAAACCTATGATGGCAAGGAGCGCATAAGCAGCGGAATAACAACACCTGAGTCATTTGAGATATACAGACATTTTAATAATGCATATAAAAGCGGCATACGGCATATGATAATGGAATTTTCAAGCCAGGCACTTAAATATAAGAGAGTAGAGGGTGTAAAGCTTGAATATGGGATATTCCTTAACATATCCGAGGATCATATAAGTCCTATCGAGCATCCTGATTTTAATGATTATTTTAAATCCAAGCTGAAAATATTTTCACAGTGTGAAACTGCGGTTATATGCACCGATTCGGAATATGCAAAAGAAATAGCAGAGGCTGCAAAAAAAGCCGGTAGAGTAATTACGTTCGGATTTGACGAAGCAGCGGATGTAAGAGCCTTTGATATAAGACCAAACGGAAAAACAACGGACTTTTCGGCAGAGGTTTTTGGAAAAAGCTATCGTTTAACCTTAAATATGCGAGGTGACTTCAATGTAGAAAATGCTCTTGCGGTTATTGCTGTTGCATATGATGCAGGGATATCGATGGATACCATTGCAGCTGCTTTAGGAGAGGTTGCGGTTCCGGGAAGAGTTGAGGAATATGAAAGCAAGGATAAGAAATTAAATGTTATTGTCGATTATGCTCATAACGGCTTTAGCTTCAGAAGTATCATAGGAACTGCAAAAAAATGCTGGCCTGACAGCAGGATAATTACCGTATTCGGATGTACAGGAGGAAAAGCACTTAATCGCAGAAAGGATATGGGAACTGCAGCAGGTGAGTTGAGTGATTTTATTTACCTTACTGCCGATGATCCGGCAAAAGAGAAAATAGAAGATATATGTGCTGAGGTTGGAGGCTATATTGAAAAGACCGGATGCAGATATGAGGTTATACCGGACAGAGAAACGGCAATAAGGACTGCAATAGAAAATGTCAAAGAACCGTCAGCAGTTCTTATTCTTGGAAAGGGCTGTGAGACGACTCAGAAAATGGCAAATGGAATACAGCAGTATCCTTCGGATGCTGTTGTGGCAAGGAAGGCTATTGCCAAATATGATGAAAGAGGTAGATGAGATGATTAATGTTCTTTTAGCAGCTTCGGAATGTGTACCATTTATTAAAACAGGAGGTCTTGCAGACGTTGCGGGAGCCTTGCCTAAATATTATCCGAAGGATGAGTATGATGTCAGAGTTGTTCTGCCTAAATATTTATGCATGAACGATAAGTTCAACAGTATGCTTGAGTATGTAAGGTATTTCTTTATAAATATGGACGGACGTGACAGATATGTAGGTATTTTCAAGGCAGAATATCAGGGAGTCACATTCTATTTCATAGACAATGAAGAGCAATTTGGCGGAAGCATGCCATATACAGGAATGCCATGGGATTTGGGCAAATTTACATTTTTCTCAAAGGCAGTGCTTTCAATGCTTCCCGAGATTTCATTTAAGCCGGATATAATCCATTGCAACGACTGGCAGACAGCTTTGATACCTGTATTTCTTACAGGCTATAAAGCCGGTTACAGATTTTATGACGGGATAAAAACCATTCTTACAATACATAATCTGAAATTCCAGGGAATATGGAATATAGATGAGGTTAAGAGAATAACTGGTCTCAATGACGGATATTTTGATTACGATAAGCTTGAATTTTACGGAATGGCCAACCTCTTAAAGGGTGGACTTGCATTTGCGGATAAAATAACAACTGTCAGCCATACATATGCACAGGAAATATGCACGGATGAATACGGTGAGTGCTTGAATTCACTTCTTAATTTCAGGAAAAATGATCTTTTGGGAATCTTAAACGGAATAGATTATGATATATATGATCCTGAAAGGGACAGCCATATATATGAGAATTTTAATGTCGAAAATGCTTCGGCAATAAAGGCTGATAACAAGATGAAGCTGCAAAGGGAGCTTGGACTTGCTGTAGATAAGGACAAGATGCTTTTTGGAATAGTTTCGCGTCTTACCGATCAAAAGGGCTTTGATCTTGTAAAGAACGAGCTGAATGAGATCGTAAAGGATGGAGTACAGGTTGTTGTAATCGGTACAGGCGAAAGAGAATATGAGGATCTTTTCAGATATTTTGCAGAGGTCTATTCGGAATCGGTTTCAGCAAATATCTGTTATTCAGAGGAGCTGGCTCAAAAGGTTTATGCATCCTGTGATGCATTTCTTATGCCGTCACGCTTTGAACCATGCGGTCTAAGCCAGCTTATCAGCATGAGATACGGTACACTCCCGGTTGTAAGAAAAACAGGAGGTCTTGCAGATACCGTTATTTCATATAGTGAGGATAAGGAGAATTCAACAGGCTTTGTATTCAATGATTACAATGGCGAGGCATTATTGTGGGCTGTGAGAACGGCGCAGGATGTATATTATAACCACAGAGACGAGTGGAACGCTATAGTCACTCGTGCTATGAAAAAGGATTTTTCATGGAACAGCTCAGCAAAGGAGTATTTGAAGCTTTACAATGAATTGCTTGGCAGGTAACGGCTTGACATGCATTTTTAAAAAGTGATATAAATAGATTACAAATGAAAAATATTAGACTGACTGTTAAAATTTACGGAGGAATACATGGCAATCGAAGCAGAAAAGCTTGAAGCTCTTGAAGCGGCATTAGGACAAATAGAAAAGAAATACGGAAATGGCACGGTAATGCGTCTCGGCGAGGAAACGCATATGAATATCGATGCAATTCCGACAGGTTCAACAGGGCTTGATTTGGCTCTTGGCGTCGGAGGAGTTCCAAAGGGCAGAATAATAGAAATTTATGGGCCTGAATCATCAGGAAAAACAACGCTTGCATTGCATATTGTCGCTGAGGCACAGAAGATGGGCGGTATTGCGGGATTTATAGATGCGGAACATGCACTTGATCCGGTATATGCCAAAAATATAGGAGTAAATATAGACGAGCTGTACATTTCACAGCCTGATTGCGGTGAGCAGGCTCTTGAAATTACTGAAACAATGGTACGCTCAGGAGCTGTAGATGTTATAATTGTCGATTCAGTGGCAGCGTTGGTTCCTAAAACAGAGATAGAAGGAGAGATGGGAGACACACATGTAGGTCTTCAGGCTCGAATGATGTCTCAGGCCTGCAGAAAGCTAACATCTGCTATAAGCAAAACAAACTGCATTGTAATATTTATTAATCAGCTTAGAGACAAGGTTGGCAACTTCTATGGCTCATCAGAGACAACAACAGGCGGACGTGCTCTTAAATTTTATGCATCTGTAAGACTGGATGTAAGACGTATTGAGCAGATTAAGCAGGGCGGTGAGGCAATAGGCAACAGAGTAAAGGTTAAGGTTGTCAAAAATAAGGTTGCACCGCCGTTTAAGGATTGTGAATTTGATATTATGTTCGGAGAAGGAATATCAAAAGAAGGCGATATTCTTGATCTTGCTGTTAAAAGAGACATTATAAAGAAAAGCGGAGCATGGTTCTCGTATAATGAACAAAAGATCGGACAGGGACGTGAAAATGTCAAAAAATATCTAAAGGAAAATCCTGAAATAAAAGAGGAAATTGTTGAGAAGATAAAAGTTACAAAAGAAGTGGTTAAAACCAAAAAATCATCTAAAAAGGATAAAACAGAGGAAGAATCCGAAGAGTAAAGCTTATGCCAAGGACAAACAACAAATCTGCAACAGAAAAGGCTATGGAGCTTTTATTGTTTAAGGCAAGAACAGAATATGAGCTTAGATCCAAATTACAGGAAAGGGAATATCCTGACGAAGAAATTGATGAAGCTATAGAGTATGTAAGCTCATTTGGCTATCTAAATGATGAGACATATGCTGAGCAGTATGTAATGTCAAATACTTCCCAAAAAAGTATTTCGGCTATGCGAAGAGAACTTAAAAAAAAGGGAATAGATGAAGACATTATAAGCAATGCACTTTCGGAGATAGATGAAGATGAATCCGGTATTGTTTATGACCTGATTATCAAAAGAGCAGGCGCTCCTCATGATCTGGATGAAAAAGAGGAAAGAAGATTGTTCGGCTTTTGTGCGCGAAGAGGATTTTCAACCAGCGCCATTCTAAGAGCTTTTAGACAATATAAAGCCGAGGCAGATGAATATTAAAATTAACATGGGACTGATGCATTATATAGTGCAGCAGTCCCATGCTTTATCTTGTATAGATTTTATCTTAATAAAAGATGCTTTTGTTTATGAGCTGACATATATACTTGAGAGATTCAATAATGATAAAACACTCATTACAGGATCATTTCCGTAATATGCGATCATTTCCTTTTCTATTTCATCAGGATAATCCGTAACTATTCCGTCTACATTGTTTTCAAGCAGTCGTAAAGCATCATCGGAGCTATTAACCGTCCATACATAGCAAAGCTTGCCGGCATCATGTATCTTTTGGATTATTGTAGATGTGGCAAAGGATTCTTCAATAGAATAGCCGTCTACATAATCTATAGACGAAATATCTCCGGCTGCGATAACCATAAGATAAATGCGTTTTATCTCGGGAGCAAGCTCATAGCATTTCTTTAGGCTGCTGCTGTATAGAGATGTAAGCACGCATTGATCCTCCATATTATATTTTTGAATCAGCTCAATAACATTTTCCTCAAAATTTTCTTCATGTCCGGTCGGTTTAAGCTCGATTTGAATATGTATTTTATTTTGGCAAAGCTCTAGAACTTCCTCGAGAGTTGCCATATGAAGACCTGCATAGTCTGATGAAAAATAAGAACCAACATCATATGTCATAAGCTCATCATATGTCATGTCATATATATTTTTGTTTACACCGCAAAGCCGTTTAAGACTGGAATCATGTGAAACTACAACTACACCGTCGCTTGTCTGATGAACATCAAGCTCTATCCAGCCAAGCCCTTCATCTATTGAAGCCTGAAAGGCAGGCAGACTGTTTTCAGGAGCATTTATAGAATCACCTCTGTGAGCTATGATATCGGGCTTATTAGAAGATATGTCATAGTTTGAGAGACTTCCGAACAAAAATTGCCATGCAACCAAAAGCAAAAGACCGATAATTATAAATATAATAGTCAGCTTATTTACGGTCTTCGGTTCATTGTACTCATTTCTTGGAATAATAAGATCTGAATATGAATATTTACTTTCCGTTTGAGCTTCAAGCTTATATCCATAGTATAAAGCACTTAGAATAGAATAGGCTATCGGAACCGCAATCAATGAAAAAGTAAGCATGACCAGATATATTGTCCAAATGATTGTGCTTGGGACAAGAAACCAGTCGGTATTGTATATCATTTTAAAGCGTAAGAGAAGAAACGCGACAATGCCTGCTATAGCTCCGGATGTAAGAATAAACAGAGCGAACCTTAAATATCTCGCAAGCATATTAAGAACAGTGCGTACAATATTGTGCTTCATAAGTGACCAGCTTTTTTCTACGGCTTCCTTATAGCTGCAATTTTCAAGAGTATAAAAATGGACAGAAAATGCCCATTTAAATGAAAAGAAAATCATTACAACAGATGCAAATATAAAGCCGATAGTGAGTAATGTGCTGGTTTGAGCATAATCGCGTATAAAGCCGGGAAGCTCGAGCGACTGTACATAGCTTCCAAAGCCTATAATACCTGTGGCAGGCAGAATAAGTATGATATAGATTATAAATTTCCAGTTCCTATAATTGAATATTCCGATTGATTTAACAAATGCCGTTCGAAGCATTTGTCCAAAGGTGATTTTTTTTTCATGATATGAAGCATCAAGAGCCTGAATTATAGCTATCATATCAAAAAAAGTCACATAAAGAATAAGCAATAAGAGCGCAAACAGCAATAACAGGACTATAGGATTTAACAGGTATGAAAGGATAGTGTCATTGCCTATATAATGGATATTTGCGTATCCCATTGTAAAATTGAGTATAAAGCGTGTTAGCGGTGTAAATCCTGCTAACATCAGAAATTTATAAAAAATTTCAAAAAGTATTATTGACTTCCAATTATATATAAGAAGTTTATTTGCAAAACGCGCGTATTTCATAATATTAAACCTTTGTATAAAATCAATCATAACAATTATAACTTTAAAAAGAAATATGACACAATATGTGAATTTATACAATGACTATTTGACAAAAAAATAAAAAACGTATAAACTTGATATGTTGTTTATGTACAATGATAATTTAATAAGGAGGTAATCCTGTAATGGATGCAATGCAAGTAGTTATTATTGCAGTCGTTGCAGTCGTTGTCACCGCCATAATCACTTATTTTGTTGCAAGTAAAACTGCAGTTGCAAAAAAAGTTGCGAAGGATGCTGAAACTATTGGCACAGCAGAGGAAAAGGCAAGAGGCATTATTGATGATGCACTTAAAGCTGCTGAAGCCAGTAAGAGGGAGGCTCTTCTCGAAGCAAAAGAAGAAAATCTAAAGACAAAAAACGAGCACGAAAGAGAGTATCGTGAAAGAAGATCTGAGCTTCAGAAATATGAGAAGAGAGTATTATCTAAAGAAGAATCCATTGATAAGAAAGCTGACAACCTGGAACGTCGTGAAAATGATTTAACGACAAGAGAAACTGAACTTAAGAAAAAAGAAGAAAAGGTCGAAGAGTTACATCAGCAGGAAGTCGTAAGACTGGAAGAAATATCCGGACTGACCTCCGAACAAGCAAAAGAATATCTTCTGAGATCTGTAGAGGATGAGGTAAAGGTCGATACTGCCAAGCTTTATAAGGAGCTTGAGCGCAAGGCAAGAGATGAGGCTGATAAGAAGGCTAAGGACTATGTTGTTACGGCAATTCAGAAGTGTGCCGTTGATCATGTGACCGAGGCTACTATTTCCGTTGTTCAATTGCCAAGCGATGAGATGAAGGGACGTATAATCGGACGTGAAGGAAGAAATATACGTACTCTTGAAACACTTACAGGTGTAGATCTTATAGTCGATGATACTCCGGAGGCGGTCGTATTGTCATCGTTTGATCCGGTAAGAAGAGAGGTTGCAAGAATTGCTCTTGAAAAGCTTATCGTAGACGGAAGGATTCATCCGGCTCGAATTGAAGAGACAGTTGAAAAAGCACAGAAGGAAGTTGAAAATAAGATCCGTGAGGAAGGTGAGGCAGCAGCCTATGAGGTTGGTGTTCATGGAATTCATCCCGAGCTCATCAAGCTGTTGGGTCGCATGAGATACCGTTTCAGCTATGGACAGAATGCACTTAAGCATTCCATAGAGGTTGCACAGTTATCCGGTTTATTGGCCGGAGAAATAGGTCTCGATGTACGTATTGCAAAGCGTGCAGGTCTGCTGCATGATATTGGAAAATCCGTTGATCATGAGGCAGAGGGTTCGCATATCCAGATCGGTGCGGAGCTTTGCAAGAAGTATAAGGAATCAGCTATTGTTATTAATACAGTAGAATCTCATCATGGCGATGTAGAGCCGACATCTTTATATGCTTGTATAGTTCAGGCAGCAGATGCTATTTCAGCTGCAAGACCGGGAGCCAGAAGAGAGACTCTTGACACATATACAAACAGACTTACTCAATTAGAGGAAATTGCAAATTCCTTTAATGGTGTTGAAAAATCTTTTGCAGTTCAGGCAGGTCGTGAGGTTAGAATCATGGTTGTTCCGGAAAAGATAAGCGACGCAGATATGACTCTTATGGCAAGAGATATTGCAAAGCGTGTTGAGGATGAAATGGATTATCCGGGACTTATAAAAATCAATGTTATCCGCGAAAGCAGAGTAGTTGATTATGCTAAGTAATTTTTGACAACAGAAAATTAAGGGATGAAGCACTTTTGATGCTTCATCCCTTTTAGTTTACTTTTATTTACGAATTTAGAAGGCTGCTTCATAAAGCCTTATAATGTCAGGCTTATCTGTATGCCTTGGATTAACCTGTATATTTCCGCTTTTCATAGCATCGTCTGCCATTGCATCGAAAAGATTGCTGTTAACTCCTACATCACTAAGACCTGAGGGTATATCCAAATCATGATTAAGAAGCTTTATTTCGGGAGCAAGCATACTGCATGTAAAATCATTAGTCGGAAATTCGCCAGATTTGGATATACAGCTGTAAATATATTTGTATTTTTCTTCTTGAACATCATTTTGATTGAATTCAACGATTGACGGAAGCAGAATAGCATTTGCAACTCCATGAGGAACATTGAAATAGGCGCTTACAGGATGGCTCATGGCATGTACATTTCCCAATCTTGCATGTGAAAAAGCAATACCGGCAAAAAGTGAGCCGATCATCATAGCCTCACAGGCAGGCAGATAGCTTCTGTCATCAACATATTTACGTATATTTTTACCTATAAGACGAAGTGCTTCCTTTGCAAAAATATCTGAAAAAGGTGAAGCTGCTTTAGAGACATATGCTTCCAATGCATGGATCAGTGCATCTATACCGCAGGCTGCGGCAGTAGATTGAGGGACTGATGTAATAAGCTGAGGATCAAGTATAGCGTAGTTAGGCAATATATTATTGCTTACAACGGTAAGCTTATAGTTCCTGGAATGGTCAGTAATTACTGAAAAAGCAGTTACTTCAGATCCGGTTCCTGCTGTCGTTGGGATAGCTATCATGGGGATCACGGGACCGGGAACCTTGCCGCCGCCTTCGTAATCAATAATACTGCCGCCATAGCTTGCTGTTACAGCAACAGCCTTTGCAACATCAAGAGGAGATCCGCCTCCAAACGCAATGATGAAATCAGCACCGCTGTTTTTAAAGCCTAAGGTAGCCTTTTTCACAGTTTCCACACTTGGATTTCCTTCGGTTTCGGTAAAGGAACTGCTTGGGATTCCGGCTTCATTTAAGGCATCGGCACATTTTTGCACCATACCTATTTTATTTAAATGCGGGCCGGAAATTATATAGGCTTTACTTTTACCAAGCTCTTTTGCAATCGATGGCAGAAGCTTGATACTGCCGGAGCCTACCTTTATATTTTGTGGTATGGTAAATGAAAAAGGATTCATAGTATACCTCTCTCTCTATTATTTTAATAATTCATTTACAGAAGCATTAATAATATCAAATGCGTTGCTGCAATCCTCTTTTGTTACGATAAGCGGAGGTATCATACGGATAGTATGAGAACCGATTGCAGTAATAAGCAAATGTCTGTGGAGACATTCATGCTTTATATCAACCGAATTTAAAGAATCATCGAATTCAACGCCTATTAAGAGTCCCTGACCTCTGACCTCCTTTACGCGAGGAAGGTTTTTTAGAAGCTGACAGAAATATTCACCCATTTTAGCTGCATTGTCTGCAAGATTGCGGTTGATAAGCTCATCAATCTCTGCAAGGGCAGCAGCACAGCTTACGGGATGTCCGCCAAAGGTTGTGCCGTGAGAGCCTGGAGTAAAGGCCTTTGCAACTTCGTCAGTAGCACAGATTGCACCGATTGGCATTCCGCCGCCAAGTGCCTTTGCCATTGAAACAATATCAGGCTTAATGCCATAGTTCATATAGCTCATTATTTTACCGCTTCTGCACCAGCCGGTCTGAACCTCATCAATTAAAAGCAGCATATCATTTTTATCGCAAAATTCTCTTAAGCCACGCATAAATTCCATTGTTGCGGGATGCACACCGCCCTCGCCCTGTACCGGCTCAACCATGATGGCGATTGTATTTTCTGTACATGCATTTTTGAATGCCTGAAGGTCATTATATGGTGCATACGAAAAGCCGTAGGCCATCGGACCAAATCCAATCTGACAGCCGTTTCCTGGCTGGCCTGTTGCCGACATAGCACCAAAGGTACGTCCGTGAAAGCCCATCTTTGCGGTAACTATATGATATTTATTCGGACCGAATTTTTCAATACCGTATTTTCTTGCCATTTTGATCATCGCTTCATTAGCTTCTGTTCCGGAGTTCTGGAAGAAAATTTTATCCATGCCGATCGTTGTGCAGACCTTTTCGGCAAGCAGAGCCTGAGGAATTGTATATGGATAGTTGAAGGTGTGCATAACATCCTGAACCTGATCAATTACGGCCTTGACAACCTTATCATTACAGCTTCCGGCAGAGTTTACGGCAATACCGGCATAAAAATCAAGATATTTTTCACCATTTTCATCATAGAGATACATATCCTTGGCTTTTTCGCATATGAAGTCCATGCGCTCATAGGTCTCAATCATGTATTTATTTACTTTATCTTTAATGTCCTGTGCACTGAATCCTGTCTCTTTTAATTTCATAATGATTATCTCCTTTAAGCATTAATATATTATGAAGTTGGGATCAAAATGAATTTTGTCTCAAAATGATACCTATTTTATAGGTTTGATCATGTCAGCCGTAATTATTCCTTTAATGATCATATATTGTTCGATTATCTTTACACAATTAGAGATTCCGACCTTTTCGCTGTTTAGGGTCATGTCATAGTTGACCGGATTTGTCCAGTAATTTCCATGTGTATAATATTTGTAATAATCAGCTCTGAATTTATCTGTACGTTCTATGGTTGCATTTGCAACATCCTCTGTAACACCCATATTTGCAATAGTTCGTTCCACGCAGAAGGCGCGCGGAGCTTCAACATATATACTTACAATATTAGGCTTGTCCTTAAGGACATAATCAGCAGCTTTTCCTACGATAACGCAAGATTCCTTCTCGGCCAGATCACGGATAATCTGGCATTGATAATCAAAAAGCTTATCATCGGATACAAATTGTTCGTTTCTGGTTATATAACCTCTGGATTTTGGCAGCCCCTTAAGAAAGCTTGTAAAGCCGCCGCCTGTTTCACGTATTCTTTCGTTTACTGCAGTAAATATGGCCTCGTCAAGTCCGCTTAGCTGACTTGCAAGAGTTAAAATTCTGTTTTCGTAGCAATTAATACCTAACTCCTTAGCAAGCTGCGAGGCAATGACCTTTCCGCCGGAGCCGAAGCCTCTGGCAAATGTAACAACAAATTTTTTCATGAAAACACCTCCTAGCCGGCTAAATATCTGCTCAAAAATTCTCTTGTTCGTGGATTTTTAGGATTGGTGAAGAGTTCAGAGGGTGCGGCATCCTCAGCGACATAGCCCGAATCCATAAAAATTGTTCTGGTTGAAACGTCTCTTGCAAAAGCCATTTCATGGGTTACAATGATCATTGTCAGACCTGTTTTTGCCAAATCCTTCATGACATTCAATACCTCTCCGACCATTTCGGGATCGAGTGCGGAGGTTGGCTCGTCAAAGAGCAGTACCTCGGGATTCATACACAGAGAACGTGCAATAGCAACTCTTTGTTTTTGTCCGCCTGACAGCTGATCGGGCTTGGCATTTATATATGGAGCCATTCCGACATTTTTTAAATGTTTGATTGCCCGTTCAAAAGCTTCAGCCTTTGATAAATGCAGGACCTTTCTTGTGCAGAGCATGCAATTTTCGAGAACTGTCATATTATTAAACAGGTTAAAAGACTGAAAAACCATTCCCACCTTAGAACGATAGTTGTTAATTTCCTTTTGAATGTCTTTTATCTCCTTGCCGTGATACAATATTTTTCCGGAGGTCTTCTTTTCTAGCTTATTGATACAGCGCAGCAATGTGGATTTTCCGGAGCCAGATGAGCCTACAATACATATGATCTCGCCACTGTTTATGCTTATATCGATTTTGCGGAGAACCTCATGCTTTCCGAAGCTTTTACTTAAATCCTTAATAGAAATAATTGGTTCGTTCATAAGCCCTTCCTCCTATTCGTTATCCATGTATTCTATAGCCAAAGCATAATCTCTCTTGCCCTGCATCTTTTTCTCGATAAGCTTAAAGAGCTTATCAAAGATGAAGCACAGTACGAAATAAATAAGAGCAATTACAAGATAGGCTTCAAAATATTTGTAATAATTTCCACCGACTGTTTTAGCAGCCATGAACAGCTCCTGAACAGCTATAACATTTAATACAGAGGTCATTTTAAGGTTGGTCAAAAAGTTATTAGCCATTTCAGGGATAATGTTCTTGAAGGCCTGAGGAAGTACAACATAAAGCATGGTCTTGAATGGGGACATTCCCATTGCCCATGCGCCTTCACGCTGTCCGATATCGATAGAGCCTATACCTGCCCTGACTGTTTCACCCATGTAGGCACCTGTATTCAGAACAGTGACAACGATACCCGCAAATACAGGCGTCATTTCAGTTCCCATCTGACGAATACCATAGTATATGATCATAGCCTGAACGATCATAGGAGTATCACGGAAGATTTCTACATATACGGTGAAGATGATTTTTACGATTTTAATAAGAAGCTTTTTGACGGGATTATCCCCTTCGTTGATCTTAATATCATTTATGATGCCTACGATATAGCCTAAGACAAAGCCGAAAATGGTACCGAGTACCGCAATATAAAGGGTTAACAGAGTACCCTGAATAAACATACTGGAATATTTCTGTGCCAGAAATATCATCCACTCAAATGAATTAGTTGGGTTTTCAAATAACATAATTTATACCACCTCTCTTACTTAGTTACTGCTTCATTTGTGCCAAAATTGGCCTAAGAATAGCCGCCCCCGACGAAGGTCGGAAACGGCCTTAGCTGGTGATATTAGTTAGCTGCAGGCTGCTGTGTCAGAACCTTGTCCATAAGTTCATCCATTTTTGATTTGTCGTTCCAGCCTATTGAATTCATTGCATCCTGAATTTTATCACGAAGTGCTGTATCATCCTTTCTTGTTGCGATGCAGACATTTACCATTTCATCATCGCCTGTAAATGTATCATTTTCATCAAGAGTGATAATTTTAAGATCGTCATTTGTCAGAGCAGCCGATTCTGCTGTAGGAAGATCCACAACGCAGACATCGGCAACATTGTTTGAAATTGCCATGAAGCATTCTGAGGTTGTTTCATAGTTTCCGGACTGTTCACAGCCTTCAATCTGATCAAGAAGAGGTACCCAGCCTGTTCCGAGCTGTGTTGTAACCTTGCAGCCTGTGCCGGCAAGATCCGAAAGTCCTTTTACATTTTCATATTTTCCGCCTTTTTTAACGACAATGCAGTTATCTCTGTAGTAATAAGGATCTGTAAATGAATATGAAGCTTCACGCTCGGCTGTTTTACCCATACCTGCAATAATGCAGTCATAATCGCCGGCATCCAGTGAAATTCCTATAGAGGACCACTCAACCTTATGTATTTCAAGATCCATACCCATTTCATCGGCAAGCATCTTGGCAACTGCCACATCATATCCGTATGCATAATAATCGGAATCATAAATCGGAATTGCTGTGCTGCCATCCGGAGTTGTGTCTGTATCCTGTGTCCAGTTAAAAGGAGCATAAGCACATTCCATACCAACCTTTAAAACATTTTTTGAAGAGTCTGAAGAGTCAGATGATGAAGCTGCTTTTGAAACAGAGGAAGCTGAGGAAGAAGTCTCACTTGATGAAGTAGTTGAACCACATCCGGCTAAAAGAGACAATGCCATAGCTCCTGTAAGTGTCATACTAAAGAATGTTGCCTTTTTCATAATACGTCCCTCCTGAAAATAAATTTTATATGTACATCAGTCGCATCCCTGCAGAGTGCTTTATTTAACATAGACGAGGTCTGATATTAAATAAAAACAAGGGAGCCAGAGAAATATTTCTCCAGCTCCCTTGCTGATGTAAAGTATAATATTCATCGGAGGGTATATTTTCAATGTGTAATTTAAACAACCCTATTATGCAATGTGCACAATTTACTAATTGAAAATTAGTCTTTTTACCAGAATGCAATTGATCAGATCAAGATATTCCATGGAATCATCAAGACTTATTCCAAGAATTTCTTCTATTTTTTTTAGGCGATATTGCAGAGAGTTGCGATGTACGTACATAATTTCAGCAGTTTTCTTTATGTTAAATCCACATAAATAATAATTGAGGATAGTGTCAATTAAAAAGGATCCATTAGTGTTGTCATATATTTCGAGTTTCTTTAGCTTACAGTTACAGTAATCAAGAATCTCTCTTTGATTTTCTGAAGTAAACATATATTTGTATATTCCAAGAGAGCTGGAGCTGATAACTTTTTTTCCGGTCGGATTCGGAAGCAGATCCTTTTTCGGAATCATATTTTTGGCTTCGGTGTAGCTTTTTCCGAAATCTGCAGGGTCTGTGTAGGCTGCACCAAGAATACAGGTACTGTGAATTTTTCCGGCAAAGGATTTGCGTGAGTCTAAATCCTGTAGAATTTTTTCGATTTCCTGCTCCGTTTCTTTGGTTTCGGTTTGTTCGAAGAGCAGAACAAATTTATTAAGAAAACGCATATACATAGGACATTTGGTCATATGTATAACTTCTCTGTTGAGACAATCTGTGTAATATGAGTAGGTATGTTCGTCTTGTTCAAGATTTATACCGTATTCACGATCTATTACAATTATCCCGACACGATGAGGTCTGTCAAATATAAGCCCGAATTGAGAAGAGATTTTTTCTATGTATTTTTTGTTGATTTCATAGCCGAAAAGAAGATTATAGAGATAGTCGCCTGTACGTTTATTGTTTACTTCTGTTTCGAAAATTATTCTTCCGATGCTTTGGGCAATATCAACAAATGTTGCTCCCTCCCATCGAATATAGAAAAGAGGAAGATCAAGCTCAATTGCCTTATTAATAAAGCTTTCCGACAGCTGCTCACGATCATCCTCGATTGAGATTGCAAGGCCTGAAATTCCTAATTTGTTTAACTCAAGCATTGCAGCGTATGCATCATCCATATTAAAACGAACATAATCTACCACAAGGAGAGCGAAATTACCGGGATTCATATGTTCGGCAAATGGCTTTGTCTGAACCATATAGGTCCATGAAACCATACGATCAAGGCCGACATTTCCGGTGAGAAGCTCCATACCATCCAGATTCAGATTATTTACATCTCTACATGTAATCATAAGCCTTCTCCTTTTACGATTGCTTGATCAAATATTAAGATGTCGGGGCAAAAGATATTTTGCCTCAGATACCAGATTGCTAAAAGGATTATCCTAAAAGATACTTTTCTATTATTTCCGCACAGCCGTCATGGTCGCAGTCGCTGACACAGACTCTGCTTACAGAGTGTACATTTTTATTTGAATTTAAAAGAGCAACAGGAAGTCCTGCTTTTTTGAGCATGGATATATCATTATCACTGTCGCCTGCTGCAATGGTTTCTTCTATGGGAATATTAAGATGCTTGCAGAGTATTTCAAGGCCGGCTCCTTTACTTATTCCCTTTGCGGTAAATTCTATACTGTTGCCATCTGCATGAGTGATTGAGAAGATATTTGGATTAATCAGCCCTTCAACCTCATCTCTTATCTTGGGTGTAGTTATATAGTAGTTTACCTTTTCGATAGGCTGAGGATTCTCCTCGAAATATTTAAATATATCATCAACCTTTGTGGTTACGTTTAAAAACATATCCTGGTATTTACCCATGGCATAGTGTTCCATTCTGATTACCTTATCCTTTTCAACAACGGAATCCGTGGATAAAAAGTGTACCATTATATTATCATCATGTGCTTTTGACAACAGATCAGCGACACCATTTGCCGGGATAGGCTTGCTGTAAATGGTTGTTTTATTTTTAATATCATATATCATAGCACCGTTAACGCAGACCATATATCTTAATCGAGGCAGAACAGAAAAATATTCTCTAAGTTCGGGTATACATCTTCCGGTAGATAAAACAATTTCCTTGCCGGCATCCTGAGCTTTATTTATAGCATCCAATGTACGCTTGGAAATTTGATGCTTGGAATTTAAAAGAGTGCCATCCATATCAAGTGCTAAAAGAGAATATTTCATTTGAACAAGCCTTTCTCACAGAATAAAGTCAAATTATTAATATTTGTAGGAATTAATTGCAAAAGTATAACACAAATAAATTTTTTAAAGAAGAAAATTTTAAATTATAAAAGAGAAAATGAATAATATGCATAAAATGAAGATTTATTCATAAAATATACGAATATTTATGCAAAATATTACTTGAATATGTGAAGGATAAGGATTATAATAACCGCCGTGATACTAAATCGGAGAGGATATACTATGACAGATATTTTTATTGATGGAAGTGCCGGGACAACCGGTCTAAGAATATATGAAAGGCTTGCGGACAGAGAGGATGTAAATGTGGTAACACTGTCTGATGAGCTTAGAAAGGATCCGGAAGCCAGAAGAGAGGCTATAAGCAGTGCAGATATTGCATTTCTTTGCCTGCCTGATGCGGCTGCAAGAGAAATTGCTGAGTTTACAGCAGATCTTGATACTGCAATAATAGATACATCAACCGCACACAGAACTGCTCAGGAGTGGACATATGGATTCCCGGAGCTTATAGGAGCTGAAAATATAAAAAAGTCAAAGAGAATAGCAAACCCGGGATGTCATGCAAGTGGATTTACAGCCCTTGTGACTCCTCTTATAAGAGAGGGTATTTTGGATAAAAGTGTCATGCTGAGCTGTTTTTCCATAACAGGATATTCTGGCGGCGGAAAAAAGATGATCGCCGATTATGAAGCCAAGGACAGATCAAGGCTTTTGGATGCACCGAGACAATACGGAATATCACAGCAGCATAAGCATCTGAAGGAAATGGTACATATTACAGGCATACAAAATACTCCGATATTCTGTCCTATTGTCGCTGATTTTTATAGTGGAATGGAGGTTACGGTTCCTGTATTTAAGAAGGATCTTAGGGGCAATCTTCAGGATATAAAAAAAGTATATAAGAACTTTTATAACGGAAAGCTTGTTCATTTTGATGAAGAGGCTGATGAAAATGGATTTTTGTCCGCAGCTGCTTTTTCAGGGAAGGATGATATGCAGATTTCTGTAAATGGAAATGAAGACAGAGTGATTCTGACTGCTATATTCGATAATCTTGGAAAGGGTGCGTCAGGTTCGGCAATTCAGAATATGAATATTCTTCTTGGACTTGATGAAGCTTACGGACTTGAAATATAAAATTGGTTCAAATGAGAGGAGAAATTATGAAATTAATTGATGGTGGTGTATGTGCTGCAAATGGATATAAAGCAGCAGGTGTTCACTGTGGAATTAGAAAAAATCAGATAAAAAAGGATCTGGCCATTGTCATAAGTGATGTAAAGGCAAGCACAGCAGCTGTTTACACAACAAATCTTGTAAAGGGAGCACCCCTTTCGGTTACAAAAAAGCATATTTCTGACGGAAAAGCGCAGGCTATAATATGCAACAGCGGAAACGCGAACACATGCAATGCCGATGGTATAGAGGTTGCCGAAAAAATGAGCACTCTTGTTGCCAAAAAATTCGGAGTTTTGGCAAATGATGTGGTAGTAGCATCAACGGGTGTAATAGGTCAGCCATTATGCATTGATCCTATTGAAGAGGGAATAGAGGAGCTTTCAAAGGAGCTGTCATACAGTGGAAACGAAAGTGCCGCCGAGGCTATTATGACAACGGATACAATAAAGAAGGAAATAGCAGTAGAATTCGAATTGGATGGTAAGCTTTGCCATATGGGCGGTATGGCAAAGGGAAGCGGCATGATTCATCCTAATATGGCAACCATGTTGGTATTTATTACAACAGATGCCGCTATTTCTGCCGATATGCTTAATAAGGCGCTTAGAAGTGATATTTCCGATACATTTAACATGGTAAGTATAGATGGTGACACTTCAACAAATGATATGGTTACCGTAATGGCAAACGGTCTTGCAGGAAATAAAGAGATTACAGAGGAAAATGAAGATTTTGCTGTTTTTATGAAGGCTTTAAATACATTAAATGTAAATCTTTGCCGCATGATAGCAGGTGATGGTGAGGGCGCAACAAAGCTTCTTGAATGCAAGGTGGAAAAGGCCTCGGATCCCAAAACTGCAAAAACTGTAGCAAAGAGTGTTATATGCTCAGCCCTTACAAAGGCTGCTATGTTCGGAGCAGATGCTAACTGGGGACGTGTCCTTTGTGCGATAGGCTATTCGGGAGCAGACGTTGACGTAAATAAAATAGATGTAAGCTTTAAATCTGCAAAAGGAACGATAGATGTCTGCAAGGATGGAGCAGGTATTGAATTTTCTGAGGAAAAGGCAAAGGAGATTTTGCTGGAAAATGAAATAGAAATCCTTGTATCACTTAACAGCGGAGAGGCTTCATCAAATGCGTGGGGCTGTGACCTTACTTATGATTACGTAAGGATAAATGGCGATTATCGTTCATAATAAAAAAAGAAAGAGAAAACAGAAAAATGAAAATACATCAGGATTTATCAAATCCATTACGTGCAGAGGTGCTTACGCAGGCATTGCCTTATATAAAGAGATATGTCGGTAAGATTGTTGTAATTAAATATGGCGGAAACGCTATGGAAAACGAAGAGCTTAAAAATCAGGTAATGCATGACATTGTGCTTTTATGGCTGATAGGAGTAAAGGTTGTTCTGGTACACGGAGGCGGACCGGATGTTTCAAAGGCTATGGAACAGCTTGGAAAGGAACCGCAATTTATAGACGGCTTACGTGTAACGGACAAGGAAACAATGGAAATTGCACAGATGGTTCTTGCCGGAAAAATCAATAAAACACTTGTAAACATGCTTGAGTCCGAAGGCGGAAATGCAATGGGTATTTCGGGAATGGACGGAAGACTTATAGAGGCAAGGATCAAGGATGAAAAGCTTGGATATGTAGGAGAGGTAACAAAAATAAATATCCAGCCGGTTGTTGATCTTCTTGAAAAAGGATATATTCCTGTTGTATCGACAATAGGCTGTGACAAGGAAGGAAATGCCTACAATATAAACGGTGATACAGCAGCTGCATATATAGCAGGAGCCTTGGGTGCAAAACGTCTTATTATGATGACAAATGTAAACGGGATAATGGAGGATCAAAATGATCCAAATTCGCTTATTACAGATATTACAGTAAGTGAGGCTCATGGACTTAGAGAAAGCGGCATTATATCGGGAGGAATGATACCTAAGGTTGAATGCTGTATAAAGGCAATTGAATCAGGAGTAAGAAAAGCAGTTATTATAAATGGAGTTATACCGCATGCAATCATAATGGAGCTTCTTACTAACGAAGGTGTAGGTACACTTGTAAAGGGAGATAATGATGACTAAACTTCAGGAGTTGGATAATAAATATATCGCACATACATATGGCCGTTTTCCGGTGGATATAGTAGATGGAAAGGGCTCTGTTCTTGTAGATGCCGATGGCAAGGTATATATAGATATGGGCTCCGGCATCGGTGTTACTATATTCGGAACAGCAGATGAAAAATGGATTAAAGCTGTAACGGATCAGCTTGGAAAATTTCAGCATACGTCTAATCTTTATTATACAAATCCCTGTGTTAGGCTTGCAGAGCTTATATGTCAAAAAACAGGGATGAAAAAGGTTTTTTTCGGCAACTCGGGAGCTGAAGCAAATGAATGTGCAATTAAAACAGCCAGAAAATATGCTGCAGAGAAAAAGGGAAAAGAATATTCAACTATAATAACATTGAAAAACAGCTTTCACGGAAGAACATTAACAACATTGTCTGCAACAGGACAGGAGCATTATCATGAGCTTTTCCAGCCACTTACACCCGGATTTGCCTATGCCATGCCCGGTGACCTGGAGGGCTTCAAGAAGCTTGCCAAAGAAACAAAGGCAGCCGGAGTTTTAATGGAATGCATTCAAGGCGAAGGCGGAGTTAATGTGATGGATAAGGACTTTATCCAGGGAGTTGCAAAATATTGCAAGGAAGAGGATATAGTTCTTATGATTGATGAGGTTCAGACAGGAAACGGAAGAACCGGAATGCTCTATTCATATATGAACTTTGATATAGAGCCGGATGTGGTTTCTACAGCAAAGGGAATAGGCGGAGGACTTCCGCTCGGAGCTTGTATTTTAGGCGATAAGGTAAAGGATGTTTTTAAACCGGGAGATCACGGTTCAACATTTGGCGGCAATCCTGTATGCTGTGCAGGAGCAATAAGCATTATGGAACGTCTTGATGATGAATTTCTGAAGAGTGTAAAAGAAAAAAGCCGTTATATATTTGAAAGCTTAGATGGTGCACCCGGAATTGAAGGTGTATGCGGCATTGGACTTATGATCGGTATAAAAACGACAAAGCCCGCAGGAGATGTCGTGAAGGCATGCATAGATAAGGGAGTTCTTTGTCTTACTGCGAAGGACAAAGTAAGACTTCTTCCGGCACTCAATATTCCTATGGAGCTTCTAAGTAAGGCAATAGATACTATTAAAGAAGTATGTAAATAATATAAAGCAACCGGAAGATTAAATATTTTAAATAAAAGCTATCGGATTTATATTAAAGAGCATTAAGAGATTCGAGTAAAAGTGCAGCACCCTTCATAGCTGCCTGATTTCGAATCTCTTTTCTTGTTCCCCAAAAATGACATTCAAAGACTGTGATTTTGCTGTTTATGCATATACCGATAAAAACAAGACCAACAGGCTTCCCTTCATTCGCATCCGGTCCGGCATTTCCTGTAAAAGAAATGCCAACCTCTGTATTGGCTTTTTTAGCAGCATTGGCTGCCATAAATTCAGCTGTTTGACTTGATATGGCACCGTAAGCATTTATAATATCCGAGGGAACATTTAAGGTGTTGATTTTTGCTTCGTTGCAATATGTAACAAAGCCTTCTTTAAATGCCTTTGAAGCTCCGGGAACATCAACGAGAGAAGAGGAAAAAAGACCTCCGGTTAATGATTCGGCAGATGCAATATTCAGATTTTTTTCTTTTAAAACATTTATTATTGACTGAAAAACGGTATCCATAAAACCTCCGTAAAAAGTAAATTAATAATTGCGTGCATTACAGCTTTTGGCATGATATTATTGTACTGCAAAATACAGGATTATTTAACAGAAAAATACATATAAAACTGTTCAATTATGCAGCCGCATTTTTGATTTTAAATAAAGCATCATGAAGGAGAAAATTATGCAATATTGGAAGCCGGGAAATATGTTATATCCAGTACCTGCAGTTATGGTCAGCTGTGCAGACAATAAGGGAAATTCAAATATACTTACTGTAGCATGGACAGGAACCATATGCAGTGATCCTGCAATGGTATATATATCTGTTCGCCCGGAGAGATATTCACATCATATGATATGCGAGAGCAAGGAATTCGTTATAAATCTCACAACAGAAAAATTGGCATATGCAGCGGATTTCGCAGGGGTCAGATCCGGAAAGAATATTGATAAATGGGAAAGGCTTGGACTTACAAAGGGAGTGTCTAAAAAGGTCAAAGCTCCTTTTATAAAGGAATGTCCAGTAAATATAGAATGTAAGGTTAAACAGATCCTGAAGCTTGGTTCTCACGATATGTTTATTGCCGAGGTTGTCTCTGTAGACGTTGATGAGCAGTTTATAGACAAAAAAGGCAGCCTTAATCTTAAGGCAGCAGGGCTAATGGCTTATTCGCATGGAAGATATTATCAGCTTGGAAAGCAGATAGGAAAATTTGGATTTTCTGTTAAAAAGAAATAGAATAAATAAAGCCGACAGCAATCCTTTTGGAATAAAGCTGCCGGCTTTAATAATCATAATCAGATATCATCTGCAATAAGATCCTTAATAAGGACTCTTGCAGCAGTGCTTTCAGGTTTTCTTGTGTCCTGTACGAGAACTATGCGTCTTTGCGGGATTTCTTCGTAGAGATCTATTTTGAAAACATTGCCATTTTTGAGATCGTGACTAACAAATGGTTCAGGAAGAAAACCGAGACCAAGATCATATTTGACCATTGGAAGAACCTGATTGATAGTTGTTGTCTCGGTATCAACTCGCATTGATATTCCGTTATTCAGATAGAATTGGTTGTAAAATGCATAAGACATAGTATTTCGTTCAAGCATAATAAGCGGATATTCATTGAGGTCGGCAAGATGCTGACGGGTTTTTGAAAGATGTTTGAAGGAGGGTCCGCATACCATTATATTATTGATTGTTGTAAGCTCGGTAAGACTCATATGCTTGGTTATATTTGCAGGTGAGGTTGCAACAACAAAGTCAACTATTCCGCGATCGAGAGAATCAAGTGCCTGAGGAGTAGATTGATCTGTTATATTTATCCTGATATTCGGGTATATCTTTCTGAAGGCACGAAGCTTTTCGAGCAGAAGTACTGCAAGTGCCGTTTCATTTGCACCTATAGTAATGCTTCCGAATTCAAGACTTGACTGGTTCATTATTTCGGTTTCAGCCTTTTGAAATTGCTTGTGTGCGATTTCTACACGTGAAAAAAGCTGCTCACCTTCAGGTGTCAAGGTAACACCCTTGTGTGTCCTTAAAAACAGCTTGCATCCGAATGAATCCTCAAGCTTATTTATAATTCTGGTAATATTGGGCTGATTTTGAAAAAGAACATTTGCCGCTTTTGTAAAGCTTTTGTATTTAGCCGCATAATAGAAAACTCTATAATATTCATAATTAATATTCATATAGCACCTCATTGAATTTATATAATATATTATGTATGTAAAAAATATATATAAGACATAAATTTTATATATTTTATTAATAACAAGTCAATTGATATACTATCAGAGTAGAAGTTAAAAACTTAACCTTACCCTTACTTTTACCTATGTATGCGATAAGCATATCGGAGCCTCGCCTGTTCTGATAAGTGATGCATACAAAAACCTTATTTAAAGGTTTAAGGACTTGGTACTGATGCGTGTGATGCTATTACCCTCAGCATCACCGCAGATCTAAGTCTTTTTTTATTTGTATCTTAAGGCTCTTGTACAGAGCCTTTTATTTTTTAGATTTAAAGTCCAAGCTGATAATTTTTTGAATATAAACCTTGATAGCTGATATGCTGTTGAGGTATTTTTATGCTTGAATCTATATATATTATAAATATACAATTGATATATAAATAAAGCAAGTAAATTATAAAAAAATCATATATCAATAAAACTTAGAGGATACAAGAATCAAAAGGTCAAAACATCCGATGCAAGATTGCCTGCAATTTTAGATAAATATATTTTAATCATGACTTGTATTAAATTGCTTTAAATGATAAAATTTATGCGAATATGCATGAAAATGTTGTATAAATTAACAGAAAGGACGGCACATTTGCATGTGCAAGGAGATGAGAGATTATGTATAAGATTCTTAGTGCGGACAAGCTGGCTGCCAATATCTACAGAATGGTAGTAAAGGCACCATGGGTTGCTAAAAGATGTCAGCCGGGACAGTTTTTGATCGTAAAGAATTCAGAAGAAGGCGAAAGAATTCCGCTTACTATCTGTGATTACAATCGAGAAGAAGGAACTGTTACCTTGGTATTTCAGCCAATAGGTTATTCAACTATTATGATGTCAAAGCTAAAAGCAGGAGATAGCTTTACAGATGTAGTAGGACCGCTGGGCCGTCCTTCAGAGCTTATCGAGACAGATATAGAAGAATTAAAAAAGAAAAATATTATCTTTATTGCAGGCGGTGTCGGTACCGCACCGGTTTATCCGCAGGTAAAATGGCTGCATGAGCATGGCGTTCAGGCAGATGCTATTATCGGAGCTAAAAGCAAGGATTTCGTAATCCTTGAGGATGATTTTAAAAAGGTTTGCAATCTTTATGTCACTACAGATGACGGATCATATCAGAGAAAGGGTATGGTTACACAGTGCTTATCCGATCTGGTCGCTGAAGGAAAAAAATATGATATATGCATAGCAATTGGACCTATGATCATGATGAAGTTTGTTTGTAAGCTTACAAAGGAGCTTGGCATTCCGACAATTGTCAGCATGAATCCTATTATGGTTGACGGGACAGGCATGTGCGGTGCATGTCGTCTGACAGTTGGAGATGAGGTTAAGTTTGCTTGTGTAGACGGTCCTGAATTCGATGGACATCTTGTTGATTTTGACCAGGCTATGAAGCGTCAGCAGATGTACAAGAGTGAAGAGGGAAGAGCAAAATTAAAAGCTGAGGAAGGCGATACACATCACGGTGGATGCGGATTGTGTGGAGGTGACAAATAATGGCAGATGCATTAAAAAAGGTTCCTGTCAGAGAGCAGGATCCAAAGGTTCGAGCTACAAACTTCGAGGAAGTGTGCTATGGATACAATAAAGAAGAGGCTATGGAAGAAGCAGTTCGCTGTATCCATTGCAAAAATGCAAGATGTATACAGGGATGTCCTGTAAGTATAGATATTCCGGAATTTATCGGTAAGGTAAAAGAGGGAAACATAAAAGAAGCATATCAGATAATCAGCCATTCAAGTGCTCTCCCTGCAGTCTGCGGTCGTGTTTGTCCTCAGGAAAGTCAGTGCGAGGGAAAATGTGTAAGAGGAATCAAGGGAGAACCTGTTTCAATCGGTAAGCTTGAGAGATTTGTTGCTGATTGGGCAAGAGAACAGGGCATAAAGCCTGAGACAGAGGAAGAAAAGAACGGACATAAGGTTGCTGTTATTGGCTCAGGACCTGCAGGACTTACATGTGCTGGTGATCTTGCACGTATAGGCTATGACGTAACTATTTTCGAAGCGCTTCATAAAGCAGGCGGTGTTCTTAGCTATGGAATTCCTGAATTTCGTCTTCCAAAGGATAAGGTTGTTGCAGCAGAAATAGAGAATGTTAAAGCATTAGGCGTAAAGATTGAAACAAATGTAATCATCGGTAAATCAGTCACTATCGATGAGCTTCTTGATGAAGAGGGCTTTGAGGCGGTATTTATCGGTTCGGGTGCCGGACTTCCTATGTTTATGGGTATACCGGGTGAAAATGCAAACGGCGTATTCTCGGCTAATGAATATCTTACAAGAAATAATCTTATGAAGGCCTTTAGAGAGGACTATGATACTCCTATTGCCAAAGGAAAGAAGGTTGCGGTTGTAGGCGGAGGAAATGTTGCTATGGATGCGGCACGAACAGCACTTCGTCTTGGAGCAGATGTCCATATCGTATACAGGCGCAGCGAGGAGGAGCTTCCGGCTCGTAAGGAAGAGGTTCACCATGCTAAAGAAGAAGGTATTATATTTGATCTTCTTACAAATCCTGTTGAAATTCTTGTTGATGAAAATGAAGCAGTTAAGGGAATAAGATGCATTCGTATGGAATTAGGAGAACCAGATGCATCAGGAAGAAGACGTCCTATTCCGATCGAGGGATCCGAATTCGAGATAGAAGTTGACACGGTTATAATGTCTCTCGGAACATCTCCGAATCCATTGATTTCTTCAACAACCGCAGGTCTTGATACAAATAAAAGAAAATGCATTGTTGCTGAGGAAGAGAACGGACAGACTTCAAAAGAGGGTGTATTTGCTGGCGGTGATGCTGTTACGGGAGCAGCTACAGTTATCCTTGCTATGGGAGCAGGAAAGGCAGCTGCCAAGGGAATAGATGAGTATATTAAAAGCAAATAATTAGATATATAAAGGGGTTGGCGCATTTGGTTGTGACAATCCCTTTATTGTGCGATAAAAGGTGACGCGGCTAGTATATCTGTTTTCTTGTTATTGACGAAGTTAAAAGAGTACATTATTATGTAACTGATTACGGTATGATTCTAAATCAGAATGTTGTACTAACATAATATGATATTTGGGTCAAAAAGACCTTTTGATCCCGGTATCATAATTTTAATTTTGAATTTTAGATATTTTTGATTATGCAGGAGGATAAGCAATGAGTGAATGCACCCATAATTGCAATACATGCGCAGAAGGATGTCATACAGAGCTTCCGGATGGGCAAAAGCCGAGAGATGTTTTAAAGGAGCTTAAAAAATTCGTTAACGAATGCGATGCGCCTGATATTGAAGCAATGTTTGCAAACATTGCAGATGAAATAGAAAGATCATCGAATTAATAATATGGATTATTATAAAAATTGCAGGCTTTGTCCGAGAAATTGCAATATAAACAGGTATGAAAATGCAGGCTATTGCGGATGCCGTTCTGAAATCAGAGCAGCAAGAGCAGGCCTGCATTTATTTGAAGAGCCTTATATTTCCGGAAAAGAAGGAAGCGGAACTGTTTTTATATCCGGATGCAGCATGAAATGTATTTTTTGCCAAAATACAGAAATCTCGGATAAATGCTACGGAATTGACATAAGCATTGAAAAAATTGCAAAAATTTTCTTAAGGCTCCAAACAGAAGAAAAGGCAAATAATATAAATATAGTTACAGGTACTCATTTTACACCATCCATCGCAGAGGCGATAAGGATTGCAAAGAAAAACGGACTTTCAATACCGATTATATGGAACAGCAGCTGCTATGAGAAGGCTGATACATTAAGGATGCTTGAGGGCCTTGTAGATATTTGGCTTCCGGATTTTAAAACGCTTGATCCAAAGGAAAGTAAGATATATTATAATGCGCCTGACTATCCGGATGTGGCTAAGGAGGCTCTTGCATACATGGTGTCGGTTAGCAAGCCCAGATTTGAAGACAGTATGATGAAATCAGGTGTGAACGTACGTCATCTTGTTATGCCGGGGAGAGTAATGGATTCCAAAAATGTATTAAAATATCTATATTCGACCTATGGCAGCAATATTATAATTTCTCTTATGAATCAATATACTCCTATTAGAGATTTGCCTTATAAGGAGCTGAATCGAAGGGTAACGAGGCGGGAATATGAAAGGACTGTAGATTATGCTATTGAGCTTGGCATAGAAAACTGCATGATACAGGAGGGTAGGACAGCAAGTGAAAGCTTTATTCCTGTATTTGACGGAAGCTGTCTGATATAATAAAGATTACTGATCGGATTTTTGAATGATTTTGGCTGCTGCGCTAATTGATAAGTGCAGCAGCCAATGTATCTGATACGGGATTTTTAGCAATATGCATTGCATGCGAATCAGTGATTTGACATTTTATAAATTTCTCGTATATCCTTATCATTCAGTACCTTAAAGATGCCGATAGTACGCGAAGAATTACGGGAGCATCCGGATGTTAGCTTTTCAATTGCAGCTTCATCGATAATGCCTATAGATTCACTCATGCAGGTTGGCATTTCAAGTGATTTAAAGTAATCGACTGTTGCCTTGATTCCGTTAATAGCTGCAGTATTGTCATCCTCTTCAGAAATATTCCAGACATTTCTTGCAAATCTTGCAAAACGAGATGGATTTGCGGTATATACATATTTTGCCCAACTTCCCCAAACGGTTGAAAGAGAAGCACCATGGGCCAGGTCAAAGCGTGCACTAAGCTCATGTCCAAGCTGATGCGGAGCAAAATCCTTCTTTCCGCCCAGTCCGGTAAGATCATTATGAGAAAGAGTACCTGCCCACATTAGTTCACTCATAGCATCATAGTTATGTGAGTCTTTAATTGCAACAGAGCCATATTTGATTACCGTTCTTAGAAGCGCCTCTGCAATTGCATCAGTCATTTCATTTTCCATCGGATTAAAGTATCTGTCCATTGTATGCATCATTATATCGGTAATGCCGCATCCTATTTGATATTTCGGAAGTGTATATGAAAGTGATGGATCAAGAACAGAAAATAAAGGTCGATTTAAATCCGTTGAAAGTCCTCTTTTCTGAGTTGTCTGTGTATTGGTAAGGACAGCTGAATCGCTGCATTCACTGCCGGCAGCCGGAATTGTAAGAATACATGCTACAGGAAGGGATTTTGACAGCTTGGTTTTGCCCGTCCAGAAATCCCATATATCATCCTTGGGATTGGCAGTTCCGTGAGCTATGGCTTTTGCGGTATCTATAACGCTTCCGCCTCCTATAGCAAGGATAAGCTCTGAATTGAAGCTTTTTGAAAGCTCTACGCCTTTATATGCATGCTCAAGAGTCGGATTTGCCTTAACACCTCCAAAGGCCATATATTCGATAGAGGATTCATGTAAGTTTGATTCTATTTTTTCTAAAAGACCGGTTTTCTTTATTCGATCACTTCCGTATACTATAAAAACCTTAGAAAAAATTTTGTCGGGAGAATATGATTTTATATATTCTGAAATATTATCTGATATTCCATTACCGAAAAATATTTTTGTTGGTGAGTAAAATGTAAAAGAATTCATGAAACCTCCTTTAAAATACATGCTTACTTATGCAATCATCAAAATATATCATAATAATAAATTTGAAGTTAATAAAAAGCAAGCTTATATAATTACAGCGAGGATACAACTATAAATATTGCATCAGAGTTTTTGACCTTTTGATTATGGTGCAATTATAATATATTGCATTTAAATAAAAATTATTGTAGAATCTCATAGGGATATTGTAAACAAATGTTCTTTTAAAATCAAATTATAAGAGAGGTATTAAATGGCTTTGGAAAAATATGATGCGTCCAGTATTGTTGCACTTGAGGGCTTAGAGGCTGTAAGAGTGAGACCCGGAATGTATATAGGCAGTACGGGAAGAAAGGGACTTAATCATCTTATATATGAGATTGTTGATAACGCAGTTGATGAGCATCTTGCCGGATATTGCAGCATAATAAACGTAACACTTGAGGCGGATGGCTCATGCACCGTTATTGATAACGGAAGGGGTATTCCTGTTGGAATGCATGAAAAGGGAATGTCTGCCGAAAGACTTGTATTTACAACTCTGCATGCAGGAGGAAAATTTGATAATTCAGCCTACAAGACAAGCGGAGGGCTGCACGGTGTCGGATCATCTGTTGTTAATGCCTTATCTGAACATCTTGACATAGAAATAAGCAGAGAAGGATATGTGTTTCATGACAGCTATGAAAGAGGCAGGCCTACAACAGAGCTCGAAAACGGACTGCTTCCAAAGCTGAAAAAAACAAAGGAAACAGGAACAAAAATAAACTTTAAGCCGGATCCCGAAATATTCGAAAAAACCAGATTTGCATCTGACGAGATAAAGAGCCGTATGCATGAGACGGCATATCTTAATCCCAAGCTCACAATAGAATATACAGATTTAAGAGATAATAATGACATACATATAACATTCCATGAGCCGGAGGGAATAGTCGGCTTTGTAAAGGAATTAAATAAAAACAAAGAGGCTATACAGGAGCCGGTATATTTTAAAGGTGAGAGTGAAGGAATAAGTGTAGAGGTTGCATTTCAGTATGTAAATGAATTTCAGGAAACGATCCTTGGATTTTGCAATAATATTTATAATTCTGAAGGGGGAACACATATTACCGGCTTTAAAACGCAATTTACTCAGGTTATGAATGCATATGCCAGAGAAATCGGCATTTTAAAGGAGAAGGATGGCAATTTTACCGGCTCGGATATACGAAACGGAATGACTGCTGTTGTTACGGTAAAGCATCCAGATCCCAGGTTTGAGGGTCAGACAAAGACAAAGCTTGACAATCCGGATGCATCAAGAGCAACAGGAAAGATTACTTCAGAGGAGACTGTAAGATATTTTGACAGGAATCTTGAGATACTCAAGAAGGTTTTGGCCTGCGCGGAAAGAGCGGCAAGGATAAGAAAGAGCGAGGAAAAAGCAAAAACTAATCTTCTTACCAAGCAGAAATATTCTTTTGATTCAAACGGAAAGCTTGCAAATTGTGAGAAAAAGGATCCTTCAATTTGCGAGATATTTATTGTAGAGGGTGATTCGGCAGGAGGATCGGCCAAGACAGCAAGAGACAGAAGCTATCAGGCAATATTGCCTATTCGAGGCAAGATTCTTAACGTAGAAAAGGCAACAATGGATAAGGTTCTTGCAAATGCTGAAATAAAATCGATGATCAATGCATTTGGCTGCGGTTTTTCAGAGGGATATGGAAACGATTTTGACATTACGAAGCTTAGATATGACAAGATAATAATAATGGCAGATGCGGATGTTGACGGAGCTCATATTTCAACACTTCTTCTTACACTTTTTTATAGATTCATGCCTGAGCTTATTTACGAAGGACATATATATGTTGCGATGCCGCCATTATACAAGGTTATGCCGTCAAAAGGTGAGGGCGAATATTTGTATGATGATAAGGCTCTCGATGACTACAGAAAAAAACACAAAAATCAGAAATTTACCCTGCAAAGATATAAGGGCCTTGGAGAAATGGATGCCGATCAGCTGTGGGAGACAACACTTGATCCGAAAAACAGAAGGCTAAAGAGAGTTGAAATAGAGGATGGACGACTGGCTTCCGAGATAACCGAGATTCTTATGGGAACACAGGTTCCGCCGCGAAGAGAGTTTATATATGAACATGCCAGAGATGCAGAGCTGGATGTTTGATTTGGATATACGATTTGGAGGATTATATGGACGAGCGAGTTATTCGTACAGAATATTCGGAGCTTATGCAAAAAGCATATATTGATTATGCTATGAGTGTAATTGTTTCAAGAGCATTGCCGGACGTAAGAGACGGTCTTAAGCCGGTTCAGAGACGTACACTGTATGATATGCTTGAGCTTGGAACAAATTTTGACAAGCCATACAGAAAATGTGCACGTATTGTCGGAGATACAATGGGAAAATATCATCCGCATGGAGACAGCTCAATATACGAAGCACTTGTCGTTATGGCTCAGGAATTTAAAAAGGGACTTCCGCTTGTTGACGGTCATGGAAATTTCGGTTCGATTGAAGGCGACAGCGCAGCTGCAATGCGTTATACAGAGGCAAGACTTCAGAAAATAACTCAGGAAGTATACCTAAAGGATATGAACCTTGATATTGTGGATTTTGTTCCTAATTTTGATGAGACGGAGAAGGAACCGGAGGTCCTTCCTGTAAGAATTCCTAATCTTCTTGTAAACGGATCCGAGGGAATAGCTGTAGGAATGGCTACAAGTATACCACCTCACAATATTGCAGAGGTTATTGATGCTGTAAAAGCATATATGAAGACAGAAAATATTACAACTAAGGAGCTTTTAAAATATATAAAGGGACCGGATTTTCCAACAGGCGGAGAAATTATAAATAAAGATGATCTTCTTGACATATATGAAACAGGTACCGGAAAGCTGAAGCTCAGAGGCCGTGTTGAGGTCGAAAAGGGAAAAAACGGAAAACAATCCCTGGTTATAACCGAAATTCCATATACAATGATCGGAGCTAATATCGGTAAGTTTTTGAATGACATTGCAGAATTGGTAGAAAGCAGAAAGGCTCCTGATATTGTGGATATATCCAATCAATCCTCGAAGGAGGGAATAAGGATTGTTTTGGAGCTTAAGAAGGGCGCCGATCCGGAAAAATTAAAAAACCTTTTATATAAAAAAACAAAGCTTGAGGATACATTTGGCGTAAACATGCTTGCAGTAGCAAACGGACGTCCGGAAACCTGCAGCCTTAAAAAGATTATAGAATATCATGTTGATTTCAGATTTGAGCTTGCTACAAGAAAATATCAAAATCTTTTAGCGTCACAGCTTGAAAAAAAAGAGGTGCAGGAGGGACTTATAAAGGCCTGCGATATTATAGATCTTTTAATAGAAATCATCAGAGGCAGCAGGAGCAGACAGCAGGTTAAAGGGTGCCTTACCGAAGGAAATACCGAGGGGATTAAATTTAAAAAGGCAGCAAGCAAAAAACAGGCATCCAATCTTTGCTTTACGGCAAGGCAGGCAGATGCGATTTTGGATATGCGCTTGTATAAGCTTATCGGAATGGAAATAGAGACTCTTCAGAGGGAGTATGATGAAAGCCTTAAAAAAATTGAACGCTATGAAGATATTTTAAATAATTATGATTCGATGGCTGAGGTTATAATAGAGGATCTTGATCAGATAAAAAAGGAATATTGGAGAGCAAGAAGAACAACAGTATTTAACGGAGAGGCTGCAGTAGTTGAGGAGGAGCCGGTTCAGGATACAGAGGTTGTAATTCTTATTGACAGATTCGGATATACGAGAAGCATGGATCCGGCGGTATATGAAAGAAATAAGGAAGCCGCCGACAATGAAAGCAAATATATAATCAGATGCATGACATCTGATAAGCTTGCCGTATTCACAAACAAAGGAAATATGCATAATGTCAAGGTAACGCAGATTCCGTTTGGAAAATTCAGAGATAAGGGAACGCCTATTGATAATCTGTCAGCATATACATCAACGGATGAGGATATACTTTTTATAGATTCTATTAATCATATCAGACAAAATGGAATAGTATTTGTCACATCATCAGGATATGCAAAAATAGTAGAGGGATGCGAATTTGATGTATCAAGAAGAACTATACTTGCTGCAAAGCTCGAGAATGATGAAGACAGGATTATACTGGTTGGATTATCCGAAATGTATGACAGTATAGTTATATATTCGAGTCAGGGGCATTTTCTTAAATTTTCACTTTCCGAAATTCCTGTTAAGAAAAAAACAGCACTTGGCGTAAAAACAATGAAGCTTTCGGAGGATGAGAAGTTAGAAGGGGCATATCTCATCGCAAACGGAATTGAACTTGAAATAGAATACAAAGGAAAACGAATTTTACTTAATAAATTAAAAATCGGAAGCAGAGGAACAAAGGGAACAAAGATAAGAATATAGTGTTATTTTTTTAACCATATAAACATTTTTTTAACGCTTGTATTGGCATATTCCGTGTGCTAAGATTTCTATAGTGATTCATAAAAGTAGTGGTGAAACTAGTGAATTACAGGCAATATATAAGCAAGAGTGCCGTTTCTTACGAGACGGCATTTTGGACGTTTATATTTGAATGGGGCAGCCTCCAAGAGGCAACAGTTTAATGAATGAAAGGACGAGCGGGTATGAAAGTAGGAATTATCGGTGCCGGAACAATGGGATCAGGAATTGCACAGGTTTTTGCGCAGGTTGAAGGAAATACGGTTTATCTTTGCGATATCAAAGAAGAGTTTGCTGAAAACGGCAAGAAAAAAATCGAAGCTAGCCTTGCCAAAAGAGTTAGTAAGGGCAAAATGTCACAGGAAGATGCAGATAAGGTGCTTTCCCGCATAAAGCCAGGTTTAAAGGATATCTGTACAGATGCACAGCTTATAGTTGAGGTTGCACCTGAGGTTCTCAGCATTAAACATGAGACATTCCTTGAGCTTCAAAATATTGTTCCTAAGGATTGTATATTTGCTTCAAATACATCTTCTCTTTCAATTACAGATATTGGAAATGGTCTTGACAGACCGGTAGTAGGAATGCATTTCTTTAACCCGGCTCCTGCCATGAAGCTTGTTGAGGTTATTAAAGCAGCAAATACACCTGATGAAATGTGTGAAAAGGTTGTTGAAATTGCAAAATCTCTTGGAAAGACACCTGTACATGTAAATGAAGCAGCTGGTTTTATTGTAAACAGACTTCTTATTCCTATGATAAACGAAGCAATAGAAATGTATGCACTTGGAGTTGCTACCGTAGAGGAGATTGATACAGCAATGAAGCTTGGTGCAAATCATCCGATGGGACCTTTTGAGCTTGGTGATGCAATCGGCCTTGATATCTGTCTTCAGATTATGCAGGTTATATACATTGAAACCGGTGATCAGAAATATCGTCCTTCAGTCCTTTTGAAAAATATGGTTCGTGCCGGAAAGCTCGGACGCAAGACCGGAAAAGGTTTTTACGATTATTCAAAATAAATTTTTATATCAGAGAGCCGATATACATGTATACCGGCTCAGAGTGAAGACAAAGGTCGTGGATGCCACGGCCTTTTCTTTATGATTAAACGT
>CAVBHN010000004.1:93971-100170 GCA_963595425.1 Faecalibacterium sp. CAG:74 | reverse complement strand
AATCTTTCAAATTTTACAATTTTAAATCAACTAATTATTCGATATTTTAAGGACTGCCAAAAATAAGGCAGTCCTTATCATCACTCAATGCTTCCGTCTGTATCTACTACATCCGAAAAATCATCGTTTATTTCATTGTCTGCTGCTTTATTTGCAATATCATTTCCTTGCTCATCTGCTGAAGCATTGTTGAGCATATTATTATCTTGGGATTTTTGGTCTTTATCAATATTATCCTCGGTTATTCTGCTGTTTTCTGCGGGACGGTTCAAAATTTCCATGAATTCATCGCCTGTGATAGTTTCCTTTTCATACAGATATTTTGCAAGCTCATGAAGCTTTGAAATATTGTCACTGATAAGCTTTTTGGCTTTCTCATACTGCGCAGCAACTATTTTAACAACAAGCTCATCGATCTTTCCTGACGTTAATTCCGAGCATGCCAATGTGGTATCTCCGCCAAGATATTTATTGGAAAGCGTTTCCATTGCTACCATACCGAATTCATCAGACATACCAAATCTTGTAATCATCGCTCTTACCAGCTTAGTAGCCTGCTCGATATCATTTGATGCACCTGTAGTTACGGATTTGAATATAAGCTCTTCGGCAACACGACCGCCTGTAAATGTTGCAACTCTGTTTTCAAGCTCCTCCTTACTCATAAGATTATGATCGGTTTCATCCACCTGCATTGTATAGCCAAGTGCTCCTGATGTACGAGGAATAATTGTAATCTTTGTTACCGGAGCTGAATTTGTCTGAAGTGCAGCCACAAGTGCATGTCCAACCTCATGATATGACACAATAAGCTTTTCTTTATCAGTAAGTATTTTATTTTTCTTCTGATAACCTGCTATAACAACCTCAACGCTTTCCTCAAGATCATTCTGCACTACAAATTTTCTTCCGTCTCTTACCGCACGAAGTGCTGCTTCGTTTATCATATTGGCAAGCTCTGCACCGCTTGCGCCAGATGCCATTCTCGCAATAGCACCAAAGTCAACATTGTCGCTGATTCTGATATTTTTTGCATGAAGTCTAAGAATTTCTTCTCTTCCCTTAAGATCAGGAAGCTCAACAGGTATTCTTCTGTCGAATCGGCCCGGACGAAGAAGTGCAGGATCAAGTGAATCGGGTCTGTTTGTAGCAGCAAGTATCATTACGCCCTTTCTGCCATCAAATCCATCCATTTCAGAAAGGAGCTGATTGAGTGTCTGTTCTCTCTCATCATTGCCCGAAAATCCACCGCCGTCACGTTTCTTTCCGACTGTATCTATTTCATCGATAAAAACAATACAAGGTGCCTTCTCATCTGCCTGCTTAAACAGATCTCTTACCTTTGCAGCACCCATTCCGACAAACATCTCAACGAATTCAGATCCCGATATAGAGAAAAACGGAACATTTGCTTCTCCTGCAACTGCCTTTGCAAGAAGTGTTTTTCCTGTTCCGGGAGGGCCTACAAGAAGCGCACCCTTTGGCATCTTAGCACCAATCTCTGTATATTTCTTCGGATTATGCAAGAAGTCTACTATCTCCGTAAGTATCTCCTTTGCTTCGTCCTCTCCTGCTACATCCTTGAATTTTATGCCGGTTTCGGACTGTACATATATCTTTGCGTTGCTTTTTCCGAAGCTCATCGCCCCGCCCATTCCGCCTCCGCCGATATTCGAGGAAATTGACCTCATAAGCAGTCTTCCTACAACAAATATAAGGATAAACGGAATTACCCAGCTAAGCAGCACACTTATAATAGGTGACATCTGCTCGATGATAGGGCTTTCAAAATTCTTTATTCCGGAATCAAGAAGCCTGTCTGTAAGCTTATAATCATTCATTAACCCTGTTTTATAATATTTTTCAGGATTTGATTTGTCTCCAAACGTAATAACGCCTGTTGATTGATTTACTTCCACCTCACTTATTTCACCGTTGTTAAGCATCTCTATAAAGTCGCCATATCCAACTTCTTCAACACTAACCGTATTGAACATTGGCACGACAACAAAATTAATAACGAGAATTGCAATAAGGGCTATAAAATAATAAATGATCAGCGGAGTTTTTTTCTTCGGTGTTTTTCTTTTCATCAAAATCTCCTTAATGTATCTGTCTCTTCCTCGCCTGTATTTTCTATTTCAAGTATTTTAACAAAATAGCTTCCGACTCCTGCCTTTACCTCTACACGCTCTCCTGCCTTATGTCCCATAAGAGCCGATCCGACAGGCGATTCAGGAGTTATAAGTCCTCTTAAAGAATTACCTCTGACCGTTGTCACTATCTTGTATTCATTGGTTTCATTGTCATCCTCAAAAAGAATTTTGACCTTTTTATTTAAACCCACCTCATCATCTGCAGATTTGTCCTCAATGATCTTAGCGGTTTTTATCATATTTTCCAAATAGCGTATACGGCTTTCATTTTGATTTTTTGCCTGCTTGGCAGCATAATATTCAAAATTTTCACTCAAGTCTCCCTGCGCTCTTGCTTCCTTTACAGCCTCTATAGCTTCCTTTCGAACAACAAGCTTTCTATGTTCGATTTCCTCCTCCATTTTGGAAATATCACTTTGAGTTAATTTGTCATGCATTATTTATTACCTCTTAAGTCATAATAAAAAATATACTGCTGGATAATCCCCTCGAAGCCCTTATAGCTTTCAAAAGGAAATCCATTTGGATATTGCTCGTTCAAAACCTTTTTTATATGCGTATCAACGGGAAATGCTTCTGTTTTGTGAAGTCCGAATAAGCATATGCAGTCAGCAACCTTATTTCCAACACCATATAAATCAAGCAGCCTTGACCTTGCTTCATCATAATCAAGTCTGTACATCTCATTTAAATCGATTTTGCCGTCACAAACCATTCTTGATGTTCTTACAACATATTTGCTTCTGTATCCGAGATTGCATTCCATAAGCTCATCCTCTTTCAGTAAAGCAAAAGCCTCCGGTTGCGGAAATGAATAATATATTGTTCCGTCAGAGGCTGTTTTTTTCATACCGTATTTTTCTGATATATTGGAAATGCATTTACGGATTCTTGTAATATTGTTTTGTTGTGATATTAAAAAAGAAACAATCATTTCCCATAAATTCTGATTTAAAATTCGAATCCCGCTTCCAAAGGCCGCTGCTCTTTTAAGATAAATATCATCCTGTTCGATTGCATCAATATATCTGTCATAATCTGTTTTCAGATCAAAATAATTTTTCCAGTAGCTGTTAAATTCATCCTCACCGCAGTCAAATGTAACAGCTGATCCTATCTGTGAAGCAGTTAAATATTTATCATCAGAAATAATTCTTATTTTGTTGTTTTTGGTTTTTGTCATTCGAAAGCATTGACCCGATTCGGTAATCTGATCAAGATCAAAATTTTTAATATCTAATCTAACCATTATAATGCCTTATTAAAAATTCTTTTTTAAATAAAGAGCAATAATTATAAGTGCTATTACAACAATCACTATAGCAATTATATTGTATACAGGAAATGCCTGTCCTAATGTTCCGAGTAATATCTCATTTATCGCCAATATTAAGCAAAAAAATCCGATTGCTCTTTGATACTTAAGCTCCTCCTCGGGTGATTTTTTCTTTTGAACAGGTGCATTTCTGCCCTCAAACAGCTCAAGAACTCTTTTTCCCTTTCCGATAAAAAAAACAATGGCTAATACAAATAAAATAGCCGATAATACATAACTAAATTCCTGTCCGAACATTATTTATAATCCCCCTCTTATAGTTCCTTTAGCATTAATAACGCATTTTCCGTAGGCTTTTCGTAATAATCCTTTCTTATTCCAACCTGCTTAAAATTGTATTTATTGTACAGTGAAATAGCAGGTATATTGCTTTCTCTTACCTCTAAGAATATTTTCTTAATCCTCATAGCTTCAGCTTCTTTAATAAGCTCCTCAATAAGCTTATTCCCGATACCCTGATGTCTCGCATCCATAGCAACCGATACATTCGTAATATCAGCCTCATCTGCTGCGGAAATCAATCCGCAATACCCAACGATCCTGCCGTCTAAAATTGCTGTAAGAAAAATAGTTCCTTCTCTTATCATAAAAGATAAGAAGCCGTTTTCATCCCACGGAACCGAGAAATTTTCTCTTTCGATTTTTGTAACAGCTTCTATATCTTCAAAATTCATTTCTCTGATTTCTATCATTTTAATTTTCCTGCTTGCTCAATCGTTCTCTTTCAGCCTGCGACAGCCTTAGATACTCCGGTCTGTGCATATCCGGATCTGTATACAATCCTCTATTTGCATATTCAAATGCTAGCCCTGCCAATGCCGCTGCCCTTTGTCTGTTGCATGCTTCAGGGGCAAATAAATACGGAACTGTCAGATTTTCTTTGATAATATTTTCATATACCGGAACACCATCCCCAAGAAAAACAGTCTTTCTTCCTATTTGATTGATTTCTTCTATAATTTCTGTAACTGCTAATGGCCTGTCCTTCGATAATCTCTTGAAGCTTTGCTCGTCGTATTCAAATATTCCTGTATAAACCTGTTCGCGTCTCGCATCCATCATAGGACAAATAACAGCATCTGAAGCAAATATCTGATATGCCATTGCTTCAAGCGATGAGACCTCGATAATCGGCTTATCAATTGCAAGCGCTATTCCCTTTGCTGTTGCCGAGCCTATGCGTAATCCTGTAAATGATCCGGGGCCCTTTGAAACAGCTATTGCATCTATATCATTTATATTCAGCTCTAAAATCTTTTTGAGAGTATCTATCATAGGCAAAAGTGTCTGTGAATGCGTTTTTTTATTGTTGACGTTGAATTCGGCAAGCACCTTATCCTCTGTAGCAATTGCACATGATGCTGTCATACCTGAGCTGTCTATAGCAAGAATTATCATATATCTATATCTCCTTCTAAGCCGCTGATCTCTATCCTTCGATGCTCAGGCATCCTAAGGTCATCTTTCATAATATTTATACTTATAATGTTTCGAGGAAGAATATCTTTTATAAGCTCTGCCCATTCAATAAGGCAAACTCCGTTTCCATAAATGTAATCATCAAATCCTACCTCATACATTTCCTCCGGATCTGCCACCCTGTATACATCAAAATGATATAATGGAATTTTCCCTGTATTGTACTCTTGAAGTATTGTAAAGGTTGGACTTGTAATAGGCTCATCTATTCCTAGTCCTCTTGCAAATCCCTTTGCAAAAACAGTCTTTCCGACGCCAAGATCTCCGCTAAGTGTTATAACCTGTCCCGGCATGGCAAGACTTCCCAATTTTTCTCCTAACATGTATGTTTCATCAGCATTATTTGTTAAAATAAACATTTAAGCAAATCCTCATAAAAATAACAAATTTCTTCCGAAATATCTGTATTACTTTACCATAATTCTTTATTCGTATCAAGGACTTGCGGGTATTTCGTTTTTTGTTTATACTCTTTATCGAATGTTAATAAATTTGAAAAGAGGTATTTTAATGTCAAATCCAATAATCACTATCACTATGAAAAACGGAGACTTTATGAAGGCTGAGCTTTATCCTGAAATTGCTCCTAATACCGTTAACAATTTCATCAGTCTCGTAAACAAAGGCTATTATAACGGACTTATCTTTCACAGAGTAATCAGTGGGTTTATGATCCAGGGCGGCTGTCCCGACGGAACAGGCATGGGCGGCCCCGGCTACTGCATCAAGGGGGAATTTGCACAGAATGGCTTTAAGAATGAGCTCCGCCATACTCCGGGCGTACTTTCAATGGCAAGAGCAATGAATCCAAATTCAGCAGGCAGCCAGTTCTTTATAATGCATAAATCAGCAAACTACCTTGACGGACAATATGCTGCCTTTGGAAAAATCACAGACGGCATGGATATCGTAAACAAAATTGCCGAAACAAAAACAAGCTTCAATGACAGACCTGTTGAACCACAGGTTATAGATACTATTACAGTTGATACATTTGGTACCGATTATCCGGAACCTGAAAAATGTTGATAATCAAATTTTCTATTAACTAATAAGACTGGCGTACAATAAGCACGCCAGTCCTTGTTTTAGTTATCTTTTTATTCAGGAATCCCTATGCATTCCGATTCACCTGGTTTGATCTCATAACCGGCCGGCCAAACATTTGAAGTGCCACATGATATGTCCTTTTCTATAAGAACACCATCTTTGTTGAAGAGATATTGCT
>CAVBHN010000004.1:83110-93412 GCA_963595425.1 Faecalibacterium sp. CAG:74 | reverse complement strand
TATTATCTGATATGAATTTTCCGGAATTCCGGCATAGCATTCAATCCAACCGCTTGTAGTTCCGTCACCATTATCAATTTGGTATCCTGGTCCATAATGATGCATACCCTTTGTTGTCTCTGCTGATGACTCAGCAAATACAGTTGATGCAGATAATAAAGTTAACATTGCTGTTGCAAAAATCATAATCTTTTTTCTCATAGTAAATCCTCACTAAATATAAATATTTTAAATTATTATTGATTTTATAACTTAGCCTGTAATTGTCGCATATATGTCAAGCTGCGCAATTGTTTCATTATATTGCTCTTCAGTTATAAATCTATTTTCATAATTATGTGTTAGATTATCAATTATCTCTTGTCTATTGTCAATTTCGCTAATTGGGTATTCACTATTTATAACTTCAATATCATTTTTGAAATCCTCAATGTTCAATTTAAACTCATCCACATTATTTTCTTCTTTATTTGCATCAACTTCTGATATCAACTCATTTTCGCCATAATATTGATATACTCCTTGAGTTGCTCCATTTACATAATAATAATCCCCTTCGGTATTAAAATCCCCTCCAACACCGGGATTATACAAAAAAAACAAATATTCCTGTCCTATTTCGAACGAAGGTGCAGTCTCATCTATCACCTCTAAGTTCCCGACTATACCCTCATTTAATCTTATTGATACTACATCACCTTCTGACTCATTGCCTCTATATGCTTCATAAACCTCAAGATAATAATCTGTAAAGTTGCTTGTTTCGCCTGTAACAGATGTTATCTCAAAAGCATTTGATCTATCGACTATTTTGCCCAATAGTACTGCAGAAGATGACTGTTCTAATTCCTCAACGCTTTGTTCAGCAACAATTCCAGACACAACAACTGTATATTCCGGGTTAGCACTGTCTGATTTATTATTTTCATTACTACTAAATGAGGTCGAATTGCTTGTTTCTGCACTATATGTTTTGCTTTTATCTTCTGTTGATTTAGAATTTGAACATCCTGATATAATAAAAGACATATTTGCTGCTAATATTACTGCTGTTATAATATATTTGCTTTTTTTCATTTCACATCCTCCCTTCATATCTGTTAACAATATGAAATATAAAGACATGATTGCTTCTGTATATTAAAGCTTCTTCGTATTTCGCCTCATTAATATAGTTATATTGTCTCCATTTATATTTTTAGAATATTTTATTTCTTTTATTTTGTCAATAGCATGTATATCATAGTAAAATTTTCACAATTAAATCTAAATTATCATTTTTTCAAACATTTTCACCAGATTCTATGTTCTCCAAAAACAACTTATATAAAATCAAAGTGGTAAATCAGTTCTGCATGATTTACCACTTTCACATTTTTACTATTCAGTTGGTTCAGGCTCCATTGTCGGCTCCGGTTCTTCAGTCGGTTCAGCTGTAACCGTCGGCTCTGCCTCTTCGGTCGGTGTTGCTGATGGCGTTGGCGTAGCTGTAGGATCGGCTGTAGGTGTCAGAGTAACTGTAGGTCTTGGTGTTGCTGTAGGTACAGGAGTATGTCTTGTACATCTCTGCGTCGGAACATCCGATTTACTGAAATATTCCGTAATGGTATTACAGCCATAGCCTGCTAAGAGCCCACTATCAACACATATATCCGCACTTACAACATCCGATGGCTGAACAAATTCCTTGTTTTCCAATCCTTCGTGAATACGTGTCATTACCTTGTTCCACAATACCTTGTAGTATCCTCTTTGCTCCTCAGGAAGCGTTGTGCTTACATCGTATCCTGCCCATATTGCCGCCGTATAATATGGTGTAAAGCCTGCAAAAACAAGATCCTTGTATGAGGTTGTTGTTCCTGTCTTGCCTGCAAGATTCATTCCTTCAATAGCAAAATCTGTACCTGTTCCGTAATTTACAACATCCTGCATGGCACTTGTTAAAAGATATGCTGTGCTTTTCTTAAACACCTGCTGCTTTTCACTTGTATTATCAAGAATAATATTCCCGTACTGATCTGTAACCTTTGTATAGAATTTAGGTTCTATATATTCACCGTTATTTGCGATCGCCGCATATGCAGCTGCAAGCTCAAGCGTGCTTACACCGTTTGTTATACCTCCGAGAGCAAGCGGCTGTCTGACATCATAATTTTTATCGTCGACAAGCTTTGAAAAGCCCAGCTTTTCGAGATATTTAAAACCTGCCTTCGGTGTAATTTCTGTCAGAACCTTTACAGCGACTATATTATAAGAATGCTCTATCGCATCCCTTATGGTCACAGTTCCGTGATATTGATCATCCGCATTATGAATAGGCGTTCCGTCAGAATAGCTGTATTCCGTATCATCCTCTAACGTAGCGAGTGTGATCTTTCCCATATCAAGAGCAGGTCCGTATGTTGACAAAATCTTAAAGGTAGATCCGGGCTGTCTGTATGAATCTGTAGCTCTGTTTAATACAAGACTGGCTGTTTTCTTTCCTCGCCCTCCGATAATTCCTTTAACATATCCCGTTGACTGATCCATAACTACCATTGCAGCCTGTGGCTGAGCCGTCGTAGAAAATCTCTCTGCAACTATTGTATCTCCCTCACTGATAATCGCCGCTTTGTACTGGTCAACATATGACTGAGCCTCCTCCGGACTGTCAAATATCAGATCAAATGAAGAATCGCTCTTTTTAAAATATGCCTGAAGCATTTCACGACTGTAGTTCTCTCTCTCTCCATCGGCATGATCTACTGTCAGAGCCCATTCTAGAGCATACTGCGTTCCTTCCGGATAATTTTCTTCATTTGAAAATTCTTCTTCCATTATATTCTGGATATTTGAATCCATTGTTGTATAAATGCGAAGACCACCACTGTAAAGTGCCTGTTCTGCCTGAAGCTCGGTATATCCCTTTTGCTTGATAAGCTGCTCCTTTACCTGTCCTATAAGCTCATCTACAAAATACGAATATGGCTGTTCCTCAGTCTGACTTCCCGCATCATGTGCAGATATCCTTGAATAAACATCATCAGCTAAGGCCTCGTTTAGCTCATCCTGCGTGATATATCCCTGCTGATACATATAATTTAGAACTGTCTGCTGTCTCTCCCTGTTATTTTCAGGATGCCTTATAGGATTCCATTTTGTTGGATTTTGCGGTATTGCAGCCAAAACAGCACATTCGGAAAGTGTCAGATCCTTTGAATTTTTACCGAAATATTTAAGAGAAGCAGCCTGTATACCATATGTTCCCGATCCGAAATTTACTGTATTCAGATAATTCTCAAGAATTACGGATTTGGTATCCATACCCTCTGCAGTAAGTGCCTTTTCAAGTTCAACCGCAAGGTATTGTTCCTGGAGCTTTCTTTCGATACGCTCAATTTTGGACTCCTCGGTCCAGTTTGTAAAAACATTATTCTTCAAAAGCTGTTGAGTTATAGTGCTTGCACCCTCAGTCCTTGAAAAGCCTGAGCTGATTGCAACCGCTGCGGCTCTTACCATACCTACGGTATCAACGCCATTGTGCTCATAAAATCTTGAATCCTCTATTGCAACTATCGCATGCTGCATATTAACAGGAATCTCATCGATAGAAACCGCAATTCTGTTTCCGTCTGCCGAATTGAGCTTCTGCAATTGGTTTCCGTCTACGTCATAAATAAATGTAGCATAGCCTGATGGCATTATATTTACATCGGAAACAGAAGGTGTTCCGTCGATTATACCATTGTAAGCACCTATAAGCATACTTCCCAATATAACAATTCCGCTTACAAATACAATCATGATCACCTTGATACAATTTGACATTATATTATTGGTGACCTTTGCACTCTTTGAGCGAAGCTTATAAATTTTATCTTGAAGACCGTTTCTTCCGAAATCCATCAATATGCCTCCTTGAATTACATTCTGAAATAGTATATCATTTCAACGGTAACAGTTAAAGTTTTTTTTGCAGGTATAATATGTCAGATAATTTTAAAACACCGGCCGATATTTTTGAAGCTGAAATTACAGAAAAAAAATCGAGATTTATCGCTACAATATCTCCCGTCTCAAGTGAGGAGGAGGCTGTGGCTTTCATAAAGGAAATGAAAAAGAAATATTGGGATGCAAGGCACAACTGCTCTGCTTATATAATAGGTACAAATCAGCAGATAGTCCGCTCCTCGGACGACGGCGAACCTCAGGGAACCGCCGGAAAGCCTATCCTGTCTGTCCTTTCAGGCATGAAGCTCTACAATGTCGTTTGTGTTGTAACCAGATATTTTGGCGGTGTATTATTAGGCACCGGCGGACTTGTAAGAGCATATTCAGGTGCCGTAGAGGAATGTCTTTTGCATGCAAAGCTAAAGGAAATGATCATGTCCTCACTCATACATATCGAGACTTCATATACAGATTCCGGAAAGCTTCAATATTTATTTGCTCAAAATGACATAATTGTTATTTCCTCTGAGTATACCGATAAGGTTTCCTTCGAAATTCTTGTTCCTATATTATTAGAAGAAACAATTATAAAGCAAATAACGGAGGCAACAAAAAGCCGTGCCTCCGTCAATATTATAAATAAGGATTATTATGAATTATAGCTCTCCGTTGCGCTTTTGAAGCAGATTGTCCTGTACTCTTCTGTACAGCTCCTTTGCAGCATTGTAACCCATATTTCTCTGTCTGTGATTAATCGCAGCGGTTTCAACAATGACTGCAAGGTTTCTGCCCGGTCTTATCGGAATAGAATGGCTCGGAACCTTGATTCCGAGATACTCAACAAACTCATCCTCAAGACCCAGTCTGTCATATTCCTTATCCTTATCCCATTCGGAAAGCTGAATAACAAGTCCGATATTGTGACTGTCCTCCACGCTTTCAATACCGAACAGTGTCTTGACATCAATAATTCCTATTCCTCTAAGCTCAATAAAATGCTTTGTTATCTCAGGCGATGATCCCATAAGAGTAACATCACTTACTCTTCTTACCTCGACAACATCATCACTTACAAGACGATGTCCTCTCTTTATAAGCTCAAGGGCTGCCTCGCTTTTACCGATGCCGCTTTCTCCTGTTATAAGAACTCCCTCACCGAAAACATCAATAAGCACACCATGGATAGTGATCATTGGAGCAAGCTGCTCTCCAAGCCATCTGAAGATCTTTGCTGAAAATTCAGATGTTGTCATGCTTGAAACAAGAAGCGGAACTCCGTATCTGGTTGCAACATCGATAAGTCCGTCACAAGGAATATTGTCACTTGTAAATACAACGCATGGAACCTTTGTCGCAACCAGCTTTTCAAATGCTGCAATTCGCTCCTCTCTTTCAAATCCCATGATATATTCATATTCTACAATACCTACAACCTGAACACGCTCATGGTTATATCTATTGAAATAGCCGGCAAGCTGAAGTGCTGGTCTGTTAATTTCATTAATAGTAATAACAATTTCCGAAATATCAACCTTAGGGGTAATATTTTTCAACGACATTGCTTCTATCATTTTTTCAAGCTTAACTGATTTTGTTCGCTGCTGCATAGGCACCTCCCTCTTAAAACTCTTTGTATTTTATGATTCACTTTTTTTATTGAAGAAATTGTAAACCGCCTCGGCTGATCTGCTGTCCATACTCGGAAGCTCCCTTAGACGTTCGATTGATGCGTTCTTTATTTCCTCAAGATTTTCAAAGGATCGTATAAGCTCCTTTTTTCTTACAGTTCCGATTCCCTTTATATCATCAAGAATCGAATGAACCTGTCCCTTACTTCTTAAGGCTCTGTGGTATGTAATAGCAAATCTGTGAACCTCGTCCTGAATTCTGGTAAGCAGATGAAAGCATTCGGAGGATCTGTCTATAGATATTTCTGTATTGTTAAAATAAAGTCCTCTTGTCCTATGTCTGTCATCCTTTACCATGCCGGCAACGATAGTATCAATTCCAAGCTCCTCTATAACCTTAAGACAGATATTAACCTGTCCCTTGCCGCCATCCATCAATATAAGCTCCGGAATTTCTTCAAAACCATTGCTCTTATCAATGGCTCTCTTAAATCTCCTTTCAAGAACCTCATACATGCTTGCATAATCATCAGGTCCCGAGACCGATTTGATTCTGAATTTACGATAGTCAGCCTTTTTGGGCACACCATCCTCATATACAACCATAGATCCTACGCTCTGAAAACCGCTGATATTTGAAATATCATAGGATTCTATTCTTTTTGGATAATCTATTCCAAGAAGCTCTCCAAGCTCTCTTACCGCACCTTTTTTTGAAAGCTCCTCTTTTTTCAGTCTTTCTATATCCTGATCAAGCACAAGCCTTGCATTTTTCTCGGCTAAAAGCACGAGCTTTTCTTTTTTTCCTTTTTGAGGTACGACTATATGTACTCTTGAGCCTCTCTTTTTTGAAAGCCACTCTTCTATTATTTTACCATCTTCTATAGAATCCGAAAGCATAATTTCATTTGGAATAAACGGAGTTCCGGCATAAAACTGCTTTATAAATCCAAGCAGTATTTCGCTGTCCTCCTCCTCGGGCTCTATAGATAAATGATAGTGCTCTCTGCCTATCAGCTTTCCGTCGCGAACAAAAAATATCTGGGCTATTGCCTCTCTGTCTTGCGATGCTGCCGCTATTATATCCCGGTTTATACCTGTTCCAAGCGTTGCCTTTTGGTTTTCTGCTATATGCCTGACGCTTTTTACCAGTTCTCTGTACGCTATGGCCTCTTCAAAACGCATTTCCTTGGATGCAAGATTCATCTTTTGAGTAAGCTCATTAAGTATGCCTTTATAATTTCCGTTCAAAAACGAGATTGCACTCTGTATGCCTTTATTATATTCATCCTCGGATACATATCCCATGCACGGAGCCTTGCATTGATGAATATGATAATACAGACAAGGGCGCTCCGCTTTCAGACCGCCCTGTAGTTTTAGATTGCATGCTCTTATATTATAAATTTTCCTTAACAGTTCAATTATTTCCTTAACGGCAAGTGCATTTGAATATGGTCCAAAGTATGAAGCATGATCTCTTTTTTGCTTTCTTGTCATAAATATCCTTGGAAATGCCTCATTTACCGTAACACATATAGACGGATATGTTTTGTCATCCTTCAAAAGAGTATTGTATTTTGGGCGGTTTTCCTTTATCAGGTTGCATTCCAAAATAAGTGCTTCCAGCTCTGAATCTACGATTATATATTCAAACCTGGCAATTTGCGGAACCATTTTTTTTATTTTAGCACTTTTGTTCCTGTCGCTTTGAAAATATTGTCTTACCCTATTTTTTAAATTTACTGCCTTTCCGACATATATTATCTCGTCAGATGCATCATGCATTATATATACGCCGGGATTTGACGGAAGCTTTTTTAATTCTTCTTCTATATTGAAGGACATGGTTCTAAATCTCTTTCAGCAATTGCCTGATGATACAGCTCCATAAACTCTTTTCCTGTAATAGTTTCCTTTGAAATAAGATATTCTGCAATTTTGTCAAGAATATCTCTGTTTTCATTCAAAAGACTCTTTGCAGTCTCATATGCCTGAGAAAGCATCTTCATTATTTCATGATCTATTTCGGTTGCTGTAGCATCACCGCAGGTAAGATATGTCTTTTGATCAAGATACTGATTTTCCTGCTGTTCAAGACCCATAAGTCCGAACTTTTCTGACATTCCGTATCTTGTGATCATGTCTCTGCACAGCTTAGTTGCCTTTTCAATATCATTTGATGCTCCAGTCGTAACGCTTCCGAATACTATTTCCTCTGCTGCCCTTCCTCCTAAAAAGCCTACAACCATAGCCTGAAGCTCAGCCTTTGTATTCAGATATTTTTCCTCCTCGGGAACCTGCATTACATATCCAAGTGCTCCCATTGTTCTCGGAACTATAGTTATCTTCTGAACCGGCTCGGCATTTTTGTCAAGTGCTGTGATAAGAGCATGGCCAACCTCATGATATGAAACTATACGACGCTCCTCGGCACTCAATATCCTATCCTTCTTTTCTTTGCCGACAAGAACAACCTCTACCGATTCAAACAAATCCTTCTGGCTCACAGCCTTTCTTCCGTTCTTTACAGCCAAAATAGCTGCTTCGTTTACCATATTTGCCAGATCAGAACCAACAACGCCCGATGTAGCAAGCGCTATTTCTTCGAGATTTACGGTTTCGTCGAGCAATACCTTTTTTGCATGAACCTTAAGAATAGCTACACGTCCCTTAAGATCAGGTCTGTCGACTATCACACGTCTGTCAAATCTTCCGGGTCTTAAAAGAGCCGGATCGAGGATCTCGGGTCTGTTGGTAGCTGCAAGAATCAGAATAGCCTTTGAGCTGTCGAAGCCGTCCATCTCCGCAAGGAGCTGATTTAGTGTCTGCTCTCTCTCATCATTGCCTCCGAGTCTCGAATCTCTTGTTTTTCCGATTGCATCTATCTCATCTATAAAGATAATACACGGTGCCTGCTTCTTTGCCTCCTCGAATAAATCTCTTACTCTCGAAGCTCCGACACCAACAAACATTTCCACAAATTCAGAGCCGGAAAGTGAAAAAAACGGCACATGTGCCTCTCCGGCAACAGCCTTTGCAAGAAGCGTTTTTCCTGTTCCTGGAGGTCCTACAAGAAGTGCTCCCTTCGGAAGCTTTGCTCCGATTTTGGTATAATTGTCAGGATTGTGCAAAAAGTCAACCATTTCCTGCAATGACTCCTTTGCCTCATCCTCACCTGCTACATCCGCAAAGGTTACACCTGTATCCTGCTGAACATAGGATTTCGCCTTGCTCTTTCCTATTCCCATGATACCGCCGCCGCTTCTTTTCATTATCATATTCATGAAAAAAACGAAAATCACAAGCGGAAGCGCAATGCTTGCTATTGAATAAATTACCGAGGCCCATATCTCTTCGCTCTTTTTCTCAAGTACAACATCCTTATCCTCAAGAAGATCTACAAGTGAATTTTCATCTCCTACGAGATTTGTTTTATATGTAGAGGTTTTCTTTGTATCATCCTTTGCATGGACTGTTACAGTAAGCTTTCCGTCCTCAAGAACTACCTTATCTACCCTGTCATCCTTTACATAATTCAAAAATTTATCGTAGGTTACCTCTGTGGATGTATTCATAGTCCCTACATTTGATAAAATACCGTATCCGCAGAGGAAAATTATTACCATTAGAAAAAATATGAGCCAATTGTTCTTTTTGTTATTATTCTCGTTATTGTTTTTATTATTGTCTGATTTTTTAGTGTCTCTGTTTTTAGTAGCCAATCTGTCTCTCTTTCATCGATCAATCAATTCCGTTCTCGGCATCGTCCTCCGGAGCCTTCTTGCCGTCTGCCTGATCAATCATTGTGTCATATAAATTTCCGGACTTTGGAAAGCATTCCATAAATGCCTGCCTTGATGCCTTCGCAAGCATATCAAAGCTATCCGTACCGATCTCAGCCGGTATTGTATGAGTGATATTTACCATATCAAAACAAATCTTCTTTATAAGCTTGCTTTCTTTTATGCGGCCGATGCCCATAATGATGCATCCATAGGATTTGTCACTCTTGCACAGCTCTATAAAAACCTTGCATACATTTACAAGCTCCTTATACCACATCTCAAGTCCAAGCTCACCATGATTTTGAGCAACGTTTTTCCCGAGATTAACAAGGCATTCCTCTATCTTATCGGGAAGCTTTTTTCTTGAGAATCTGCTCTTATAGGATTCCGGCAGGAAGCTGATATTTACCCAGCCTCTTATCGCATAATCTATATTTTTGATATTCTTTTCTTTTGATACATACCTGTGATTGAAGAATTCCTTCATTATCTGTGTCTTTTCGGATTCGCCTTCCTTTTCGACTATTCTCTTGTATATATCCTTACGTTCGTTTTTGTCTGTGGCATTGAAATATGCCGTATCAAGATCTATATTTGATGCAAGCCTGATTTTTTCAAGCTCTCTTTCTTCCCATTCGCTAAGTCCCATAATTTCCTCTTTTCCTATGCACCTCTGTTTGCTTTTTATCAGCAGCAAAAATATCCGTATCCATACGGCATACAGCATCTTGACAATCCGCAGCATACACAAAGCGGTATGCAGCATCTTAATGCATTTGTTCCCGAGCAGTCCATGCCATACATTCCGCCTCTGTCATTGTACCATCCGTTTCCGCTTTGAAGCTGAGACAGAAGCTGTAAAAACTGCTGATTGTTCGGTTCAAGCTGCACTGCCTTCTCGGCATCCTCCTTTGCAGCTACATTGTTTCCGAGTCCGCAATTGGCGCAGGCATGCA
>CAVBHN010000004.1:75363-82793 GCA_963595425.1 Faecalibacterium sp. CAG:74 | reverse complement strand
TTTTGATAAGCCTGCTGCACCTGCTTGAATTTTTCCTCTGCCTGTGCCTTGTTCGGATTGTTTATATTGGCATCCGGATGATACTTTCGGCTAAGCTGTCTGTATGCTTTTTTTATCTCGTCCATATCGGCATCTCTTGAGACGCCTAAAATTTCATACGGATCCTGCATTGTCTTTATTCTTCTCCTGCTTATCTAATTCATTAAATTTAATCCATACTCCAGCATACAATATATTTCTTAGAATGTCCACAAAATCAACTATCGGCAGTCTCTCAAATGCCGCTGAGGCCGGAGCCATCATCATGGTAAGTATCTCTCTTGCCTTATCTCTAAAATCATTTTGGTTGTATATGCTTTTAAACGGATTGTAGCTTCCTGTTTTAATATCCTTTTCAATATCCTCATAGGCATCCATAAGATAAATGAACTTTCCTATATAAAAGCCCATAACAGAAAGCTCCCTGTTCCAAACATCATTATCATAAATTTTAAATATCTGCTCAAACAGCCTTCCCGTAAGCCCTGAGGCCAAATCTATACTATAGTCATCTGATTTTTCAACCTTATGAAGCTGTACCAGATAATCCGATACAGCCTTTGATTGTCTTTTATATTTTTTTTCAAGCCTTTGGCAGCGTTTTTTGATAAGTCCTGCATACACAAGACTTCGCTTCCTCTTATCATCAATCCAATCATCCATCAGATTGTAATAAGTAAGCAGCACATTCATATCCGCACAATATGATGTAAATTCGTTTCGTATGCTCAGTCTTTTTGATATGGGATGAAATATGCATTTCAGCTTTTTTCTCTGTACATCCCCATCGTAGAGAGCTGTCAAAAGAATCGCCAGAAAGGTCATGTCATATGTAAGAGTAAATCTTGAAAGCTCTCCTGAATTTTTCTTTATATCCTTACATATTCCGCAATAAAATGCCTGATAGGCATCAAGATCCTTGACCTTAAGCTCATCCCGGTTAACTGTTATATATCCCAGCATGTTAACTCCGTTATTGATATATTATAAAAAACTTCCTATTTAAATATTCATGTATTCTTTATAAAATCACAGCCGCAGGTAGGACAATGTATTGATATTTTTCCTCTTCCCCTTGGAACCCTTAATTTTTTACCGCATCTTGGGCACTTATAATATCTGTGATCTCTGTCTCTCGCCTGCCTGTTGACTCCTCTAAAGAAATCCGCTATGCTGTCTCTTTTGTCAAGATACCAATCGTTTTCAGCCTGCCTCTTTTCAAGATTTCTGGAAAAAATACGAAAATATGAAAATACTATGAATGCAAGTGCCACTATATACAGTCCCGAAAGCCTTGAAAACAGTGAAGCAATAAGAAGTATTATTGTTACAATACTTAAAAATCTTCCAAATTCATCATTGCCGTTTCTGCCATTCATAAAATTATTAAATCTGCCCATCCTATCGCCTCTGTTCTGTAATAAAATACATTGCCAAATGAATATATACTTCAGCAATTCCTAATCTAATTTACATTATTAAATTCAAAAAAGCAATTATACGTTTCTTAAAGTATTATTAATTCTGTTGTAAATGCTTAATTTGTACTTTATAATTACCTTATAAAGTGACTCAAAATACGATTCGGGCCTGTCCTGCAAGCGAATTTTGACACCGGTTTCACATAATTACATTTGCGAGGTTCTTATGAAAAAAGTACAAAGAGTTATTGCAATTATCGGTCTTATAATCATTGCTCTTTTATATATTTTATTTTTTATACTTGCTTTTATGGGCAGCAGCATATCACAGAGCATGCTTATATCCGCATTTGCGGCAACTGTTATTGTTCCTGTTTTAATGTATATGCTCCAGCTCATTGCCAAAAACAAATCCTATTTGTATGAGGATAAGAAATCAAATTCCGATGATACATATGATTCATCATACGATAGACAGAATAAAGCTTAACAAAAATAAACTGAATTATCCGCCGTATATGCGAATAATTCAGTTTATTTATTACTGTATTGTTTTCAAAGGGTAATTCTGCTATTAAAATACAAGAATCCATCTGCCATTAAATTTCCGATCAAATCCTTTCAAAATTATACAGTCCTTTTGCGGCAAATTACATATTCTAAAAGCATCTTCCCTTGAAATCAGAGCTGATATACCTTCACTAAAATATCTTTTTATTCCTGATTGTTTCTGTTTTGGCGTATGCGAAGCGCAATAACAATTACGCCTGCACATGCTACTATGATTACCGCATAGGCAGCTGCCTTGGAATTGTCACCTGTACCGGGTGTGTTTGTCTTAGTAGGTGTAGGTGTCGGTGTTGCAGTAGGTGTTGATGTAGGCGTAGGAGTTACGGTTTCATACTGGTTTTTAAACTCTGCACATGCCTGCTTGTCACCCTTAGCGTCCGGATAAAGCACAGCTGCGGCTTCGATTCCGCTTCCATCCTCTGCATTTGTCACATAGACTGTCAGGGTATATACCATATCATCATAGGTGCATTTTTTATTGTCGCCTGCTTCCTGATAGATAGTATAAGTATAAACACCAAGCTTATCATATGTAATAGCAGGAAGCTCCTTTGTAGCTTCACCCGTGATTGTCATTGTATACTCATTGCCGTCTGTTCCATCAGGCATAGGGCAGGAGGTATCATCTGCCTTCAGCTTAATTGTAAAATCCTCTGCTGTTTCCGGAAGCGTTCCCGAAAGCGATACAGTAACCGGAATTGTTATTTTCGGATTTTCTGCGGCAAAAGCTGACACACTCATTGTAATCATGCACACAACTGCCATTACAGTTCCCCAAATGGCACTCAACCAATTTTTCATACTAGCTTTCCTCCTGATCCGCTGCCTGGTAAGGTTCCATCACAGCCAGAATGATTGTTCTTGCATCAGTAAATTCTGTAGCACAGGTGGACAATGCCAAAACCTTAGGCTCATCCATCTGACTTAGATTTTCGATCGCACTCTCACGTATATGAAGCTTATTTTCCCTAACGTAAGAAAGCAACCCATCTATTCCATCCTGCCATTTTTCCGGGTCAAAGATATTCTCCTCTCCGGCCTCGGCTAACAAGCAGGCAAAGATTTCTAATTTATAGGTTTTGTCGGGAAGTATCAATATTCCTGATGAATTGTTGTCGAAAAAAGTCTGATCCTTATACAGATCAAGATCTCCAAACATTTTGCTGTTTGCCATATGATGTCCATACAGCAATGAATATTTATCCGAAAAATCCCTTTTATTTCTGGCATCCAGATATATACTTCCGGCAAGTGCGAAATTGCCGTATACATCGTGATTGATATAAGTTAAATTTGTACTGCCCTGCAGTATGGGATAATCAATTTGTGTGTTGTCTAAAGTTATCCATGCGCAAACGTCGGAATTTATTGCCATCAGCTCCTCAAATGAGGCTCTGCCATCCTTGTCAATATCAGGCTTCAGCTTTATCATATCTGCCTGAACATCACTTACAGCAGCATATATCCGGCTGTTGTCCCATAGAGCATAGGCTGCATATATGCCTGCTGCGAACAGACAAACTATAACAATAAAATTTATAACAGAGTTAGCAGCCTTCAGAATCCATCTCAACATTTTGTTTTCGGTACCAAATGCGCCGCACTCCTTTCTTTTGCTTCCATGCCGCCCGGGGCAGGTAAGCCCCAGGCGTTTGTAAACCTTTAAAATCAAATCTTGCTTTGATTATTTATTGCGCATCATTCTTTTCTTCGAGAAGAAAACAACCATTCCGATGCCTGCTGCTGCCAATACAATTATATATGGCATAGAGTTCATTGTAATACCTGTATCAACAACTGTTCCCTTTTTGTTAGTGATGATTACTGCATCAGCCTCTGAATCGATAACTTTATTGCTGTCGCTATATTCATAAACTGCTGTATCATATCCACCCTTATCGGCTGTTGTATAATCATGCTCCTCCACTGTATATGTTACACCGTAAGGAAGATTTCCGATGTCAACAGTCTCTCCGCTCTTAATATAGAATGTTGTTTTTTCGCCTATAGCGATTTCTACTGGATTATCCTCATAGCTTGTCTCCGATACAGGATAAGAATCAAGATATGTATATCCTTCCTCACCTGTTAATGTAACATCAACAGCGAAATATGCATTCTTATTACCTAAGTTACCGGTAACCTGCTTTGTAATCTCTAAGTCTCCTGCTGAATATTCATTTGTAAAGCCTGCTGTCTTATCGTCTGTGATTCCGTCTCCGTCTTCATCAGCAAGGCTCAATGTAACAAATGCAGTATAATATGTATTGGAATTCTCATCATATGCAACTGTAACCTTTAAATATGCTGTATCATCCGAATAAGTAACACCTGCTGTCTTTCCGGCAACTTCGTTTACCTTATAGTAGTAAACACCAACACTTGGCCAATGAACATTTGCAAGAGATACATATACTTTCTCGTCAAGACCTGTTACAGTAGCATCTCCCATCTTAAAATCTACTGTAGACTCAGGGATAGAAGGCATATTATCTTTAGTAAGCTCTGTCAATGTGTCTGTTACATGATCTGCAGTATATTTAAATGTAAATGTCTCTGCAGGGCTTATTGCACCCTCATTTGTAAGCTTGTATGTCTTGTCAAATGTTATGTCGCTTCTTGATGCGAATGCAAATGTGCTCATTCCTAATACAGCAGTAGAAGCGAGCGCGATGGAAAATATTTTTCCGGCTGTTTTTTTCTTCATTAAATTTCCCTCCATGAAATTTATTTTGTTTTTATATTATGATTCATGTACAATCGAATCACAGTATCGTTAGAAACTTATATTCCTCTTCTCCTTAAGAAGGTAATGACCTTACCCTGTATACCTCTTAAAGCTATAGCACCAAAATCCCGGCTGTCTGCTGCCTGAGTTCTGTAATCACCAAGTATAAATACACAGCCATCAGGAACTCTGTACGGATATTCGATATTTTCGTTATCCTTTATATAGGTCGGATACATAATTTCTCCGCTTTGTACAGTTCCGTTTACAATAAGCGTTCCGCTTTCATCTATTGTCACAACATCCGATGCAAGTGCGGCTATTCGGCCTATATGGGTTTCTCCGTCAGCATTGTAAATAACAACATCATCCTTTGTGTAATCCTGCTCAAATCTAAAGCCCAGGATCACATCTCCGTCCTTTATCGCCGGGAACATTTCATTTCCGCTTACGGCTGTCACAATAAACACATATGAAAACAGTAGCCAAAATACCAGTACAAGCAGTACTATGCGAAACAGAAGCCTTATCATTCCCTGTCTATCTAATACACGATTCCTACGGTCTGTAATAATGCTTTCATTTGTTGAGCGTTTATTAGAGTTTTTCATCATCTTTCCTTCCGCATACTGCTGAACAAATGATACAATTCTGCTCTGCTAAACCCGGCCCGCTCAGTAAGCAATGCATCATACCTGGCACGCTCGGCCGAAAGCGCCGCCTCATACATTTCATTTAATTCGGCAATTTTTTTCCAGACATCCGCCTCGTCAACACCTCCAAACAATGTTTTTTTGAAGCTGACCTGCTTCAGCCACCTTTGTATGCCTTCCTGCTCATGATTCAGCCATCTGCCCTGAGTAGCTCTTCCGTATGTCCTGCCGGATCTTTTTTCATCCTTGACAGCTACGGTTTGTTTTTTTTCTGCCATTATCTGATCACCCTCATATCAAGCTCGATGATTTTTATGTCTTCTGATCATAAGAACAGCACCGCCTGCCACAAATATAATGATCAGAATATAAGGCAGCTTATCCAGAAGGATTCCCGTATCGATAGTTATCTCCTTATTGTTGTTGATCTCGATCGATACATCACTTGACGGCATGGTAAATGTAATACCGTTTTCAATAGCTTCATAGGAAAGCTCATTCGGCGTTACGGATGTCAATGAATATGTATATCCGCCATTATCCTCCGTAACAGTAACCAAAGCCCCTACAGGTACAGACGGAATCGTATTAGCCTCATCCTTTCCAAGATCAAAGGTTTCTGTATTGCCGTTATATGTCACAGTAAATTTGAATTTTGCACTTGGATCCTGCATATTTCCAGAAATTGTCTTCTTTACTGTCAGATTGTAGGCTGCAGGTGTTTCGCTGTACTTATTTAATACCTGAAGTTCTTTTACTGTGCCGTCCGCAGTCACCTCTACGGTTTCTATAGGATATGTAGTTGTGCAGTAAGCATTGCTTGTGCTTCCGTGCAGATCGTAGTTTCCGTCCTCAACTATTTTGTAGATTCCTGGTGTAATTGTCTGTGTCACATCACCGCCGGCTGCCGCAAATGTATAGGTCAGAGTTCCGTCACCTGTAATTGTGTAATCTGTGGTATTCAATGTTACAAATTCACCATTTTGCTGATTCTGAAGCGTAAGCTTAAAGGTGTTGGCCGATCCCGCAAACTCGGATATCGAAGACAGACCCTCTACTGTCTTTGTAACCTTGAGACTTATAGGAAGCCACTTAGCTACAAGACGGGCATTTGTCGGAAGCTGTACATCATCTCCGGCATTGTATGATCCTGTCATGTATACATTGCTGAAGTTCATCGTATAATTGTTGTTATATACATCTTGTGAGGCAGTTACCGAGCAGTCATTGTACCAGGTTATATCCCATCCGGCGAAGTAATAGCCTGCCGCTGCCGCCTCTGCTTTTGCCGCATCGGAAATCGTATTTGCCTTATGAGACCATAATGCGATTACAGATGTATCTTCTCCGTATGCATATGCGAACTGAGTATCATTTGTATAAACGCTTCCGATTCCGTAATTATTCGAATCACTCTTTACAGTCCATGCAGGAGTGCTGAATGCGGAATTTGAATCGACGGTAAGAAAATCCGCAACATTTCCGTAGTTATATTCCACATAAAGCGGTGTAGGCACCTTAGCTACCTTAACAAATATGAAGTAAGCATTTGGAGATGTTCCGCCGTTATGGCTGAAATATTTGCTGTTAATATCAAATGTTAATGTATATTTTCCACCGGTATAGGTTGAGTTTGTCAGATTAAAGGTTTGATTAAATTCCTTTCCATATCCCCATGTAGAGCACTTATATGGATTTAATCCCGATCCGCCTGAAGGTGCACATGCAACCAGGATCTGTGCCACATAGTAGCCTTCCTTGGCTGTAATGCTCAACGATGAATCCTTCATATTAGCAGATCCCTTTGACGCACCCGGGAAATAGGAGGCAAGAGTCGATGCATTTCCCCAATTGCTGCCATTATCAGAATTGCCCCATGATACAGCTGCATTATTAAGAGTTACGCTTTCTACATTTGCTCCGCCTGTTGAACGGCCGCTTTGAGACATCTCAGATGGTGTATCCCAATAAACCTTAACATTACTGTTGTAATAATTAGGATCAATGTCAGCACCACCG
>CAVBHN010000004.1:61417-75296 GCA_963595425.1 Faecalibacterium sp. CAG:74 | reverse complement strand
TCTGCAAAAGCTGATCAAGAGTCTGAGTAAGAATGTCAAGATATCCATCATCCTCTAAGGTCTGTGCATATTCCTTAATCGAATGTATCTGATCTGTTGTAAGTGCTGAGGCCTTATCATAATTTGTATCATCCGCAATCAGTTCATAAAGGCCTTGATTGCTTGATACAGTCATTAGCTCATCATAAAAGGATGTCATGACTGCAGCATCGGCAGCTTTTATTTCAGATGAGGATACAATTTCGTCCGTCTGATTTTCCGTACTTACATTTTCTGCAGAAGATGAATCCGTTTCTAAGGCTATTGCCGATATTGGCCCTGCTGCTACCAGACATACACAGCATAAGAGCAATGCAATCAGCCTTTTGGAAAACCCTCTCATTTTCCCGCTTCCCTTGTTCATCCAAAATACCTCCTCATATTTTTAAGCACACTTTGGTGCATAAAAGCTTTTGCAACACTGTATTTATTTGATTTTTTGCTTTCGTAACATAATTTACATTATGTCATTATGTGTAGTGAAATATTTGAGAAGTTTGATAGCAAGAAGTGCGAATAATTGGATATCAATTAAAAAAAAGATATTTTTTTGCATTCAAAAATCACCCTATGCAAAAAAATATTTTTGGTTTGCAATGAGGGTGTTATTGCTGTGCTTATTTTTGAAATATATTTTTTTGCAAATTTTAAATTTATATAATTTTAATTTTTTAAGAATAAAGTATTGCATATATGAATCAGAAATGATAATGTTATTAAAATGAATTACAAATATTTACCTGACATAATGTAAATTATGTCAGGTCTTTTTTGCGGCCGGATTTTACAATTATACTACAAGACCAAGCTTTTCGATTTTTTTGCGATGTTCTGTTACGCTTGACATTATATAGATTCTTGTAGTTTCTATGCTGCTGTGTCCCAACACATCTGCAAGCTTCGCTATATCCTTTTCTGCTTTATAGAAGGTTCTGGCGAAAAGCTTACGCAGGTTATGCGGAAAGACTTTGCACGGTTTAACCACTGCAGCCTTACAAAGTGCCTTCATCCATGACCATATTGTTTTCCTGTCCAAATTTCTGCCGCTTTTTGTTATAAAAATCGCTCCGCCTTTAATTCCAATCTTTGAAGCATAGCAAAGCAAAAGCTTTTTTAATTTGTTTGGAATCAAAATTATACGTATCTTGCCCTTACAGTTTATCTCTATTTCTCCACGCTTTACCGCATCAACAGTAAAATATCTAAGCTCGGATACCCGTATTCCACTTCCGCAAATAGTCTCCATCACAAGCCTCAGCTTCTCATTTTTCCCTGCAGCCTTAAGAAGACGTTCATATTCTCCCCTTGTAAGCTCGGTATCCTTCGTACAGTATATCTGCTTTTGCATCTTTAAAAATTTCACCCTGCACTCAGGATGTCCTATATATATAAGAAAGCTGTTTACCGATGCCAGCATAGAGTTTATAGATCTCACAGCATATTTTTTCTGTTGGAGCTCAGCTTTATATCTCATAATCAGTTCCTTGGAAATCACCTTATCCTCTGCATAAGAAACAAAAGCACGGATATCCCGCAAATATTTCTCTACGGTAGCCGCACTCTTTTCCTCTTCAATCAGATATTTATGATATGAATGAATTATTTTTTTGGATATTTTCCTGTTTTTCATTTTAGTTTTTTAGCTCCTTTCTATAACCTCTAAACTAAAAAGGCCACATCACAGTACTGCTGGATGTGACCTTTTTAGTTTATAATCTCACAATTGTACTTAATTAAGTAAGCTTCAAAAGTGGACCTGGCGGGAATCGAACCCGCGTCCGAAAGCCTATTCATTTAGGCATCTCCCATCACAGTCATTTTATTAGGATTCCCTTGAATATCCGCCAAATGACAGGCTGAAATCCTCAGTAGCTTCATAAAATCTTCCTTCTCCGCAAAGCTTTGGAGATGAAGTTCCCTGCGGTTTTAATGATGCCGTAATAAAAGCTGCAGGATGCCTAAATTACGACAGGCAGCTTACGCTGCTAATGCAAATTCGTTATTATCTGCGTTTATATTTATTTTCCAGGTTGATAACGCGGTCCCGGAGGCCGCGGATGGCTTCCCAAACTTCAAAACCCCCGTCGAAACCTTTACAAGCCCTAAGGGTTAGATATAGGTTTTGCAAATAATAATTCTTTTTATCAATAGAGATTTTTCACCTTGAACTCACGTTCGGCTTCTCTTCTTTGATCTTTTTTTGCTATAGTATCTCTCTTGTCATATAGCTTTTTGCCCTTTGCAAGAGCAATCTCGACCTTTACAAGTGATTTGCTGAAATATACCTTTAACGGTACGAGTGTATAGCCCTTTTCGGCTATTCTGCCCTGAAGCTTTCTGATTTCATTCTTATGGAGCAGCAGCTTCCTGACTCTTAATGGATCTCTGTTGAATATATTGCCCTTTTCATATGGACTTATGTGCATTCCATATATATAGACTTCATTGTTTTCGATTCTTAAAAAAGCTTCCTTTACAGAACACTTTCCCATCCTGAGCGATTTGACCTCGGTTCCCTTAAGCGCTATGCCTGCTTCATATGTGTCCTCGATAAAGTAATCATGAAATGCTTTTTTATTGTTAGCTATAAGCTTTGTTCCGTTTTCTTTTGCCATTTTATTTTCCAAAAAAGACTGCCGCCAAAAGCAGCAGTCTTTTACTTAACCGAAATTGATATTGAGAAGAATAGCAAGTGCAAAGAAAGCAATAACTAAAACTCTTGTGATCTTTTTTAGGTTTCCTTCCTTTGAACGTCCCTTATTCTTTCCCCAGTAAGTATCTGCTGTCATGCTACCTGCCAAAGCGCCAAGTCCCTGACCCTTTCCCTGCTGCATAAGCACTACTATAACAATAGCAACGCTGTCTATAGCAAATAATATTGTTAAAATTGTCTTTAAGATATCCATTAATCCACTTAGCCTCCTGTGGTCGCTTGGATTTATATTAGCATAGCAAATGTACTATTGCAAGCTATTTATTTGATAAGAAGGGATCTGCCTGTCATTTCCTCCGGCTTTTCCATACCCATAAGATCTATAAGTGTAGGAACGATATCACAAAGCTTTCCGCCTTCATCAAGCTTATATGAAGGATCTGCATTTACAAGTATAAACGGTACAGGGTTTGTTGTATGCGCTGTGAATGCTGCTCCTGTTGTCTCGTCATACATTGTCTCTGCATTTCCATGGTCTGCACAGATAAACATAACTCCGTCGTTTTTCTTTATGGCATCAACTGCTCTTCCTACGCAGGCATCTACAGTCTCTATAGCCTTTATGGCTGCACCTTCAACTCCTGTATGTCCGACCATGTCAGGATTTGCAAAGTTAATGATTATGACATCATATTTGTGAGAATCTATTGCCTCTACAAGCTTATCACAAACAGTATTTGCACTCATTTCGGGCTGAAGGTCATAGGTAGCAACCTTAGGTGACGGAACAAGAATTCTGTCCTCTCCTTTGTTCGGCTCCTCAACTCCTCCGTTAAAGAAGAATGTTACATGGGCATACTTCTCTGTCTCGGCAATACGTGCCTGTGTCATGTTGTGAGCTGCAAGGAACTGTCCGAATGTATTTTTTATTTCTTCCTTTTTAAAGGCAACGCTCTTATTCGGAATAGTGTCATCATAGTCTGTGAAGCATACATATACAAGCTTCATCCTCTCGCCTCTGTCAAAGCCCTTAAATGCCGGATCACAAAACGCTCTTGTGATCTCTCTTGCTCTGTCAGGTCTGAAATTAAAGAAGATTATAGAATCGTTCTCCTGAATCCTTGCTACAGGCTTTCCGTCCTTGTACATAACTGTCGGAAGCATAAATTCGTCTGTAACTTCTTTATCATATGAAGCCTGAACTGCAGCTGCCGGATCCTCTCCTCCGTTTTCCCCCTCTGAAAGAGTAAGTGCTCTGTATGCCTTTTCTACTCTGTCCCAGCGATTGTCTCTGTCCATTGCATAATATCTTCCTGAAATAGTTGCTATTTCACCTACTCCAAGCTTATGCATTTCCTCCTGAAGTTCTTCAACGAAATGCTTGCCTGATTCAGGCGGTGTATCTCTTCCGTCAAGGAAGCAATGAACATATACCTTCTTGACACCCTGTTTTTTTGCAAGCTCGAGAAGTCCGAAAAGATGTGTTATATGACTATGCACTCCGCCATCTGAAAGAAGTCCGTAAAGATGAAGAGCAGAATCGTTTACTCTGACATTGTCAATAGCATATAAAAGCTCCGGATTTTCAAAAAAATCTCCATCCTGTATTGATTTTGTGATTCTTGTAAGCTCCTGATATACGATTCTTCCGGCACCCATGTTGAGATGGCCAACCTCTGAATTACCCATCTGACCGTCAGGAAGACCTACTGCAAGTCCGCTGGCCTGTCCCTCTGCAAACGGACAAGTTTTCATAAGATTGTCGATCACCGGTGTCTTAGCTTCCGCAACTGCATTATGCTCTTTATTTTTGCTTAAGCCATATCCATCCATGATCATAAGTACTGTTGTCTTTTTTTCCATTTCTATAACCTCTGTAAAATTATTTAATCATATAAATGCCTAACAACAGAATAATAATCTCCCCATGCAAAAAAAACAAGGGGAGATTTTGATAATTGGATTACATAATAGCTTTTTTCATCTCTTTTACATAGTCACAGACAGGTTCTATTGACTCTTCGGCGTATTTTTCAATGATTTTTACGATTGCGGAGCCTACTATTACTCCGTCGGCATATTTAGACATTTTGCATGCCTGCTCCGGTGTTGAAATTCCAAAGCCTATCGCACAGGGAACCTTTGTTGCTGCCTTGATGCTTGCTGCAACATCTGCAATATTAGTAGAAAATTTGCTTCTGACACCTGTAACTCCAAGTGATGAAACACAATATATAAAGCCCTTGGCATCCCTTGCTATCATCTCTATCCTATCCTTTGATGTTGGAGCTATGAGTGAAACAAGCTCTATTTTGTATTTAAGACATACACTTTCGAATTCTTCTTTTTCCTCATAAGGAACATCAGGAAGAATCAGTCCTGCTATGCCTATTTCCGAGGCTCTTTTTATAAATCGCTCTGTTCCGTATGAAAATACCACATTTGCATATGTCATAAATACAAGCGGAACGGATACCTTTTTGTTCACTCCTTCTACCATTTCAAATATCCTGTCCGTAGTAGTCCCTGCCGATAAGGCTCTGATATTTGCCTGCTGTATAACAGGTCCCTCTGCGGTAGGGTCCGAAAAAGGAATTCCAAGCTCGATCAAATCCGCTCCCGACTCGGCTATTTTAATTATAAGCTGCTCTGTTGTTTCAAGGTTTGGATCCCCGCATGTGATAAACGGTATAAAGGCCTTTCCATTTGAAAATGCATCAGCTATTTTTTTCATTCGTAGATCTCCTCTCCTCTGTATCTTGCAATTGCAGCAACGTCCTTATCGCCTCGTCCCGAAATATTTATTACTATTATTTTGTCCTTGTCCATCAACGGAGCTATTTTCATTGCGTGAGCTACAGCATGTGCACTCTCAATCGCCGGTATAACGCCTTCTATTTTTGAAAGATATTCAAATGCGTTGACTGCCTCATCATCGGTAACAGGAACATACTGTGCTCTTTTTGTATCATGCAAATAGGCATGCTCCGGTCCTATTCCCGGATAATCAAGTCCTGCCGATATAGAGTAAACCGGTGCTATCTGTCCGAATTCATCCTGACAGAAATATGACTTCATTCCATGGAAAATTCCCTCTCGTCCCGTTGAAATGGTTGCGGCAGTTTCGAAGGTATCTATTCCTCTTCCAGCTGCCTCACAGCCTATAAGCTGAACATCCTTATCCTCAATAAAATGATAAAATGCTCCGATAGCATTTGAACCGCCGCCTACACAGGCAATAACCGCATCCGGAAGCCTGCCTTCCTTTTCAAGCATCTGACTTTTTATTTCTCTTGAAATAACCGCCTGAAAGTCACGCACTATTGTCGGAAACGGATGAGGTCCCATAACAGATCCCAGTACATAATGTGTATCCGAAATTCTGCTTGTCCATTCTCTCATGGTCTCGGATACTGCATCCTTAAGAGTTGCCGTTCCTGATGTTACCGCATTTACCTTTGCTCCAAGAAGCTTCATTCTGTATACATTAAGTGCCTGTCTTTGTGTATCCTCTTTTCCCATAAAGACCTCGCACTCCATACCAAGAAGAGCAGCTATCGTAGCTGTTGCAACACCATGCTGGCCTGCACCTGTCTCAGCTATAAGTCTTGTTTTTCCCATCTTTTTTGCCAGAAGTGCCTGACCTATTACATTATTAATCTTGTGAGATCCGGTATGATTCAGATCCTCTCTCTTCAGATATATCTTTGCACCATTCAGATCCTTTGTCATATGCTCGGCATAATACAGCAAAGACGGTCTTCCTGCATATTCATTGAGCATATTTGTCAGCTCTTCATTAAATTCCTTATCGTCTTTATAATAATTGTAAGCCTCTTCAAGCTCTGTAACGGCATTCATTAGTGTTTCCGGAATATATTGTCCTCCGTGAATACCAAAACGTCCCTTTGACATATCTATCTCCTTTCAAAATCACGTACGGCTTTTATTGCTTTTTCTATCTTATAGGAGTCCTTTAGCTTATCTGTTTCGACTCCCGATGATATATCTATAAGATACGGATTTAAGCTTTCAAGTGCACTTTCTATATTTTCAAGGCTTATTCCTCCCGCAAGTGCAAACGGCCTTTTTATGTCCCTAATAAGCGACCAGTCAAAGGTCCTTCCTGTTCCGTATCCGTTATCAAGGATAATAAGGTCTGCACATGATTGCGCCGCCATCCTTACATCCTCTGTCGATCTTATCTTAAATGCCTTCCATACAGGCTTTAGAGTCATGCTCTTAAGCATACTTATATAGCTGTTGTCTTCAGCTCCGTGAAGCTGAACTATATCTATAATTTTCTCATCGATAAAGCTTTTTATATAGGAAGGTTCTTTATTTACAAATACACCGACTGCGGGAATATTTTTATCTATGAGCTTGCGAATCCCGGCTGCTGTTGTCATTGAAATGCTCCTATGGGATTGGGGGAAATCAATTATCATTCCAAAGTAATCCGGCTTATATTTGTTGATAAGCTCTGCATCCTCGGCTCTGTATATTCCGCATATTTTTATTGCCGACATCAGGCATCCCTCATTTCCTTTAAAAGAGCCTTTTTGTTATCGGATCTCATAAATGCCTCTCCTATAAGAACAGCATCCGCACCTATTTCCTTGACCTTTCTTATATCCTCTATGGTCCTCACTCCGCTCTCGGCAACATATATGCAATCAGAGGGTATCATTTTTCTCAGCTTGACTGCATTTGAAAAATCAACAGAAAAATCCTTAAGGTTACGGTTATTTACACCTATTATTCTTGCTCCGATATCAATCGCACGTTTTATTTCATTTTCATCATGAGCTTCTACGAGAACATCGAGTTTAAGCTCACATGCAAGCTTGAAGAAGGATTTCAGTCTGTCATCATCTAAGATTGCACATATAAGAAGTATTGCATCCGCTCCCATACATTTTGCCTGATAGATCTGATATTCATCAACAATAAAATCCTTTCGTATCATAGGTGTTTTGATCTTGTCTCTGACACCTCTGAATATCACATCCGATCCCTTGAACCATCTGGGCTCTGTAAGGCAGGATACACAGTCTGCACCTGCCTCCTCGTACTCCCTTGCTATATCAAGATAAGGAAAATCCTCGGAAATAATGCCCTTTGACGGCGATGCCTTTTTAATTTCGCAGATAAAGCTGAGTCCCGGCTTTTCAAGCGCACCAAAAAAGTTTCGGTTTTTGCTGCTTTGCATGGCTATATTTTCCTTTAGCCTTTCTAACGGAATAGCCTTCCTGTCTGTCTGTGCCCTGAGCATGGAATATTCTGCAATCGTATCAAGGATATTCATTATATATTGCTCTCCTTTATAAATTCTTCAAGCTTGGCATATGCCTTTCCCGAATCGATAATATCTGCTGCAAGTCTGATTCCATCCTGAATGCTGTCTGCCTTTTCATTTATATAAAATGCAGCTCCTGCATTTAATAAAACCGCATCTCTTTTAAAGCCCTTCTCTCCCTTAAGGATAGCTCTTGTTATTTCCGCATTTTCCTTTGGCTCACCTCCTACAAGATCCTGCTTTGTGCAACGCTTAAAGCCGAATTGCTCCGGTGTTATCTCATAGGTTTTTATCTCATTGTCTGAAAATTCGCATATCTTTGTAGGCGCACTAAGAGATATCTCATCCAGCTTGTCCTCTCCGTAGACTACCATTCCTCTTTTGACGCCTATATTGATAAGCACCCTTGCAAGGATTTCACAAAGCTCACCGTCATATACACCGAGCAGCTGATATGCTGGCTTTGCAGGATTTGTAATAGGTCCCAATATATTAAATACGGTTCTTATTCCCAATTCCTTTCTTATTGCTCCGACATATTTCATAGAAGTATGATATTTTTGAGCAAATAAAAAGCATATTCCGATATTTTGCAAAAGCTCTGTACACTTTTTTGGCTCAAGCGAAATATTTACACCGAGTGCCTCAAGGCAGTCTGCAGTTCCGCATTTTGATGATGCTGCCCTGTTTCCGTGCTTTGCTACCTTTATCCCGCCTGCGGCACATACAATTGCAGCGGTTGTCGATATATTAAAGCTTGCTGAGCCGTCTCCGCCTGTTCCTACTATTTCGAAAACATCCATATCATGCTCAACACTTATTGCATGCTCACGCATTGCATTTGCACATCCGCTTATCTCTTCTATTGTCTCAGCCTTTGCGCTTTTTGTTGACAGTGCAGCTAAAAAAGCAGCATTCTGTGTAGCCGTTGTATCGCCGCTCATTATCTCATTCATAACAGCATATGCCTCATCATATGTAAGGTCCTGCTTATCCACTATTTTTTTTATTGCTTCCTTAATCATTTATCTTTTCCTCTTTACTTTAAAATATCCGCTTCAAAATCCTATACATTATATAATGTATTTCTTATAGTGCGATAAAGTTTTTTAACATTTCCTTTCCAAGCGGCGTCATGATAGATTCCGGATGGAACTGAACACCGAATATCGGATAATCTCTGTGTTTAATCGCCATTATTTCATTTTGATCCGTCACAGATGTTATTTTAAGACATTCCGGAATAGTATCCGGGTCAGCTGCCAGCGAATGATATCTTGCAACCAATGTCTTATCCGGCAGGTTCTTAAATATTTCACAGTTGCTATCAAGCGTCACCTCTGACTGTTTGCCATGCATAAGCCTGCTCGCATAGGTTACCCTTGCTCCATATGCGGCACATATTGCCTGATGTCCCAGGCATACACCAAGCGTTGGTATTTTCTGACATATACTCCTTGCTGCTTCTATTATGATGCCGGCATCCTCCGGTCTTCCCGGCCCCGGCGAAATGATAATATGATCAGGCGATAGCTTTTCTATCTCTTCTATTGTCATCTCATCATTTCTTATTACTCTTATATCAGGATTAATTTCTCCGATAAGCTGGTATAAATTATATGAAAAGCTGTCATAATTATCTATCAGTAATATCATTATCTATATCCTCCGCTTCCTCAAGAGCCTTAACTACTGCTGCTGCCTTGTTTATGCATTCATTGTATTCATTTTCGGGAACGGAATCCGCAACAATTCCGGCTCCGCTTCGTACAAATACCTTGCCGTTCTTTTTATAAGCTATCCTTATGGCTATGCAGGTATCCATATCTCCGTTAAATCCGATATATCCTATCGCACCGCCATATATTCCTCTCTTGTTATTTTCAAGCTCACCTATTATCTGACAGGCTCTTATCTTAGGGGCACCTGAAAGGGTTCCTGCCGGGAGCACAGAGCTTATCGCATCGAGTGCATCGTATCCGTCCTTTATCTCTCCTCTTACGACTGAGCCTATATGCATTACATGTGAATATCTTTCTATGCAATGAAGCTTCTCAACCTCAACTGTTCCGAATTTGCTTATTCTTCCAAGATCATTTCTTCCAAGATCAACGAGCATATTGTGCTCTGCAAGCTCTTTTTCGTCATTCAGCAGGCTTTCTTCATTTTCCTTATCCTCTTTAGTATTTTTTCCTCTCGGTCTTGTTCCTGCAAGCGGAAATGTATGAAGTACACCGTTTTCTAATTTTACAAGTGTTTCGGGCGATGCACCTGCAACCTCTACATCTGTTCCCGAAAAATAAAACATGTACGGTGAAGGATTGATGGTTCTTAAAACTCTGTATGCATTTAGAAGGCTTCCTTCATAAGGAGCACTCATTCTGTTTGAAAGCACAACCTGAAATATATCTCCTTCTTTTATATATCTCTTGCCTTTTTCTACCATTTCGCAATATCTTTCCTTATCAAAAAGAGGAGTGGCCTTCCCTAAAAGATGTCCGGATTTTTCGATCTTTTTCTCACCGTTTCTTATAAGATTAATAATATTTTTTATCTCATAAACCGCTTTGTTGTAGCCTGTCTCTATATCCTCAAGCGACATGTTTGCAATTATGATAAGCTTCTGTGCAAAGTTATCAAAAACAATGACCTTATCGAACAGCATAAGATCCACATCCTTGAAATTTTCGCTGTCATCTACCTTTACCTTAACCTTCGGCTCGGCATAGCCAAGAAAATCATATGAAAAATATCCTACAAGCCCGCCTGTAAACGGAGGCAGATAATCAAACTTCGGTGTTTTATATCCCGAAAGCAGCTTCCTTATAAATTCAGAAGGATTCGATGTTTCGAATTCAAAATCTCCTGCTTTCATTTTGCCATCTATGCATGTAATCTCAAGCTTAGGATCAAAACCCAGAAATGTATAGCGGCCCCATATATTTTGCTTTGCAGCCGATTCAAGCAGGTAACAATGTGTTGATACATTTTTCAGTTTGCGCATCAGCTCTATCGGAGTAATATCATCTGATAGAATTTCACAGCTAACGGGAACTACATCATAATTTCCGTTCTTAGCTAAGGCTTCGATTTCTTGTCTTTCCGGTCTGAACATATTTTTCCTCCGTCTGCAAAATAGAATTTACACTTATAAAAAAAGTCCTTGACAATCATAATGATTGTCAAGGACGAATAAACATTATCCGCGGTGCCACCTTGATTTGTGAACTACACACACTCTGTAAGATACTAACATATCTTTGGCAACTAACGTATGCCCTAACGTCACAGAATACTCGGTAAACTTACCTTTGACTGTGCCCTCCGCGGTCCATTTGAAGGCTTGTTTTCTTCTCGGTTCTCAGCATCCCGAAATCTCTGTATGAGCATCACCAGCTTTATCTCCGCTTCATCGGTTTGATTATTAACTTGTTTTTAAATTAATACTTTAGAAAAAGCTTGTCAAGATTTTTTTTGTTTAATCTTGATTTCTCCGTTATATTTTCCTATTCGTTTAAGATACAGCTTTGTCTCTGCAACTACGACTCCATTGAGGGCAATAAGAGCAATAAGGTTAGGTATTGCCATGAGTCCGTTGAAGATATCTGCGATCGTCCATACCGCTGATACTGTCATATAAGGTCCGATAAATACAGCTATGATATATATCCATCTGTATGTTTTGACTGCCTTTTGATTGCCGTTTGTAAGATATTCCAGACATCTTTCGCTGTAATAATCCCATCCAAGGATAGTTGTAAAGGCAAAGAATACCAGACATATCATCAATATAAATGCAGATACCTGTGTCGGGAAAGGAAGTGTATCCTGGAATGCCTGAGATGTAACCGCTACTCCCTCAAGGCCGATATTCCATGTTCCTGCAATGATGATCGACAGACCTGTCATAGTACAGATTATGATTGTATCTATAAAGGTTCCGAGCATGGATATAAGTCCTTGCTGTCCCGGAGAATCGGACTGAGCTGCCGCAGCTGCAATCGGTGCACTTCCGAGTCCTGCCTCATTTGAGAATATTCCTCTTGCTATACCCTTCTGCATTGCCATAAACATCGCGCCTATAGCTCCGCCTGCTGCTGCTCTTAATCCAAAGGCTCCTTCAATGATTGAGCAAAATGCAGCCGGTATAGAATTTAAGTGAGTAAATATTATTATTAGCACTACAGCTACATAAGCGATTGCCATAAACGGAACAACTACCTGAGATACTCCTGATATTCGCTTAATTCCTCCGATTATAACAAGAGCAACTATGACTGAAAGAATAATGCCCGCTATAATTGTTGCCCATGAATATTTTGTTCCGAATAATGTGATCGAATAAACCATATCAGGATCAAAGAAATTCTTGACAGCACTTGTAATTCCGTTTATCTGTGTAAAGGTTCCTATTCCGAAAAGTCCTACGCAGACTCCAAAGAATGCAAATATCTTTGCAAGCCATTTCCACTTAGGTCCCATACCCTTTTCAATATAATAAAAAGGTCCGCCGACTATATGTCCGTCCTCAGCAACGGTACGGAATTTAACCGCAAGAAGACATTCAGCATACTTGGTTGCCATTCCTACAAAGGCTGCTACCCACATCCAGAAAAGCGCTCCCGGACCGCCAGAAACGAGCGCAGTCGCAACGCCAACTATATTTCCTGTACCAATAGTTGCCGAAAGTGCTGTACACAATGCGGCAAAGCTTGAGATTTCACCCTCATTACCGCTTTTTTCGTTTGAAAAAAGCTCCTTGATAGCCTTTGGCAAAAGTCTCACCTGCAATAGCTTTACTCTTGCGGTGATAAAAATACCTACTACCAATATAAAGACGATAAGCGGTATTCCCCATACAAAATCGTCAATCGATGCAAGTATACTGTTGAAAAATTCCATTGTAACACCCCTCTTTGCTGAATTAGTTTAAGACTTTATTCGGGAAAAGAAAAAAGCCGAGTATAACATAAACTCAGCTTCCAAAGATTGAACATACATATATGCTGCTCTGTCCTTTTGCCTGAGAGTTTCAGCTTTCGCCTTGCACCTTCGGCACTCCTTTTCGGAGATTCTCCAGAACCAAGTCCATATCCGGTTTCATATGATTCCGGATATTTCATACTTTTTTATCGCGAACACGACTTTTATATTATGCTACGTTTTATCTATAATTTCAATATATTTTTTTTAATCTGTCAAACGTGTTGGCTATGCGGCAAAAAACCGTGATTTTCTAATGCAATCTTTCCTGCAGCATATTAAAATCATGTTGCCTAAAAATAATTATTGATTTACACTTTGGTATAAATACTGAAAATCTATCTATTGATAAAGAAAGAGGGAATTATGAAGGACGGATTTATTAAAGTATCAGCTGTCACACCTAAGATCGTAGTTGCCGATCCTGTGTATAATGCGGATATTATAATAGAAAATATAAGAAATACATCAAAAAACGGAAGCAAGATCATTGTTTTTCCGGAGCTTTGCATTTCAGGCTATGAATGCCGTGACCTGTTCTGGCAGGAATGTCTTTTAAAGGAAAGCATCAACGCCTTATGTAAAATCAAAGATTCGGTTGCAGATATCGATGCAATTGTATTTGTAGGGCTTCCTATCGAGCATAACGGAAAGCTCTATAATGCTGCCGCTGCAATTTCAAGAGGCAGAATACTCGGTCTTATTCCAAAGAAAAATATCCCTAATTACAATGAATTTTATGAGGCAAGACATTTTTCATCAGGAAATGATGAAATCGAATATATAAGCATTAACGGTGAAAGGATTCCATTTGGAGCAAACCTTTTGTTTGAATGTGCTTCGATGCCGCATCTAAAGCTCGCTGCTGAAATCTGTGAGGATCTTTGGGTTCCTAATCCTCCAAG
>CAVBHN010000004.1:0-61078 GCA_963595425.1 Faecalibacterium sp. CAG:74 | reverse complement strand
ATTTGAGCTTACTGTTGAAAATGATGCTCTTGACCGTTATTTTGATCCGCAGCCATTCGTTCCGTCAGATAAGCTTAACAGAGATGCACGATGCAATGAAATATTAAATATTCAGGCGATGGGTCTTAAGAAACGTATTGAGCATACTCATTGCCAAAGCGCTGTCATAGGAATATCAGGCGGTCTTGATTCAACGCTTGCTCTCCTTGTAGCTGCCAGAGCATTTGATCTTGCGGGCATTTCAAGAGATAAGATCACAGCTGTTACAATGCCATGCTTCGGCACAACCGACAGAACCTACAATAATGCATGCAAGCTGACGCTTTCCCTTGGCGCTTCGCTTCGCGAGATTGACATAAAGGAATCTGTAACGCTCCATTTCAGAGATATCGGTCATGACATAAATGATCACAGTGTTACATATGAAAACGGACAGGCACGCGAGCGAACTCAGATTCTGATGGATATTGCCAATCAGACAGGCGGCATGGTCATAGGAACAGGCGATCTTTCGGAGCTTGCATTGGGCTGGGCAACCTACAATGGCGATCATATGTCAATGTATGCCGTAAACAGCTCTGTTCCAAAAACACTTGTCAGACATTTGGTACGCTACTATGCGGATACCTGCGGTGATGCGGAGCTTACAGCTATACTTTTGGATGTCCTTGATACACCTGTCAGTCCCGAGCTGCTTCCTCCTAAGGATGGTGTTATCTCTCAAAAAACCGAGGAGCTTGTCGGACCGTATGAGCTGCATGATTTCTTTCTTTACAATATGCTTCGTCTGTGCTATCCGCCTGCAAAAATATACAGACTGGCTGTAATAGCCTTTGACGGAATCTACGATAAAGATTTTATTCTCAAATGGCTCAAAAACTTCTACAGGAGATTTTTCTCTCAGCAGTTTAAGCGTTCATGTCTTCCGGATGGTCCAAAGGTCGGCTCTGTTGCTGTATCTCCAAGAGGCGACTTAAGAATGCCAAGTGATGCAAGTGCCGCAATCTGGATGAAGCAGCTGGATTCTCTTTGCTGATTATATACCGCTAAAGCAGTATTGCGGTAAAACTTATATTTTTCAAAAAATAAAGGGTCTGTCGCATTATGCATTTAATGCAACAGCCCCCTTACTTTACATATGCAGTTTATTCTTCGGTATATCCCGGCATTATTTTAATTTCATTCCATCGGCAAAGGCATTTCCAACAACCTCACCCAGCTCGATGTATGTTTTATTTACCGGATCGAAGCATATAGGCATAAGCTTCCTTGGATCAATTTTCCCATCGGTCAAAATACTTTCATCAGCATTGACATTCACAATCTCACCAACAAGAATACCATTATCAAAGCTCTTGAGCTTACATTCAAGTGCCATCGGCAGCTCGTCAATCAAAGGTGCATTGACCTTATCACTCTTTGTTGCATGAAAGCCTGCTCTTGAAAATTTATCCGGCACCTTCTTAGCTGACTCAACACCCACATAATCACAAGCAACCACATATTTCTTGGTTGCCATACTGACTGTAAATGCTCCGGTCTTAGCAAGGTTATCCGTTGTCTTGTGCTCTCCCAGGCTGATGGAAATCTCATTTGAATCCGTTATACCGCCCCATGCTGCATTCATTGCATTCGGTGCTCCGTTCTCATCATAGGTTGCAATAATCAGCACCGGCATCGGGTACATAATAGGCTGTGCTCCAAAATCAATTCTGCTCATGTTTTTGTTCTCCTTGTCTTTTTTATTATATGTCATGGATATTTGCAATCCGCTTGGCTGCATGCTCACATAAAAGCGGTACTGCATGCCCTTTTGTAAACTATCTCTATTCGACTGTATCATGCTCTGCTAATTGCTGTTTTATACATTTTAAATCAAATAATATTCCTGTCAATCTCAGCTTCATACACTGCCTTTGTATGGGCATCAAATAATATCCATTCTACCAGGTCAAAGCTATCCGGATTTTCCTGCAAAAAGCTTTTCACAGTATGTACCGCAATCCTTGCCGCAAGCTCCACCGGAAAGCTATATACACCTGTAGATATAGAAGGAAATGCAATGGTTCGTATGTTATTCTCCATTGCAAGCTTCATAGAATTCAAATAACAATTTGTAAGCATTTCTTCTTCATGATTTCTGCCGCCATGCCATATCGGTCCTACGGTGTGAATTACAAATTGGCACGGAAGGCTGTAAGCCTTTGTTATCTTAGCCTCTCCGGTATTGCATCCGTGCAGTGTCCTGCACTCTGACAGAAGCTTTGAACCAGCTGCACGGTGAATAGCTCCGTCTACGCCGCCGCCCCCGAGAAGAGAATTGTTTGCAGCATTTACAATTGCCTGTACATCTGTAATTTTTGTTATATCACCTTTAACTGCTTTTATCATATACATCTAATTTCTCCCTAAAGCATTTATATATCTTAATTTATGGAATCTTAAAAAGCTCTTAAATTTCATCCGGTTTGAGAAAATGTCCGCAGCTGCATCTGACATACAAGCCATACCTACTCAATCCGCCTTTTAATTCTCCCCCATCTTTTTTAGGACATTTTATATTATGAGAATTGATATAGCAATTTATCTGATTTACAGTAAGATATTTAATTTCTTTACAGTTTTTATTTGAACATTTCAGATAAGCCTTGCCTTTAGCATTTTTTGCAAGAATCATATGATTTTTACACACAGAACAGAATTCTTTTTCTTCAATAAATGCACCAAGGCCATAATTTGATATATCTCCACTATCAAATTCATTAATATTGCTAGCAGCAATAGAATTAGAAACCATCCTGTCTTTTTTACTTACCAGTCTTTTTATACTCTGATTAACCGCAACATTTTCTATATCTGTAAGAGATTTTAAAATTTCAACTGTATTCCTGCCTTTTATCCTGACTATGGCATGTACTACAGTTATCATTGATGTAGTCTTATCTATTTTAAATTTCCACTTTGCTGTTGGTAATCCATACCATACAACCTCATCATCAATTATAATCAACGGAAATGTTGCATTTTCTGTCTTGTAGCAATATTCCTTCCACTGCTTCGGAAGATTCTCATAATCATTGGATTTCATCTTAATATCAACACCTCTACTGTCGGCATTATTTAAAATTGAAAATATTTTACTTTCTGTTTCCCTTAATTCTCCGCTCGGAAGAGATACTACTGCCTGCGACCTAGCTTTTTTCATGTCTAAATCGAACATTTCAATTGCGTCATGTTCATTCATAAAGATATTAATCATTTTGCCAGGATTCACTGATTCAATATAAGGCTTAAGTGTTTTATTATAATTACCTATTACCTGATGATTTCCTGTATTAATGTGCTGTAAAAACTTATAGAAAATATGATTGGTTCCCTTGAATACATTCTCCCAAAATCTTGCATTTGCTACTGTAATAACCTTTCCTTTGCCTCGTGTAATTGCTACATTAATCAATCGTGCGACCTGATTAGGTTCTTTACCCATCAGATACCCTACAGCATTCTTCGGATAGCTCTCCACAGCATCAAATATAATAACATCGGATTCTGAACCCTGGAACTGATGAACCGTTGCACAGCTTACATTTGTTTTGCTCTTCGCATAATAATCCTTTATCATTGCACGAATTAATCTCACCTGAGCTGCATATGGAGTTATAATGCCTACACTATCAATATGATTTTTCTCTGCATTTACCGCTGTTGAAAAAGCGACAATTGCACTTAAAATATTAAATCGTGAACCATCTGTATTCTTATCTGCCGCACAATATGTTCCTTCAAGATTAATTAAATTTAATGCATCTCCCGGTAAAGGCGCACTGTTAATAACAAAATCATTGTTTAACTTTGATTTTCCGGTTAAAACCTCTGTATTATCTTTTAACAATTTGTTATATATAAATTTGCTTGGAAATTCAGAAATTGCCGGAGCCATTCTCCTTTGCTCATTTAACATGACAAGCCATGGATGCCAGTACATATTTGCCTTGCTGTCAACAATCTGCAAATAAGAAAATATATCCATCTGAAGCACATGCGCATCTGGACTCTGTGATATAGGTGCAAGCTGTCTGAAATCTCCTACACACATAAACTTTTCTCTCGCCAGTGCCGCTGCTACAATCACCTGTGGAACATAAGCCATTGAAACCTCATCGAACATTACAAGATCAAACTGTCTTTCATTAAACATCGGATCAATCGTTGCCCTTGATATAGTTGTGCCTATTACCTGTGCTCTCTGCACATATTTTCTTTCTTCTTTTCTTATCTCAATACGTATTTCCTTTATTTTATGTTCTACATCGTCATACTCTTTTGTCTTTATCTGATTCTTAGCACGTAATTCATCCCTTTTTGCCGTCAAATGATTGAGCTGCCTTGCATAGTTATCACATTTGTTAATTGTATAATTAAATGAAACCGCATATGGATTCTTGGAAAGCTCGTTATCTCTGACATATCCAAAACGTAATATTTTTCCATCCTCAAGAATAGCCTTTTTATCTGTATCAAGCATTTTTACTACTTGTTTGATAACACCATCAACCGATACATTACTGTGAGATACAATAAGCACCGACTTTCCTTGTGCAATATAGTTATTTGCAATCTTCGACATTGTATATGTCTTACCAGTTCCAGGAGGGCCCCATACAGTTACAATATCATCAGTTTCCAGTTTCTTCTCTACTGCAAGCTGGCCTTTCGGTACTGCAGCAATATCAGAATTTGTTGATAAGTCCGGACCCTCTTCCATAATCTTTATTGCTAACTTATTGACACTAGGATTAAGTGAATTCATCTTCTTATCCAATGACTCAAGAAGCTTCCATGGTTCTGCCATCAAATACGCTAAGTTTACTTTATCATTAAGATCTCTATCTAACAGCAAAAGTATCTGAAAATCTTCACATGACAATACCGAACCAACAGCTCTTAACCCGCCTGCCACTTCCACTGCTACAGGAGCGTCATTTGGCAGATGCAACTCTGTCTCCATCTCAAATAAATATGTATAAATCCCCTTATCACTTTTAACCAGCTTATTTCCATTGACAATCTTGTATTTCTTACCTTTACCCTGCTTCAAATAATGAATTTCTCTTCTTAATGCATCCGAGTATTCTTTTATATCAGAAGATGAATATGATAACTGTTCATTGGCTGCTGAAACGTTGCTGATATTATTCAAATTAGCATTCACAGCCTTAGCTACATTATTTATTGTCATATTAAGCAATCTGATAATATCAATTGTTCTGTTATACTCTGCTTCTGTCATCCGACATACAGCCACCTGCATCAACATAGTCAACTTAGATATATCAATCTTATAAGAAGTTGTAATTTTTTTACGATTATTGCACAGAAATACAAATTCTATAGTTGCACCACTTATAAATATATTCTTGTTTTCTTCCGGAATACTAATCGTTACATTACCGGATTTATCATGTGCCAACAATTTATAATCCATCCTTGAAGAATGTATTTTCCCAAATTTATCAGTAATAACGCATTTTTCAAGTAGTGAATCTACTTTTTCATCTTTGCTTGTATAAATAAATCTAAAATTAGCTTCCACTCTGTCTGCAAACTCTTTGATCACAGGCAACGTCATCTTAAAATGTACACCATTAAAACTTTTTGAAATTACAGGCTTATATACACTCTTAACCTCTGAATTGACATCTTTATCTACAAAAGCAATTCGAATCACTTCTAATATATTCTCTCTCACACTGCCTTCAATAGCCTGTGCCATCAAAAATCTTTCGATATTAAAAAGTCCCATTTTTAACTCGCTTTCGCTTTTAAATGGGACACCCTTCATAGCCTCTCCAAGCCCAGCTTGAAAAAGCATCTGCATAATATTCTTTTCAACTGAGTAATCAGCAAATAAATCGTTGCATAATGCGACACACAGCTTTTTATTCTGATATATTTCATATCCATATCCATCTGTAATCTTATCAAATATCTTCACCAATTCAGTTGTATGCCACATAACATTTTCCTTTTTGCATATATCTTCTATACTTGTTTCCATAAATATTTTACGAAATATCTATATCTATACTCAAATCCGCTTTACACGTTTTTGCATATCAACAATCCGCATAATTGTTATAACTGCTCAAATAAAATAACAATTACTTTTTTAAGTATAGTACATAAAGATTATTATCGCAATTAACGTCATTGCATTTAATGATAGTGAAGTGCACAAAATATGCTGAAAAATCCATAAAAAAAGGCTCTGACCTTTTACAGTCAAAGCCTTATATAGCTATTATTTATAATTTTACCATACAATCTTTGCAAAGCCTTACGATGTCATATGGTTTCATCAGCTTAATAGATTAGTTGTTGATAAGCTTATCCTCATCACTCCAGCTATAAAGCTTACGAACCTCTTCTCCAACGATCTCTGCCGGATGCTCCTGAGCTTTCTTTCTCATTGCCTTGAAGTGAGCCTGTCCGCCTGCAGCTGACATATCAAGAAGGAAGTCTTTTGCAAATGTTCCGTCCTGGATATCTGCAAGGATCTTCTTCATTGTCTTCTTTGTCTCTTCAGTGATAAGCTTAGGTCCTGTGATATAATCACCATATTCAGCTGTATTTGAAATTGAATATCTCATTCCCTTGAAGCCTGACTGATAGATAAGATCTACGATAAGCTTCATCTCATGGATACACTCGAAGTATGCATTTCTTGGATCATATCCAGCCTCGCAAAGTGTTTCGAAGCCAGCCTGCATAAGAGCTGATACACCACCGCAAAGAACTGCCTGCTCACCAAAGAGGTCTGTCTCTGTCTCTGTTCTGAATGTTGTCTCAAGAACACCAGCTCTTGCTCCACCGATACCAAGTGCATATGCAAGTGCAAGATCAAGAGCCTTTCCTGTTGCATCCTGCTCTACTGCTACAAGACAAGGAACACCCTTTCCTACCTCATACTCGCTTCTTACTGTATGTCCAGGTCCCTTAGGAGCAACCATACATACATCTACATCTGCAGGTGGGATGATCTGATTGTAATGGATATTAAATCCATGAGCAAACATAAGCATATTTCCAGGCTCAAGATTAGGAGCAATGTCCTTCTTGTACATATCTGCCTGTAATTCATCATTAATAAGAATCATGATAATATCAGCCATCTTAGCTGCCTCAGCTGTAGGATAAACCTTTAATCCCTGTGCCTCAGCCTTAGCTTTTGATTTACTTCCCTCGTAAAGACCAATGATTACATCACATCCGGAATCCTTAAGATTCAGTGCATGTGCATGACCCTGGCTACCATAACCGATAATGGCAATCTTCTTTCCCTCTAATAATGAGAGATTGCAGTCTTCTTGGTAAAAAATTCTTGCTGCCATGATAATATTCCTCCATGAATATAAAAAATTTGGTTAACTAATTAAAGATATGTAACGTCTTCTATTCCTCTTGAAAGGCCTGTAACTCCAGTACGTGCCACCTCAAGGATTTCGAATCCGTTTAAAAGCTCCATAAGTGCCTCAAGCTTGCCCTTAGCACCTGTTGCCTCGATAATAAGTGATTCCTTGCCTACATCGATTATACTCGCTCTGAAAATAGATGCAAGCGAAACAATGTCCTGACGCTGCGAAGCATTGCATTTTACCTTTATCATAATGAGCTCACGCTGCACACTGTTGTCAGGATCAAGTACCTTCACAGCCTTCACATCAACAAGCTTTGAAACCTGCTTCGTAATCTGCTCTAACACCTGATCATCGCCTGACGCAACAACTGTTATCCTTGAATATCTGTTGTCTGCCGTAACGCCAACGGTAAGGCTGTCTATATTATAATTTCTTCTGCTGAACAGGCCTGAAACTCTACTGAGCACACCTGCTGTATTGTCAACTAAAATAGATAATGTTCTTTGCTTCATTTAATCACCCTGTTGTAATTTTTACACTTTTGATATTCTACTCTTGATTGAATATATTGTCAACGAAAGAAATGGCCTCAGGCATTTTTTCGCGCCTAAGGCCTTTATCTTTTTCATATCAATTCTTCCAATGATAAGATCATGCGTCTTCTTTTGACAATGCTTCTCTTGCTTTGATTTCCTTTTCCTGTATATCTGACGGTGCCTGCTCATATCTTACAAAATCATATTCAAATTCGCCGGCTCCGCCTGTCATTGAACGAAGATTTGTTGCATATCCGAATATTTCAAGCTCCGGAATCTCAGCCTCAACTATAGTCTTGCCTTCTCCTGCCGGGTTCATTCCGAGCACTCGTCCTCTTCTCTTGTTGAGGTCACCCATTACATCACCTGTATAATCATTAGGTACCGTAACCTTTATATCTACGATAGGCTCAAGAAGTACAGGGCCTGCCTCCATAAAGCCCTTCTTAAATGCCATTGTTGTTGCTGTTTTAAATGCCATTTCAGATGAATCAACCGGATGATATGATCCGTCATAAAGAACTGCCTTAACGCCTACTACAGGATAAGCTGCAAGCGGTCCTGCCAGAACAGAATCAGCAAGTCCCTTTTCAACTGCCGGGAAATAATTCTTAGGAACTGCTCCTCCTACTACCTCTTCTTCAAATATATAAGGCTTTTCAAGATCTCCCGATGGCTCGAAGCGCATCTTAACGTGGCCGTACTGTCCGTGTCCGCCTGACTGCTTCTTATATTTGGAATCAACATCTGATTTTTTGCGGATTGTTTCTCTAAAGGCAACTCTCGGCTTTGAAAGCTCAATCTGAACCTTATATTTTTCAAGAAGCTTGCTTACTACTATATCAAGCTGCTGATCGCCGATACCATAAATCAATGACTGCTTATTTGCTGTATCGTTTTCAAGCTTAAGTGTAAGGTCCTCCTGTGCCATTTTTGAAAGTCCCTGTGCTATCTTATCTATGTCGCCCTTATTCTTTGCCTTGTATGCCATCTTTGTATAAGGCTTTGAAACCGCTACCTTTCCGTATGAAACAGGATTTGCCTTTGTTGCGAGTGTATCTCCTGTCTTAACGCTTCCGAGCTTTGCGATTGCTCCGATATCACCTGCAAGCAGCTCGCCAACCTCAACCGCCTTTGAACCCTGAAGGATATAAAGCTTATTTAATCTTTCCTCTGTATCTCTGTCTACATTGTAAAGAGTATCCGAGCTCTTTATTACTCCCGAGCATACCTTGATAAGTGAATATTTGCCAAGGAACGGATCTACAATTGTCTTAAATACAACCGCGCTCTTTGGCTTACGGAAATCATAATCCGCTTCAAATGTTGAGTTGCTGTTCTTATCAAGACCTGTTCTCTTAAGCTGGGTCGGATTCGGGAAGAAGGATATAATGTCGTCAAGGAGATTTGATACTCCCTGAAGATTTATAGGTGAACCCATTCCGACAGGAACAAGACTTCCGTCTGCTACGTTAGTAGCAAGTGATGCATAGATCTCAGCCTGTGAAAATTCCTCTCCTGCAAAATATCTATCCATAAACTCTTCACTCGTCTCTGCAACAGACTCCATAAGAGCATCTCTGTATTTGTCACGGTATTCTTCAAGATAATCAGGAATATCGCATTCTTCCTTTTTGTCTCTTTCTACGTAATGTCTGCCCTTATTCTTGATAATATTTACATAGCCGATGAACTTTTCGTTTTCTCTTATCGGCATGTAAACAGGTGCTATCTTCTTTCCGTATAGCTCCTGCAGCTGTTCAAGGACCTTTCTGTAGCTGACATTGTCAACGTCCATGTCTGTAACAAAAATATATCTTGGGAGGTTATACCTGTCGCAAAGCTCCCAAGCCTTCTGTGTTCCAACCTGAACACCTGCCTTACCGGAAACAACTATAACTGCCGCATCTGCTGCCGCTGCTGCTTCCTCAACCTCACCTACAAAATCAAAAAATCCAGGTGTATCAAGAATATTTATTTTAACCTTATCCCACTCTATCGGTATAAGAGATGTGGATATTGAAAATTTTCTCTTTATTTCTTCTTTATCATAATCACTGACTGTATTTCCATCTTCAACTCTTCCAAGTCTGCTTGTAATTCCCGAAAGATAAGCCATTGCTTCAGCAAGGGATGTCTTTCCGACTGATCCATGTCCGAGAAGGACAACATTTCTGATTCTGTCTGTTGTATAAGCCTGCATGTGTCGTTTACCTCCAAGTTGATAATTCGTATGTTCCAATTGTACTAAATTTCCAAAGCACATTCAAGCTTTTTATGCTAATTAATGCATTTTTTAACTTATTTCTTGTGTTTTTTGTTTATTTTATCCATATATCATTTTCAAATAAATATTTTTCAAAATTATATTTTATCAATTTGCATGATATATATTGATTTTATTTTTAATATAGACTATATTCTATAAGATGCATTCCTAACATAAAGTGTTTTTCTGAGTGAAAGGTTGGCTGATAAGATCTCGCTTAAGAAACGTCACTGTATGTGGCGTTTTATTTTTTATAGAAATATTCGTCATTTTTAACCAACATATTTATTTAAAAGGAGTATCAATGGAAACAAGAGTTGCTATTATAGGAATAATTGTCGAGGACCCCGATTCCGTAGAAGCCTTAAATGAACTGCTTCATTCATACAGAAGCTATATAATCGGTCGAATGGGCATCCCTTATAAAGAAAAAAATATGAGCATAATCAGTATTGTTATCGATGCACCTCAGGATGAAATCTCAGCCTTATCAGGAAAAATAGGCAAGCTGCACGGCATAAGCTCTAAAACAGCGTATTCAAAGGTATGAAAAATATAAAACAAAAAAAATGTATCTGTCTGATCGATAAGCTTGAAAAGGATAAACACCTTTCAAAAGAGGAATGGATATATCTTATTGAGAGCCGGGATAATGAGCTTTCCAATTACATATTTGATAAAGCCGTTGCCATAAGACAAGGCTTCTATAACAATGATGTATATATTCGAGGTCTTATCGAATTTACAAACTACTGCAGAAATGACTGCTATTACTGCGGGATACGGTGTTCAAATAAAAGCTGTCAAAGATATCGCCTTTCTTCAGATGATATTCTTTCATGCTGTGCAAAGGGTTATGAGCTTGGCTACAGAACCTTTGTCCTTCAGGGCGGAGAGGATCCTTTTTTTACAGATGCAATGATAGCAGATATTGTATCAAGCATAAAAAATGCCTTTCCCGAGTGTGCTGTTGCGCTTTCACTTGGTGAGCATTCAAGAGAAAGCTATTCGCTTTGGAAAAAGGCGGGTGCCGAAAGATATCTTTTACGCCATGAAACCGCAAATGAAGAGCATTACAAAAAGCTTCATCCAAACAAAATGTCATTTTCAAACAGAATAAGATGTCTTTATGATCTAAAGGAGCTTGATTATCAGGTTGGCTGCGGCTTCATGGTAGGATCTCCATATCAAACCTCAGACACACTGGCAGATGATATGCTATTTCTCGAAAAGCTTAAGCCGGATATGGTTGGAATAGGTCCATTCATTCCACATAAGGATACACCCTTTAATGCAATGAAACCGGGCACTCTTGAACAGACGCTGTATATGCTCGGACTTATAAGGCTTGCTCTTCCCGATGTACTGCTTCCTGCAACTACAGCTCTCGGAACTATTCATCCGTTTGGCCGTGAGATTGGCATACAGGCAGGTGCAAATGTATGTATGCCTAATCTTTCACCGGTAAGTGTACGAAAGAAATATGAGCTGTATGACAACAAAATCTGTACCGGTGATGAAGCTGCCGAATGCCGAGGATGTCTCGAAGGACGTATGGAAAGAATCGGATATAAAATAGTTGTTTCAAGAGGCGACCGTATTGGCCGCACATTAAATTAATAAAACAGGAGTTAAGAGAGAAATGTATAAATATGATCCAAAATCATTAATAGCCGATGAATTTATTAATGATGAAGAAATTTTAGCAACACTTGACTATGCCGAAAAGCATAAAAATGACCTCGAACTTATTAATTCTATCCTTGAGAAGGCTCGTCCCGTAAAGACGGATAAAGGCTATACATGTGCGGGGCTTACCCACAGAGAGGCTTCCGTTCTTCTTGCATGTGACGACCCGGATGTGACAGATAAGATATTTGAAATAGCCGAAGAAATAAAGCTTGCATTTTACGGAAACAGAATAGTTATATTTGCTCCTCTTTATCTGTCAAATTATTGCGTAAACGGCTGTCTTTATTGTCCATATCATCTGAAAAACAAGCATATTGCAAGAAAAAAGCTTTCTCAGGAAGAGGTAAAACAGGAGGTTATCGCCCTTCAGGATATGGGGCATAAACGTCTTGCAATTGAAGCCGGCGAGGATCCTGTAAACAATCCTCTCGAATACATTCTCGACTGCATTAAAACTATTTACGGCATCAAGCACAAAAACGGTGCCATAAGACGTGTAAATGTAAATATAGCTGCTACTACTGTCGAAAATTACAAAAAGCTTAAGGAAGCCGGAATCGGAACCTATATTTTGTTCCAGGAAACCTATCACAAAAAAAGCTATGAGGAGCTGCATCCTACAGGTCCGAAGCACGATTACAATTATCATACCGAGGCGATGGATCGTGCTATGGAGGGCGGAATTGACGATGTCGGCCTGGGCGTTTTGTTCGGTCTTGAAATGTACAAATACGAATTTGCAGGGCTTATAATGCATGCCGAACATTTGGAGGCTGTTCACGGCGTAGGTCCTCATACAATAAGTGTGCCGCGTGTTAAGCCAGCAGATGATATAAATCCCGATGAATTTGATAACAGTCTGTCAGATGAAACCTTCGAAAAAATTGCCGCATGCATAAGACTTGCTGTTCCGTATACCGGAATGATAGTTTCAACTCGCGAAAATGAAGCCGTAAGATCAAAAATGCTCAAGTGCGGAATATCTCAGGTCAGTGGAGGTTCAAGAACCTCTGTAGGCGGTTACGCAGGCTACTCAAATGATGAGCGTCCTCATGATACGGAGCAGTTCAATGTTTCGGATCAGCGTTCTCTTGATGATGTCGTAAGATGGCTCATGCAGTCGGATCATATCCCATCATTCTGCACTGCCTGCTACAGAGAAGGACGTACAGGAGACAGATTTATGAGCCTATGCAAATCGGGACAAATTCAAAACTGCTGTCATCCGAATGCACTTATGACTCTTGCAGAATATCTCGAGGATTATGCATCCCCTCAAACAAAGCAGCTTGGTTATAAAATGATCGAAAAGGAGCTGGGCAATATTCCTAAGGAAAATGTAAGAAAAATAGCACTAGAACACATAAATGACATAAGAAATTCCAATCGCAGAGATTTCAGATTCTAAAAGGGAGGCATCAACATGGGATTAAATGACATACCATCATCGCAGAAACCTCATATCAGTTTTTTCGGCAAAGTAAATGCCGGCAAATCCAGTGTTGTGAATGCAGTAACAGGGCAAAATCTATCAATAGTTTCCGAAAAACTGGGTACAACAACGGATCCTGTTTCAAAGGCAATGGAAATATTGCCTTTGGGACCTGTAGTTATTATCGATACGCCCGGCTTTGACGACAATAGTGAGCTTGGTCCTCAAAGAATTGAACGAACAAAGCAGGTACTGAAGAAAACGGATATTGCTGTACTAGTAGTTGATTCATCCTCGGATAATGTCATGGATGACTGCAACAGACAGCTTGTCTCACTTTTTAAAGAAAAGGATATTCCCTATATAATCGTATATAATAAATCCGATATTTCAGATAAGGCTTTATCGGAAAGTGATGACAGCATATCTGTTTCAGCCTTAACAGGACAGGGGATATATGAGCTGAAGGAAAAGCTTGCAGCATTTGCGAAGGCAGCTGAAAACAAGCATTTTATTGTCAAAGATCTCATAAAAAAGGATGATCTCGTTGTTCTTGTAATACCGATAGATGAATCGGCGCCAAAGGGACGAATAATTCTTCCTCAGCAAAATGTTTTAAGAGAGGTTCTCGACGCAAATGCCACAGCCCTATGTGTACAGGATACGGAATATGCCAATCTTTTAGCTTCCCTTAAGCGAAAGCCTGCACTTGTAATAACAGACAGCCAGGCTTTTAGGCAGGTTTCCGCCGATACACCCGATGATGTTCTTCTTACATCTTTTTCAATTCTTATGGCAAGATACAAGGGCTTTCTTGAACCGGCATTAAAAGGCATTGCTTCAATTAAAAATTTGAAAAACGGTTCTACGGTTCTTATTTCAGAGGGCTGTACACATCACAGACAATGCAACGACATAGGTACCGTTAAGCTTCCAAGATGGCTGAGGGAATTTACAAAAAAGGATTTGAATATTAAAACAACCAGTGGCAATGATTTTCCGTCTGACCTTTCCAATATTGATCTGATAATTCACTGCGGTGCATGTATGCTCAATTCAAAGGAAATGCAAAGCAGAACAAACTGCGCAATTGCACAAAATGTACCGATAACGAATTACGGAACGATAATAGCCTATTTTAACGGGATACTTGAAAGATCGCTTGAAATACTGCCGGAATATAAATCCATCATCTAAAACCAGAAAAGAGATATGCACATGCATATCTCTTTTCTGTAATGTAAGTTTGAAGGGGGCTATTAAGCCTCTTTTTTGTTGGCCTTTACAAGCTCTGTGAGCTTAGGTACAACCTTATTAAGATCTCCGACGATACCGTAATCAGCAACATCAAAGATAGGAGCTGACTCATCCTTGTTAATAGCAATGATAAGATCAGACTCTTCCATTCCAGCAAGATGCTGGATAGCTCCTGAAATACCGATAGCGAAGTAAACATTAGGACGAACTGTTTTTCCTGTCTGTCCTACCTGAAGTGCCTTTGGCTTCCATCCTGCATCTACAACTGCACGTGAGCATGAAACCTGTCCGCCGAGTGCATCTGCAAGCTCCTCAAGTATTTTGAAGTTTTCTGGGCTTCCTACACCACGTCCGCCTGATACAAGGATCTTAGCATCCATGATATCGGCAACCTGGTTAACAGCCTTAACTACTTCAAGAATTTCAACATAGTTATGATCCGGCGTAAATCCTGGATTGAACTCGATTACCTCTGCCTTATGTGCAGCATCCTTTTCTCTTCTCTGCATAACACCAGGACGAACTGTTGCCATCTGAGGACGGAAATCAGGACATGCAATTGTTGCGATTGTATTTCCACCAAATGCAGGACGAGTCATAAGAAGCTGATTGTGCTTTGACTCTACACCCGGTTTTGGAACCATAGGGAAATCTCCGATTGCAAGGCTTGTACAGTCAGCTGTAAGACCTGTATGGATACGAGCTGCAACTCTAGGTCCAAGGTCACGTCCGATAGCTGTTGCTCCGATAAGTAAGATATCAGGCTTGAATTCTTTAACAGCCTCAGCAAGAGCATGTGTATATGGCTCTGTTCTGTATTCTTTTAATTCAGGATCATCAATAACGATAACCTTGTCAGCACCATATGCTGCAAGCTCATCTGAAAGATTTTTGATTCCGCTGCCGATAACGATGGCAGCTACAAAAGTATTAAGATCATCAGCTAATCTTTTAGCTTCGCTCACCAATTCGATGGCAATACCATTTAATTTATTGTCAACCTGCTGAGCAAAGACATATACGCCTTTATATTCTTCTAAATTCATTTATTCCACCATCCTTATCAAATGATATGTTTAGCAAGCAATTTGTCACATATGTACTTAGCAGCTGCATCTGCATCAAGGTTATTCTGAACCTCTCCGGCTCCCTTACGAACCTTATCAGATGCTTTAGCGATCTTTGTAGGTGATCCCTTAAGACCAATATTTGAATCATCAACATCTACAAGATCTGCTCTTGACCATGTTGTAATCTCAGCGTCACATGCATCATTGATTCCGCCCGGAGTCATATAACGTGGCTCGTTGAGCTCAGCAAGTGCTGTAACAAGACATGGCATTTTAGCCTTTACAACATGATATCTGTCATCATACTGACGCTGAACAATAACACTATCACCATCGATCTTAAGATCCTGGCAATATGAAATGATAGGGATGTTAAGACGCTCAGAAATCTGTGGTCCAACCTGAGCTGTATCACCATCGATAGCCTGACGTCCTGTAATAATAAGATCATAATCAAGCTTTCTAAGTCCACCGGCAATTGTCTGTGATGTTGCCCATGTATCAGCTCCGCCAAGAACACGATCTGTGATAAGGATACCCTTATCAGCGCCCATAGCGATAGCCTCACGAAGAACATCTGTAGCCTTAGGAAGACCCATTGTTAATACTGTAACCTCTGCACCGTACTGATCTTTTAATCTAAGTGCAGCCTCAAGTCCGGCTTTGTCATCCGGGTTCATGATAGCTAACATAGCAGCTCTGTTTAATGTACCGTCTGGATTAAAGGAAACGCCGCCCTTAGTATCAGGTACCTGTTTAATACAAACAACTATTTTCACGTTTTCGTCCTCCCATTATTTCAAGATGTCAGCTGAAATAACCATACGCTGAACTTCTGATGTTCCTTCGTAAATCTCAGTAATCTTAGCATCACGCATCATACGCTCAACATCATATTCTCTGATGTATCCGTATCCACCATGAAGCTGTACAGCCTTAGTTGTAATCTCCATAGCTGCTTCTGCTGCATAAAGTTTAGCCATAGCTGCCTCTACGCTGTATCTGTCCTGAGTACTCTTTGCTACTGCTGCTCTGTAAACCAAAAGCTGAGCTGCTTTTGCCTTTGTAGCCATATCAGCAAGCTGGAACTGTGTATTCTGGAAGCCCGAAATAGCTTTTCCGAACTGCTTTCTTTCTTTTACATATTTGATTGTTGTTTCAAGAGCGCCTTCAGCAAGACCAAGTGCCTGAGCTGCAATACCGATACGTCCTCCGTCAAGAGTATGCATAGCGATATTAAATCCTTTGCCCTTCTGTCCAAGAAGATTTTCCTTCGGTATACGGCAATCTGTGAAGATAAGCTCATATGTAGCTGATCCACGGATACCCATCTTCTTCTCTTTTGTTCCGAATGTGAATCCAGGTGTTCCCTTTTCAACGATGAATGCTGAAATTTCTTTCATCATTCTTCCATGCTTTTCAACCTTGCCTGTTACAGCAATGATTACATATACGTCAGCTTCATGACCGTTTGTGATGAATACCTTAGAGCCATTAAGTACCCATTCATTTGTTGCTTCATCGAATACTGCCTTTGTCTGCTGTCCCTGAGCATCAGTACCGGCACCAGGCTCTGTAAGTCCGAAAGCACCGAGCTTTTCGCCCTTAGCAAGCGGTACAAGATATTTCTGCTTCTGATCTTCTGTTCCGTATGTCATGATAGGATCCATGCAGAGAGATGTATGAGCTGATACAATAACTGCAGTAGTTCCGCAAACCTTAGCTAATTCCTCTACACACATAGCATATGTAAGAATATCACAGCCTTGTCCGCCATACTCCTTCGGAACAGGAATTCCGAGGAAACCGTATTTAGCCATTTTCTTTACGGTTTCAACTGGAAATTTCTCAGTTTCATCGACCTCTTGTGCGAGTGGTTTTACCTCATTCTCGGCAAATTCTCTGAACAAAGATCTGGCCATTGAATGTTTTTTGTCTAATGTGAAATCCATTTTTTTCCTCCAAACTTCCTTTTTTGCTATTATTTATTGTGAGCAATATCAATATAATACTGCTTCAACTATATCCGGACAGCTCATTAAACCAGCTCATGTCTCATGTCCCATCCGGTTAGCTTCTTATTTGTTTTTAAATCCCTGAGCCTTTCTCTTTTCAAGAAATGCTGACATTCCTTCTATCTGATCCTCGGATTCAAAGCAATCCGAGAAAAGCTCTGTTTCGATATTTACTGCCTCATCAATGCTAACCTGAAGGCCCTCATTGATAGCCTGCTTGCAGTTTCTTACTGCTATAGGAGCATTATTTGCAATTCTTGTTGCAAGCTTGATTGCCTCATCCATAAGCTGATCCTGAGGATAAACATGATTTACAAGACCGATCCTGTATGCTTCCTCAGCCTTTATATTTTTAGCTGAATAAATTAGCTCTTTAGCCATTCCGGGGCCTACAAGCCTTGCAAGTCTCTGAGTTCCGCCAAATCCGGGTGTAATTCCCAATCCAACCTCAGGCTGTCCGAATACCGCATTGTCGGAACAAATACGGAAATCACAGCTCATACAAATCTCACAGCCGCCGCCCAATGCATATCCATTGACTGCAGCAATAACAGGAACAGGGAAATTTTCAATTTCAAGGAAAACATCGTTTCCAAGCTTTCCGAAATCAGCTGCTTCTTTTCTTGTCATAGGTCTCATAGAGCCTATATCAGCACCTGCTACAAAGGATTTTGTTCCGCCTCCGGTTAATATAAGACATCTTATGTTCTCTGCATCTACGGCATCCAATGCCTCGCTTAATTCAGATAAGACCTTAGGATTTAAAGCATTTAACTCTTTAGGACGATCGATTGTTATTATCCCTATCATTCCCTGTGCTTCATATTTTACAAATTCCATAACAGCCTCTCTTTCTTCTACTAATACCTAACTGAATATATTAGTAAACAAACTACCAAAGTCGTCTTTGCTGCATTGCAGCAAAAACGACTGAATAATCAAATGTTATCTCTCTACTATAGTAGCACAGCCCATGCCGCCGCCGATGCAAAGAGTTGCAAGCCCCTTTTTAGCGTCTGTTTTCTGCATTTCATGAAGAAGTGTTACAAGGATACGGCAACCTGATGCTCCAACCGGATGTCCAAGAGCGATTGCACCGCCGTTTACATTTACTTTTTTCATATCGAATTTGAGGTCATGAGCAACTGCAAGTGACTGTGCAGCAAAAGCCTCATTTGCCTCAATAAGATCCATATCTTCTATTGTGAGTCCTGTTCTTTCAAGAACCTTTCTTGTTGCAACAACCGGACCTACACCCATGATTGAAGGATCAACTCCGCCTAAAGCACCTGCTACCCATGTTGCCATTGGTGTAACACCGAGCTCCTTAGCCTTTTCTTCGCTCATAACTACAACTGCTGCAGCACCATCATTGATACCTGATGCATTTCCTGCTGTTACGATACCGTCCTTTTTGAATGCCGGTTTAAGCTTTGCAAGACCTTCAGCTGTTGTTCCGGGACGTGGTCCCTCATCCTTATTTACAATTACTGTCTGCTTTTTTAATTTAACTTCTACAGGAACAATTTCATCATCAAATTTTCCTGCTTCCTGTGCTGCACAAGCCTTCTGCTGGCTTGATGCCGAGAATTCATCCAGAGCTTCTCTTGTAAGTCCCCACTGCTCTGCTACATTTTCTGCAGTAATTCCCATGTGATAATCATTAAATGCATCCCAAAGTGCATCATTTACCATTGTGTCAACCATAGGAGCATTGCCCATACGATATCCAAAGCGTGCTTTTGTCAATGCATAAGGTGCAAGAGACATATTCTCCATGCCGCCTGCAACAACGATATCTGATTCTCCTGCCTCTATCATAGCTGCTGCCATATTAACGCAGTTAAGACCGGAACCGCAAACAACATTGATTGTTACAGCCGGTGTTTCGATAGGAAGTCCGGCCTTTAAAGATGCCTGACGAGCTACATTCTGTCCCTGAGCTGCCTGAATAACACATCCCATGTATGCAAGGTCTACTTTATCAGCCGGGACATTTGCGCGCTTTAATGCTTCTTTTATAACAATTGCTCCAAGCTCTGCAGCCGGAACTGTACTAAGCACTCCACCCATTTTACCTATGGCTGTTCGGCATGCACCTGCTAATACAACTTTTTTGCTCATTAACTTAGTTCCTCCTTTAAATATACATTTCGATGATTATTTTATCACAACTCGTAATGCATTTACACTTTTTTTATATGCAAGTTTTTGCTTAAAAAACTTCATTATTACAATTTTTTGCTGGATTGTCATTTATTTGACAAGCTCATCGATATATATATTACCATTTGATAATTATTTGTCAATATCTAAGTTTAAATTTGTTCAATTATAAAAATGTAATAAAAGAAAAAGCATAAAAGAATAATCTTTTATGCCTATAATACACACTTAATCATATTTAACCTTGTTTTTTGATAAAAAAGTAATAATATTGTCATAATTCTTTGGTATATGCGGATATGTACAATCTGTACATATCTTTATCAGATTTCCGTTCTTTTCCTTAAACCTGGGGTTACCAAGACAATTTTTAAACGAATACATCGGACAATAGCAAAAAAGGCAGTTAAAATCATCATTCAGACTATGACACGGAAAATATTCGCATTGCTTATTTGAAAAAAAACGTGACGAATCCTTCATCTGATGCACCTTCAATTTGTATATTTTTCTTTATGCAGCTCACCAAGATTGACAATTCTTCCATCAGGCTCCTTGATATCTATATTATCAAGCTGAGCCTTAAGATTTTTCCTTACAGCATCCAAATATTCTCCTCTTAGTATTGCCTGCTCTTCTTTTTCTTCAGGCGTAAGACCTGTCGTCTTTGCCTTTCTTGCCAATTCGTTTATTCTCTCTATATTCATTCTTTGACCTCAATATCATAATACAAATCTTCATTCGATCATAAATGCTCGATATAGCTTATAACATAATCCTTATCCTTGGGGTTTGCCAAAAATACCGTTCCAAATGCCTTGCCGTCTATTATGTCATGTATTACGGCAAAATCCTTTCCGTTTGCCAGAATCATATCAGCACCGGCTGCAACGGCAATTCTGGCTCCCGAAAGCTTTGTTGCCATGCCTCCCGTTCCAACACTGCTTCCTGTAGTATTTTTTCCCATCTGCATCATATCATCTGTAAGGTTTTCAACGTATTCTACGAATTTTGCATCCGGATTTTCTCTTGGATTGTCTGTATATAATCCGTCAATATCCGACAGCATTATAAGAATATCCGCATCAACAAGATATGAAACTATAGCTGAAAGCGAATCATTGTCGCCAAATACAGAAAGATTATTCAGCTCATATGTCGCAACGGTATCATTTTCGTTTACTATAGGAATTACTCCCATTTTTAAAAGCTCTTTAATAGTATTTCTGGCATTTATCCTATGCAGCGGATCGAGTATATTGCTTTTTGTAAGAAGAATCTGACTGCATATCTGATTGTATTCGGAAAAAAGCTTCTGATAGATCATCATAAGCCTTGCCTGTCCTACTGATGCGCATGCCTGCTTTTCTGTCGTAGTCGTAGGTCTGTGATCGAAGCCAAGTGCATTTCTTCCTACCATTATCGCGCCTGAGGAAACAAGAACAACCTCCTTGCCCTGATTTCTGAGATCACTTATTTGTCTTACAAGCTGCTCTATCTTTATAAGATCAAGTCTTCCGGTTTCCTTATGTTCAAGGGATGATGAGCCTATTTTGATTACTATTCTTTTTTTTTCTTTGAATTTCGCACGTATTTCAGACACATCGTATTTATCTCTGGTAATCCCTAAAGCGTCAAGTACAGCCTCCTGCTTTTTTTCCATTATCATTGCTTCTTCATCGGAATTAACATGATCATATCCCATAAGATGAAACATACTGTGAGCAATCAAAAAAGCAAATTCTCTTTTCTGTGAATGTCCGTATTCCTCTGCCTGCTCCTTTACCTTATCAAGTGATATAACAATATCGCCCATCATGGCCTCGCCTGTTTCAGGATTGAAATAATCATCTGAATCCTCGAGCATATCAAAGTTTCCGGGCTCTTCATAATCGATCATCGGAAATGACAGTACATCCGTAGGCTTATCTATTCCTCTTTGCTCTTTATTTATCTCCTGAATACCGCTGTTATCTGTAAGAAGTATTGAAACCTCCGCATCAAACGTAAAGCCTTCCAAATCCAATGCCTTTTCTATAACCTCGCCTGCGATCTTATCTGCATCAAACGGAAGCTTATATTCTGTTTCGTTTTCTATATTTACTGTCATTTGGATGAATTCTCCCTTTTACGAGTTCCTCTTGTTGTATCCGTTTTTTTAGATTCGAATTTTTCATATGCCTCGACTATTTTTTGAACAAGCGGATGGCGCACTACATCCTTGCTGGTCAGCTTGCAAAAGCTGATTTCCTTAATATCCTTCAAAATTTTCGAAGCAACCTCAAGACCTGATTTTGTATCCTTGGGCAGATCCTTTTGCGAAGCGTCACCTGTTATTATAACCTTGGATCCAAAGCCTATCCTAGTAAGAAACATCTTCATTTGCGACGGAGTTGTATTTTGCGCTTCGTCAAGAATTATAAATGCATTGTCGAGCGTTCTTCCTCTCATATATGCAAGCGGTGCAACCTCTATAAGGCCCTTTTCTGTATTTTTCTGAAAGCTCTCGGCTCCCATTATCTGATAAAGCGCATCATAAAGCGGTCTGAGATACGGATCTATTTTGCTTTGCAGATCCCCTGGCAAAAATCCAAGCTTTTCTCCTGCTTCTATTGCCGGTCTCGTGAGGATTATCCTGCTTACCTCTTCATTTCTGAATGCGGTAACAGCCATAGCTATTGCAAGGTACGTTTTTCCTGTACCTGCGGGGCCAATGCCAAACACTATCATATTTTTTCTTATCGCATCGACGTAATCCTTCTGTCCTAATGTTTTTGGCTTTACAGGCTTACCGTTTATTGTATGACAAATGCAGTCATTATCGAGTGCAACAAGAACATTTTCTTTTTCCTCAAGCAAAAGAGCTAATATATAATCAACATTTTGCTGTGTTATAACATTATCCCTCTTTGAAAGCTGTATCAGCTCCTCTATCGCACTTTTTGCTTTTTTTACAGCTTCCTTAATTCCTATTATTCTAAGGTCGCCATCTCGTGAGATAATTGAAACCTTTAGTGTTTTTTCTATTTTTTTAGCATTTTCATCAAATTGCCCGAGAACATTCATTGCATGATCTGATGGCAACGCAACCTTCTCCTCAATATAAATATCTGCCATAATGTCTTCCTTAATCAGTCCATATCTTAATCAAAATCAATTCCGTCATCAATAAATATAAGTGAAAAGTTAATACGCAGATTTTCTCCCATATAATAATCCATGTCACATTGCACGGCCAGATCCGAAATTGTTATTCCGTGACTCTCAATACACGGATACATCTTGTTTTGATTTCTGCACAATGCCTTTGGGAATGTGCATTTTTTACATCTCGTGCATTTTCCTGCTGACAATACAAAGGTATTATATCCTTCGTCTATAAGCTTTTCGTTTATGATATCCGTAAGCTTTATGTGTTCATTGACTGCTTCTTTTCTAAAATCCGTATTTAGGCTGCTTTCGACCTCAGATACCGTTGAAAAAACAAGTACATTTGAAAATGAAAGACAGTTTTCCTTATATTTTTCTATTTTCCCGACCGCAGGCTGACATGACCATGACTGAGCATAAAATGCACAGCTCTGCCTGCACATTTGTTTTGCATTATCTGAAAAAACAATTTCCTCAGGCTTTAAAAAAGCATATTGATAAATCGGAAATTTTGAAATATATGCTTCTATTGATTCAAAGTTCAAGAATACCCCTTCTTTATGTGTTAATTATTCTGATGCTTCAGACTGTACCTCAATAGTTGGCTCTGCAGTCGGCTCTGCTGTCGGCTCTACTGTTGGCTCTATGGTTGGTTCTACGGTTGGCTCTACTGTTGGCTCTATGGTCGGCTCTGCAGTCGGCTCTGCTGTCGGCTCTGCTGTCGGCTCATAATAATTATTATTTTCGCCTCCTCCTGAATAACCGCCGTTGTTATTGTTATTGTAATTGTTATTACTGTAATTATTGTTGTTATTATAATTGTATGTATTATTTGAATTATCAGTATTGCTGTTATTCTGAGGTGCCGCGGTTGGCTCTGCTGTCGGCGCAGATACTGCATATTCATAAACAGCGGCAGCTATCGAGCTTTGTATACCCTTATCGTTAATAACAAATATGTAGAAGAAATGCTTTCCCTCCTGCATGGTTATCTTTCCGTTGACTAAGGTTCCATCCTCTATTGTAGGCTTTTTATCAAATGCATAATAAGCCGAACATCCATCCGGAATATTGACCTTTATTTCGCTGTCACTTCCATAATAGGTTCCGGATGCGGTTTGAATCTGCGGTGCAGACGGAGCCTCAGGATTTATTATAAAGCTTTTTGACTCTATAGGACTTAGCACACCTAAAGAGCTTATTGCCACAGCCTTTATTTCGACCGTTCCTATCCCGATATGTATAGGTGACTCATAAAGCATTGATTCCGATGTTGGATCGGTTCCGTCAATGGTATATCTTATTTCATAATTATTTGCTGAGGAAAGTGTCAGATCCATTTCCTCATTATATGTTCCCTCGTCGATTGAGAATAAAGGTCTGTTCACATAATATTCGGCAAACTTGGTTTTTATATTTTTATCGCTGGCATTTGACATAAGGTCATATAATTCATTATACATCTGCTGCTCGCAATAAATATTTATAAGCTGTTCATATGCCTCCTCCGATGTCGGATCCGATGAAATAATTTCATTTAAAAGCTCTGTCGCTTCGTCTGTATTGCCAAGCTTGTATGTTGTCTTTGCCTTAAGAAGCTTTCCCTGTATGCTGCTCTTATCAACATTTAAAGCATCTGAAATCAATTTATAAGCCTCATCATATTCGCCGCTTTCATATGCCTCGGCAGCATGAGCATATATAACATTAAAGTCCTGATCCGAAGCCATTGTAGATCTGATCGTCATAACCGCAACAGCAATACCAATAGCCGCTATCGTTACAATAACAACGGCGGCAAGCAGCTTCAATATTTTTCTGTTTCTTAAGACTCTTTTTCTTTCAGCACGTTGTTCCTCCAGATGCTTTGTTTCAAGCTCATCCAGATTTTTTTGAACAACCATCATATTAAGATCCAAGGTCTCATAATTAGGCACGAGCTGTATCTCGTTCCCGCATTTCGGACAAAGTACTTCTCCATCAGGCAGCTCTGCACCACAATGAGAACATTTAATCATCGCTTCCTCCAAATAAACAATTGCTTATAAAAATCAATTTTCCTCTAAATAATTTTCGAACTGCTCCATAGTCATTAGGATTTTTCTCGGCTTAGTACCCTCCTCGGGACCAACAACACCTGCTTCACACAGCTGATCCATTATACGTGCCGCTCTGTTAAAGCCAATCTTAAAAACTCTCTGAAGCATTCCTATTGATGCTTTATCCTTTTCGATTATGAATTTACCTGCGTCAGTAAAGTAAACATCTCTGTCTCCTGAAGCTGTATCAGATGTACCTCCTCCTGAAACAGCTGCCGCAGCAAATGCTTCCTGAATCGAGCTGTCATATACTGTTTCTTTTTTTGAAATAAAATCAACAACCTTTTGTATCTCTTCATCGGAAACAAATCCCCCCTGTACTCTGGCAGGCTTTGTATATCCCGACGGATAAAAAAGCATATCGCCTCTTCCAAGCAGTTTTTCTGCCCCATTCATATCAATAATTACTCTTGAATCTATACCGGAAGTAACCGAAAGAGCAATCCTTGAAGGCATATTTGCCTTTATAAGTCCGGTAATGACATTTACCGATGGTCTTTGCGTTGCAATTATAAGATGAAGGCCTGCCGCACGCGCAAGCTGTGCAAGTCTGCAAATCGCATCCTCTACTTCACCGGGTGATGTCATCATAAGATCTGCAAGCTCATCTACAATAATTACGATCTGCGGAAGGATTTCCGGCTTTTCCTCATATTCATTTTCATAGCCGGCAAGTCCCTCAGCCTTGTGGTTATAGCCTGCTATATCTCTTACACCAAATTCAGCAAAAAGATTATATCTTCTTGTCATTTCGGTTACAGCCCATTGCAAAGCACCTGCCGCCTTTTTGGGATCGGTTACTACCGGACTTAAAAGGTGTGGTATTCCATTGTAAACAGACAGCTCTACAACCTTCGGATCAATCATTATAAGCTTAACCTCATCAGGTCTGGCCTTGTATATGATACTCATTATAAGAGTATTTATACATACTGATTTACCGCTTCCTGTTGAACCTGCTATAAGCAAATGAGGCATTTTTGCAATATCCGAAACAACCGGACGTCCCGCAAGATCCTTGCCGACAGCAAATGTAAGCTTAGATTTGCTTTCCTGAAATTCCCTGGATTCAAGCAAATCCCTAAGTCCAACCGAGCTGTTTGTTTTATTTGGGACTTCTATTCCTACAGCTGCCTTTCCCGGTATAGGAGCCTCCATTCTTATATCTGCTGCTGCCAGATTAAGCTTAATATCATCTGTAAGGCCTACAATACGGCTTACCTTAACACCCTTATCAGGCTGAACCTCATATCTTGTAACCGTAGGCCCACAGCTTACATTTACCACAGTGGCATCAACCCCAAAGTTATTGAGTGTCTGCTGAAGCTTTCTTGCAGTCTCCTTTACCTGTGCACTCTGCTCCTTAAGGTTGCCGACAGAGCCCTTTTTCAAAAGATTAATCGGCGGAAATCTGTAATTGTCTGTTTTTAAGGCTTTATCTGTATCTAACGAAAATGAAGTGTCATTATCCTTTACAGTCTCAGGCTGCACTTCCTGCTGCAAGAGCTTTTCGTTATCCTGTTCTTCATTTTTATCAAATTTATCATCAAGATATGAATCGAAAATATCATTCTTTTTTTGATTTGTTTTTTCGGATGGAACAGCTTCTTTGGCATCAGCTGCATCAGCTGTAAGTTTAAAATCAATTTCCGGAAGAGACTCGGTTTTTTTCTTATTTGCTTTATCAAGCTCCTCCTGAATACGTTTTTTTTCGATTGCCTGTGTTCTGCTTTCCTTTGCTTTTTTATATGCCTGCTTTGTCTCTGATTTCATCATAGATGCGAGAGGCTTTTGTGTAATCAAAATAGCAAGAATAACCATTCCGATCAGAATTACAATATATGTACCGACAACACCTATAAGTGTGCCAAACAGCTGCACGATACATCCTCCGATAAATCCACCTCCAAGATGGTCATTTGCGCTTTTGGCAAAGCACCAAAATACAGTATATGAAGGCTCGTAGCCGTTCATTATGAGCTGAAAAAGAGCACATATCAGTACAAACAGCAGCGAAACCGAAATCACCTTTAGCTTTAACTGCTTTTGTTCTTTATTTACCAGAATATAAACACCTGCCAAAAATACAATTATCGGAAATGCATATGCAGGCATGCCCATTATTCCGAACATAATATATCTTAAGCCCACACCTATTAATCCGCAAAATCCAATTGCACTTATAAACAGCAATACCGAAACGGCCAGCATTATAAGTATAAATATATCAAGCTGTACAGGTGTAAGCTCATTTTGTTTATTATTTTTTTTATTTTTTGCTGACATATAACATTCCTCGATACTGATTATAGTAAACATCCTGCGCAGATGCTGTCCTTCTGCCTCTGTAAAAGCCTGCTGCTAAGTGTCTTTGCACTCCGTATCTTTTATAGCAGATAAACGACTATTGACATAAATCCTATAGCTGCGCAGTAATATGCAAATTTACGCATTGACATCGTTGAAATAAATTTGACAGCAATACGTATAGTATAATATCCGAAAAATAAAGCTGCAGCAGCTCCGCAAATGCAAGGCAAAATGCCCATTCGTGTAGCAAGGCTGTATCCTCCTGTGCATTCAAGCACTGCTGCTCCAATAATAGACGGTACCATTAATAAAAAGCAGTACAGCTTATTGTATTTTAATGTAAACCCGCAAATTCTTCCTGCAGAATATGACATTGCAAATCTTGATATTCCCGGAAAAGCAGAAATACCCTGAAAAGCTCCGATGATTACCGCATCCTGATATTTCGATTCCTTAGGTCCTCTTCTTTGTCTTTCCGTAAAAGAGGTTACTAAAAGTACCAAAGCTGTAACAAGCATTCCAAATCCGGAGCATAACAGATTTATATTGAAAATTTCCGTAAACGGATGAATAAACAAGGCTATAACAACTGTCACGCATGTTGAAATCAAAAGCATGATTGTAAGCTTTCTATATGCATTTGAAATGATATTTCGTCTGTCAGGTCCTTCTATCGAGCCTCTGTAGGTCATAAGACTTCTAGTATTATAGAGAAGATCCTTTATTATCCCATACAGCTCCGTTATACATTTTATAAAATCCTTTTTAAAATACAATATAACGGCAATAAGGGTGGATATATGAAGTATTATCATAAATGATAAATCAACCTCCACCCCCATAATATTGCTTAAAAGAGATAAATGTCCTGAACTGCTTATCGGGAAAAATTCTGTAATTCCCTGGACTGCTCCAAGAATAATAGCCTTAATTATAAGCAAGACATCTTACTCCCTTCACAATTATCAATCCTCATCAAGATTTGTATATACATACTGCACATCATCGCTGTCATCAAGAAGATCCAAGGTTCTTTGAAGATTTTTGAGTGCTGTCTCATCTGTGAGCTTAACATATGTCTGAGGAATCATAGTAATATCAGCCTCTTCCATAGGAATATTTGCATTTTCTAATTTTTCTCTGACCTCTGAGAATGAATCCGGATCTGTAAGAATTTCATAGCAATCATCATTTTCTACAAAATCCTCAGCTCCCATATCAAGTGCAAGCATCATAAGCTCATCTGCATCCATTTCAAAATCTTCCTTAGGAACAATAATCTGTCCCTTCTTGTCAAACATAAATGACACGCAGCCAGGTGTTCCGATGCTTCCGCTTCCTTTGGTAAATGCACTTCTCACATCTGCAGCGGTTCTGTTTTTATTGTCTGTAAGAGCCTCAACTATGATCGCAATTCCGTTTGGTCCGTATCCTTCATATGTAATTCTTTCGTAGCTGTCAGCATTTGCATCGCCTGCTGCCTTCTTTATACCTCTGTCAATTGTATCATTAGGCATATTATTAGCCTTTGCCTTTGCGATAACATCACGCAGCTTACTGTTGTTAGCCGGATCAGGTCCGCCTTCCTTTACGGCGATTACTATTTCTCTTCCAATAATTGTAAAGATTTTGCCTTTTTTAGCATCATTTTTTTCCTTTTTATGCTTAATATTTGCAAATTTTGAATGTCCTGACATTTTGAACTTCTCCTTAATATATTAATATTTATTTTTTTCTAACATTGTTAACAAATCCGCTGCGGTAGCAGCACTTGAGCTTTTTAATTCAGCTATTTTTTCTCCTGCCTTGCCATGAAGATAAACACTTATAGCTTCTATAGGAGCTTCCTTTATATTTCTGAATCTTGTTCTGTAACCACCAATGATTCCTGAAAGAACATCTCCGCTTCCGGCAGTAGCGAGCGCACTGCAGCCTGACAAATTGATAAAAGCTCTGCCATTTGGATAAGCAATAACTGTACGTGCATCCTTTAAAACGCATATACACTTGTTTGAAGCGGCATATTTTCTTGCAGCATCTATAGGTGACTCCTTAAGCTCAGAAACACTTAAGCCAATCAGTCTGCTCATTTCAGCCATATGCGGTGTAACAACTGACGGGAATTTTCCAAGACATCTCTTAAGAGAATTCTCAGAAATTATATTTAATGCATCTGCATCAAATACTGCAGGCAGAGTATTTATTTCAAAAAAGCTTTTAACGATCTCAACAGCTGTATCACTTTTTCCAAGTCCCGGTCCTATAACAACCGAATCAGCCCAGCTCAAAGAGCCTTTAAGCTGCTCTATGTCGAAAGCTCCTTCCTTATATGTCGTAATAAGCGCCTCCGGCAAAAGAACAGACAGCGGTATTCTGTTTGATTCCTCTGTAAAAATCCTTACCATTCCTATACCGCATTTCAATGCTGCACAGGCACAAAGATAAGCCGCGCCACATATGTTTTGAGACCCGGCTATAATAAGCAGCTTACCGAATGTTCCCTTATTGCCGCTTTCATCTCTTTTCGGCAATATATCTAAATCTGTTTCTTCTATATTAAATATCTGTTCTACAGTGCTGTCCTTTTGAACCGGTATACCTATATCCTTTACAACAACCTCTCCGGAATATCTGGCACCCGGATAAAAACAATGTCCTATTTTTCTGGCTGCAAATGTAACAGTAAGATCAGCTAAAAGCGCTGTTTCCAAAATTTCCCCGGTATTTCCGGATACTCCCGATGATATATCAACCGCTACAACCTTAGCTTTATCATCATTAATGCTGTTTATAATATCAGCTGTTTCACCTTCAATTGCCCGATGAAGGCCAATTCCGTAAATAGCATCAATTATTAATGTATATTGTCCCTTATGAAATTCACTGACAAAATTTACATTATAAAAATCACAGATCTTCAGCTGAGCTCTAAGCTGTTCGCTCCTCTTATCCGGATTTCCGAATAATAAAACATCCGCGGCAATACCGCGTTCTGCAAATAGTCTTGCTATACAAGCTCCATCGCCGCCGTTGTTTCCCGGTCCGCAAAGTATAAGTATACTTGAAAGATCATAATTTCTTGCAATGATTTCGTCAACAACCGAAAGTGCCGCTCTTTCCATCAAAACCATTGACAACATGCCTATCTCCACGGCATTCCTGTCTGCATTGGCCATTTCTTCTACTGTTAGAATGCTATTCATAACTTCACCGGCTTATTCTTCAGTACTGTTGGCAACACTGATATTATATGAAAGCTGCATAAGGCTCTCTGCAAGATGTACATTTTGGATTATAACATATGAAGGCAGAGCATCATTAAGATCAACCTGAGCAAAATTCCATATAGCTCTTACTCCGCAATCAACCAGCTTCCTGGCTGTTTCTATCGCAAAATTCTTAGGAACTGTAAGCGCTGCTATATCAACGTGATTTTCCTTCAAAAATTGCTCTATGTTATTCATATGCAAAATCGGAATATGTCTGTTTTCATCTATCTTACTTGAATCTGTATCAAACAAAGCAAGTGTATTGAAGCTGTATTTCCCAAAGCCTGCATAATTTGATAATGCATGTCCGAGATTACCTGCTCCTATAATTATCATGCTCTTTTCATGATCGAGTCCAAGTATTGTCCCTATCTCTCCATGCAAATATCTTACATTGTAACCATAGCCCTGCTGCCCGAAGCCTCCAAAGTTATTTAGATCCTGTCTGATCTGAGATGCTGTTACATGCATCTTTTTACTAAGCTCACCCGATGAAATTCTTTCAACACCATCCTTGAGCAGATCTCCTAAATATCTATAATATCTTGGAAGTCTTCTTATGACTGCTTTTGAAACTTTCTTATCGGACATTTGTTAATCACCCCATATAATGTTACATACTAAACCTATTTTATTCATCAATTATATGAGTTTGAGTTTAATTTGTCAAAATAAAAAGTTTGACAGCGTTGCAATAAATCAATTCTACTCATATAATATGAATCAAAAGTTACAATTCTAATATAGAAGAGAGGGTAAAGAATGAAGGTATTAATGGTGAACGGAAGTGCACACGAAAAGGGATGTACCTTTACAGCACTTACTGAGGTAGGAGAAACACTTAAGAGTCTTGGCATTGACTATGAAATATTCCAGATAGGCAATAAGCCATTTCGTGAATGCATATCATGCGGTGGCTGCAAAACTCCGGAAAACAATGGTAAGGGATGCGTATTTAATGATGACATTGTAAATGAATTTGCAAAGAAAGCATATGATGCTGATGGATTTGTATTTGGAAGTCCTGTATACTACGGACATCCATCAGGAAATCTTCTTTCATTTATGGACCGCTTATCCTTCAGCACATGGGATGGTGCCGTATATAAGCCTTTTATGTTTAAGCCGGCTGCTGCCGTTGTTTCAGCAAGACGAGGCGGTACAACAGCATCTCTTGACTGCCTGCAAAAGCATTTTGGCAATACACAGATGATAACAATCGGATCAACCTATTGGCCGCTTGTCCATGGTATGACACCTGATGAGGTAAAGCAGGATGAGGAAGGTCTTCAGGCGATGAGAAATCTTGCAAGAAACATGGCATGGCTCATCAAATGTATTAATGCAGGAAAAGAAAACGGAATTGCCCTTCCTGAAACAGAAGCCAAATATGTTACAAATTTCATTAGATAATACAGCATTTCTGTATTTTCATACCGCATATATATCATAGCTGCATGAAAAGCAGCACAAAATTAATCAGAAACATAAGGTAAGGTTAAACAATAATGGTTTTAGATTGTCAAAGCATAAGTAAGTCCTTTGGAGTAAATGAACTTTTCAATAATGTGTCATTTCACATAAATGATAACGAGAAGGTTGCTCTTATCGGTGTAAACGGATGCGGAAAAACAACTCTTTTAAAAATTATAGTAGATGAAGCTTCAGCAGACTCTGGTCAGGTCATAATGTCAAGCAATGCCAAATTCAGTTATCTTGCTCAGCATCAGGATATATTTGGTTCTATGAATATTTACGACTATGTCATGGATGCAAAAAAGGAGCTTCTTGATATAGAGCATCAGATGAGACAGCTTGAAGAGGCTATGCCAAACGCTCAGGGTGAAGAGCTTGAACATATGATGTCAAAATACAGCTCGATAACACACCAATTCGAGCTGGCAAATGGCTATGCTTTGAGAAGTGAGGTTACAGGTATTTTAAAAGGTCTCGGCTTTGATGAATCAGATTTTAACCGTTCGATTTCAACACTTTCAGGAGGTCAAAAAACAAGACTTGCTCTCGGCAAATCACTTTTGAGCAAGCCTGACCTTCTGATACTTGATGAACCGACCAACCATCTTGATATAAGTTCAACAACATGGCTTGAAAATTATCTTCTCAATTATCAGGGTGCTGTACTCATTGTGTCTCATGACAGATTTTTTCTTGACAAAATTGTTTCAAAGGTTGTTGAAATAGATAACAAAACAGCTATGTCGTTTGAAGGAAATTATACTCAATTCAGCGAAAAAAAAGCTGTAATACGAAGAGCAAGATATAATGCATATATCAATCAGCAGCATATGATAAAGCATCAGGAGGAGGTTATCACAAAGCTTAAATCCTTTAACCGTGAAAAATCAATTAAGCGAGCCGAAAGCCGTGAAAAAGCATTGGATAAAGTAGAACTCATAGACAAGCCGATCGAAACTGATGTCAATATGCATCTTAAGCTCTCTCCCAATACCGAAAGCGGCAAGGATGTGCTTTCGATAAATGGACTCTCAAAAAGCTTTGATGGCTTAACATTGTTCAAAGATCAAAGCTTTGATATATACAGAGGAGAAAGAGTTGCTCTTATCGGAAATAACGGAACAGGAAAAACAACAATTCTCAAAATAATAAACGGACTTGAGGAAGCTGACAGCGGAACTGTAACACTTGGAAGCCGTGTTCATATAGGCTATTATGACCAGGAGCATCAGGTCCTTGATATGACAAAGACTATTTTCGATGAAATACATGATGCATACCCAAATATGACAGAAACTCAGATAAGAAATGTATGCGCTGCATTTCTTTTTACAGGTGATGATGTATTTGTAAAAATCGGATCCTTAAGCGGCGGAGAGCGAGGCAGAGTTTCCCTTGCTAAGCTCATGCTTTCCGAGGCGAATTTTATTATACTTGATGAGCCTACTAACCACCTTGATATGTATTCAAGAGAAATTTTGGAAGATGCACTTTGCAGCTATACAGGTACGGTTCTATATGTCAGTCATGACAGATATTTTATCAACAAAACAGCTACACGTATATTGGAGCTTGATCAAAATATTCTTATTCCGTATATAGGAAATTATGATTATTACCTTGAGAAAAAGGAAGAGCTTACAAATGCATATATTAAAAATGAGCCCTCTGATACTCATACTGAAAAAAGCGCTTCAAATGCTTCTCTTGACTGGAAGGCTCAAAAGGAAGAGCTTGCCTTAAAGCGAAAAAAAGAAAATGACATCAAAAAGACCGAACAGCAGATTGAACTTCTTGAGGAAAAGGTTTCTGAATTAAATGATGAAATCAATCTTCCCGAAAATTCTGACAATCACGTAAGACTTACTGAGCTGACAAATCAGCTTCAGGATATTCAGGATCAGCTGAATGCATTATATGAAAAATGGGAGGAGCTCTCAATTTAGAGTTCCTCCCATTTAATTAATTCTTATTAAAGCTCATCTAAGGTTCTTCTTATTGCAACAATGAAGTCCTTGCTGTTAAGAACGATAGGATCTTTGATTGTTGTAATAAGTGCAAGATCCTTTGTCATCTTTCCTGATTCTATAGTTGATAAAGTAGCCTTTTCAAGCTTATCTGCAAATGCCGAAAGCTCAGGTATATTATCCAGCTCAGCTCTTTTTCTGAGTGCACCTGTCCATGCAAAAATAGTTGCTACGGAGTTTGTAGATGTTTCCTCACCCTTAAGATGCTTGTAATAATGTCTCTGTACAGTTCCATGCGCTGCCTCATATTCATAATATCCATGAGGAGACACCAGAACCGATGTCATCATAGCAAGCGAACCGAATGCAGATGAAATCATATCACTCATAACATCACCGTCATAATTCTTGAGTGCCCAGATAAATCCGCCCTTTGCCTTCATAATTCTTGCCACAGCATCATCTATAAGCGTGTAGAAATATTCAATTCCAAGCTTTTCAAATTTTTCTTTATAATCAGTATCATAAATTTCCTGGAATACATCCTTAAACCTATGATCATATTTCTTGGAAATTGTGTCCTTTGTTGAGAACCAAAGAGACTGCTTTGTATCAACTGCATACTGGAAGCAGCTTCTTGCAAAACTTTCTATTGATTCATCTATGTTATACTGACCCTGAGCAACTCCGGTTCCCGTAAACTCATGAATCACCTGTTTCTCTTCTATCTGACCGTCTGCTGATTTGTATACAAGTGATAAAGTTCCTGGCTTTGTGATCCTCATCTCTGTATTCTTGTAAACATCACCATATGCATGACGTGCAACGGTGATAGGAGCTTCCCAGCATTTAACTGTAGGCTCTATTCCCTTTACAACGATCGGTGCTCTGAAAACGGTTCCATCAAGCATTGATCTTATTGTTCCGTTAGGACTCTTCCACATTTCATGGAGATTATATTCCGGCATTCTTGCTGCATTAGGAGTAATTGTTGCACATTTGACTGCAACCTTATACTTCTTTGTAGCCTCAGCAGCATCAACTGTTACCTTATCTGAGGTCTCGTCTCTATGCTTAAGTCCAAGATCATAATACTCTGTTTTTAAATCAATATAAGGAAGTATAAGTTCATCCTTAATAATCTGCCAAAGTATTCTTGTCATCTCATCGCCGTCCATTTCAACAAGCGGTGTAATCATTTTTATTTTACTCATTGAACTTCTCCTTTATAACAGTTTTTTCAGCATTTCTCCTGCCTTTGCCGGATTTGCCTTGCCTTTAAGTTCCTTCATAACCTGACCGATGAGGAAGCCTAATACCTTCTCTTTTCCGCCTCTGTACTCTTCAACGACCTTTGGATTAGAGTCGATTACCTTCTTTACAATCTCCTCAAGCGCTCCGTCGTCATTTACTGTTTTAAGTCCGTTTTCTTCAACATAAGCAGTAGGATCAATATTTTCCTCATACATTTTTTCAAAAACTTCCTTGGCTACGGTATTGTTTATCGCACCCTCCTCTGTTAGCTTTATCAGAGAATGAAGATGCTTAGATGAGAATATTATATCCTCCGGATCATCTGATCTGTCCTTTAGAAGGCGAAGTGTCTCACCCATAAGCCAGTTTGAAACCTTCTTCGGATTAGATCCGCAGGCAACGGTTTCCTCAAATATATCCGCAAGCTTCTTAGATGAAGTGATGATTCCGGCATCATATGACGGAAGCTTAAATTCCGAAATATATCTTTCCTTTTTAGGTATCTGAAGCTCAGGCTCTGCAGCCTTAATACTCTTCAACCATTCATCACTTATATTTACAGGCGGTAAGTCAGGATCAGGGAAATATCTGTAATCCTTAGCATCCTCCTTGGAACGCATAGGATAAGAAGCTCCGTTTGAATCATCCCATCTTCTCGTTTCCTGAATTACCTTTTTGCCTGATTCGATAAGGTCAATCTGACGTGCTGTTTCTGCCTCAATAGCTCTTGCAATTGCTTTAAAGGAATTGAGATTTTTCATCTCGGTTCTTGTGCCAAATGTATCGCTTCCCTTTTCTCTTACGGAAAGATTAACATCTGCACGCATAGATCCCTCCTGAAGCTTACAGTCAGAGGCATGAACATATTGAGCTATCATTCTAAGCTGCTCAAGATATGCTGTAACCTCATCCGCATTTCTCATATCAGGCTCTGACACTATCTCAATAAGAGGAACACCGCTTCTGTTATAATCAACATAAGAGCAGTCCTCATAATCATCATGTACAAGCTTTCCTGCATCCTCTTCCATATGGATCTCATGAATTCTAATCTTCTTCATGCCGTTTTTTGTTTCTATCTCAATAAAACCATCATGACATATCGGAAGATAAAGCTGAGAGATTTGATAGTTCTGAGGATTATCCGGATAAAAATAATTTTTCCTGTCAAATTTACAGTGCTGATTTATCTGGCAGTTTGCCGCAAGTCCTACCGCCAATGCGTAATTTACAACCTGCTTATTTAATACAGGCAGAGATCCCGGCATTCCTGTACATACAGGACAGGTATGTGTGTTCGGAGCACCGCCGAATTTGGTTGAACATCCGCAAAATATCTTTGTTTTTGTGGCAAGCTCAACGTGCACCTCAAGACCGATAACAGTTTCATATTCCCGTTCCATTATCTGCCCTCCTTTACTGCCTGCTCGTATTTATATGCTGCCTTGAATAAGGTTTTCTCACTGAAGCAATCACCTATCATCTGTACACCTATAGGAAGCCCATTTTCATCCTTTCCGCATGGAACTGAAATTCCTGGAAGTCCGGCAAGATTTACAGATACCGTATAAATATCTCCAAGATACATTTGAATAGGATCTGCCAAAGATTCACCTATCCTGGGAGCTGTAGTAGGCGCTGCAGGTGCAAGTATAATGTCATAGCTTTCGAATGCCTTATCAAAGGATTTCTTTATAAGTGCCTTTGTTCTAAGTGCCTTCAGATAATATGCATCATAATATCCTGAGCTAAGAACAAATGAACCAAGCATTATTCTTCTTTTAACCTCTGACCCAAAGCCCTGTGATCTTGTCTTCTTATACATATCATGAAGTCCGTCATAGTTTTCGGCTCTGTATCCGTATTTTACACCGTCAAAACGCTCAAGATTAGAGCTTGCTTCTGCTGATGCAATTACATAATATGCCGGAATAGCGTATTCAAGCATACCAAGGCTGAATTCTTCCACAACAGCACCGTTCTTTTTAAGAATTTCTGCCGCATTGTAAATAGCCTCTTTTACCGAACCCTGAAGTCCCTCGCCAAAATATTCTGTCGGAATTCCTATCTTAAGCCCTTGTACGGATTCGCCTAAAACACCTGTAAAATCATAATCATCCATTTTTACGGATGTAGAATCCTTGTCATCCTTGCCGGCAATTATTTCAAGCATAGCCGCACAGTCTCGTACATCCTTTGCTATCGGACCTATTTGATCGAGCGATGAGCCATAGGCAATAAGTCCATATCTTGAAACAGCACCATATGTAGGCTTTAAGCCTGTAACTCCGCAAAATGAGCTTGGCTGTCTTATTGATCCACCTGTATCGCTTCCGAGCGCAATAGGAGCTTCATTTGCAGCAACCGCAGCACATGAACCACCCGATGAACCTCCCGGAACATGATTTAAATCTGCAGGATTTTTGGTTGGTCCGAAATATGATGTCTCTGTTGTAGAGCCCATTGCGAACTCGTCCATATTTGTTTTTCCTATTATTATCATTCCTGCAACCTTGAGCTTTTCCACAACTGTTGCTTCATATGTAGGAACAAATCCGTCAAGGATCTTAGATGCACAGGTCGTATTTATTCCCTTGGTACAAATGTTATCCTTAACAGCAATAGGAACTCCCGCAAGTGCCGATGCAATATTGCCGTTGTCAATTTCCTTTTGCAGTACCTCAGCCTGTTCGTATGCGTTTTCTTTATTCAAGGTAATAAATGCATTTATATCATTATCATTTGCTTCTATTACAGCGAAAAATGCATCCAGAGCCTCCTTTACCGTAACCTCATGATTATGAATCCTTTCGGCAAGCTCTACGGCTGTAAGCTTTGAAATATCCATATGTCCTCCTATTCAACCGTCTTTGGTACTTGATACTGCCCGTCATACTCAAAAGGAGCATTTGCAAGCATATTTTCCCGATCATCGCCGTTTGTAACGACATCCTCTCTGAAAACATTATCCACATCAAATACATGTGACATCGGCTCTATGCCTGATGTATCAAGCTCATTCAGCTTATCAATGTAATCAAGCATATTTTGCATATCGGATCTTGCCTGTTCTTTCTCTTCGTCTGTTAAAAATAATTTTGCCAAAATGCCGACATAATCTATTGTCTCTTCGCTAATAATATTTGCCATAAATATCCTCTTAAAGCTTCTGAATACGTTCTATTGCTTTTACAGTGTTTTCATATGTACCAAAGCCTGTCAGTCTGAAATAGCCTTCACCGCTTGGTCCGAATCCTGATCCCGGTGTTCCTACAACTCCAACCTCATTTAAAAGCTTATCAAAGAAATCCCATGATGTCATATTGTCAGGAGTCTTGAGCCATACATAAGGTGCGTTTACGCCGCCTATAACAGTATATCCCGCATTTTTAAGACCATTGTAAATATAGCCTGCATTTCTCATATAATAAGCTACCTGCTCCTTAAGCTCTGCCTTTCCTTCTTCTGAATAGCAAGCCTCCCCTGCTCTTTGTACGATATACGGAGCACCGTTGTACTTTGTTCCATGACGTCTTGCCCAAAGGCTGTGAAGCATAACATCACCTTTTTTAATATCCTTCGGAATAACGGTAAATCCCAAACGAAGTCCTGTGAATCCTGCATTTTTTGAAAAGCTTCTAAGCTCAATTGCACAGCTGCGAGCGCCTTCACATTCATAAATCGAATGCGGTACATCTGCTTCTGAAATATATGCCTCATAAGCAGAATCGAAAATTATTATAGCTCCTACCTTATTTGCGTAATCAACCCAAACCTGAAGCTGATCCTTCGTAAGTGTAGTTCCTGTAGGATTATTCGGATAACAAAGATATATAAGATCAGGAGTCTCCTTAGGAAGCTCCGGTACGAAATTGTTTTCTGATGTACAAGGCATATATATTACATTTGTAAATACCGAGGCAGCCTCATCCCAGTCTCCGGCTCTTCCTGCCATAACATTTGAATCTACGTATACAGGATATACCGGATCACAAACAGCAACTTTGCAGTCATTGCTGAAAATTTCCTGTATATTTGAGCAGTCGCATTTAGCACCGTCCGAAACAAATATTTCATCGGCTGAAACATCTATACCCTTTGAATTATAATCCTCACGTGCGATTGCATTGCGAAGGAAGTCATATCCAAGATCTGGTGCATATCCCTTGAAGGTCTCCTTAACAGCCATCTCATCAACTGCCTTATGCAATGCTTTGATAACAGCCGGAGCCAAAGGAAGCGTTACGTCTCCGATTCCAAGACGGATAATGCTTTTATCCGGATTTGCCTCTGTAAAAGCATTAACCTTTTTTGCGATGGTTGAAAAAAGATAGCTGCCCGGAAGCTTAAGATAATTTTCGTTTAAATTCCACATACTAAATACCTCTTATATTTACAAATATTCTTATATAATAATGCCAGACTTAAAAGGTCTTTTGACCCTAACCGATACCGGATTGCTGCGCGCGTTGCGCCCCCGCAATCCTCAAAACATAAAGTCAGGAATCCAACCGGATGCAAGCCTGCATTAGAGCTTTAGGCTTTTAAGCCAAGTACATACTTTAAAAAACAACAAAATAACTATATAACGATATAATAAAATTATCAATTATTTTTTGTTATAAACGTATATAGAGTCTTTATGATTTCGCATCTGCATAATACAAAGTAAGCTTTATTTTCAGCATTAAATATACCAAAACAAAGCTTTTTGTTATAAAAAAGAGCTACTGCATAAGCAGTAGCTCTGATAAATTCAATTAAGCTTCAACTTCGATAACCTGTTTTTTGTTATAGGTTCCGCAAGCCTTGCAAACTCTGTGCGGCATTGTAAGCTCTCCGCATTTGTCACATTTGATAAGATTCGGAGCTGTCATTTTCCAGTTAGCTCTTCTTTTATCTCTTCTTGCTCTTGAAGTTTTATTCTTTGGACAGATAGACACGGTTATACCTCCTTATACTGACTAAAAATATCTTTTATAGCAGCCATTCTCGGGTCGGTCGCTTCTTCTTCACAGCTACAAGCCCCTTTATTGAGGTTTGCACCGCACCGACTGCAGATTCCTTTGCAATCTTCTCTGCACAGCACTCGAATCGGCCATCGCAGCAGGATTTCATCCATGAAAAGCATCTCAGGAAACAATGTCCTTTCCATTATAAAGAAAGCATCATCTTCTCTTTCATCTTCAGGCTGCTTCATATCGATCTTGCGTTTATCTTCAAACTTGACATTGTATTTAACCGGTTCAAGACATCTTGAACACGGAATAATAACATCAGCCGCTCCGGAATAACAAATATTCAATACCTGATCGCCTTCATTCTGAATATTCAAAATCATTGGCTCATACTGGCAAACCTTATATTCAATATCATCTACACTGATAGAAGAAATAATATTATCAAGGCTATATTCTTTTTTTCCGCCGTCAATTTGAAGTAGTTTAGAAAGATCTATATTCATTTCAGACTCCTAACCACACTTTGAAGAGTATATCTGTATTAATAGTTCTTGTCAAGTAAAATTTATTTATAATCCGGTAATAGTTATTTAAGCTTCTTTACGATTGCCACTGTATCACGGCAAATTGCAAGCTCCTCATTTGTAGGAATCACACATACCGGAATCTTTGAATCATCTGTTGTGATTACACGATTTCCGCCTCTCTTAAGGTTTTTCTCATGATCAATCTTGATTCCGAGGTATCCGAAGCTTTCTACAACCGAAGCTCTGACCTGAGCGTCATTCTCACCGATTCCGGCAGTAAATGCAATCGCATCTACACCGTTCATTGCAGCAATATAAGCACCAACCTTGCGGATTACCCTGTATTCAAATACCTCAAGTGCTGCTATTGCATATTTGTTTCCTGCATTTGCAGCCTCTCCTAAATCTCTGAAGTCACTTGAAAGCTCATTTGAAAGGCCATAAACACCTGATTTTTTATTAAGAATGTTAATAACCTCTTCAAGAGTTATTTTTTCCTTCTGAGCAATAAATTCTACGATAGCAGGGTCAATGCTTCCTGAACGAGTACCCATTACAAGTCCGTCAAGAGGAGTCATACCCATACTTGTATCAATACATTTTCCGTTAACAACGGCACTTATGGATGCACCATTTCCAAGGTGGCAGACAATGATCTTTGAATTATTCAGATCAAGTCCGAGGAATTTTGCTGTTTCTTTAGAAACATAGCTGTGTGATGTTCCGTGGAAGCCATAACGTCTTATTTTGTATTTTTCATAGTATTCAGCAGGAAGTCCGTAAAGGAATGCCTTTGGCGGCATTGTCTGATGGAAGGCTGTATCAAATACTGCTACCATCGGTACTCCTGGCATAAGCTCCTGGCAAACATGGATTCCGATAAGGTTTGCCGGATTGTGAAGAGGTGCAAGATCGGAAACCTCCTCAATAGCCTTAATAACATCATCGGTAATAAGTGTAGACTCTGAGAATTTTTCTCCTCCGTGTACAACTCTGTGACCTACGGCGCCGATTTCCTTAAGATCCTTCACTGCACCTGTCTTTTCGTTTGTAAGTGCATTGAGAACGTACTGGATAGCCTCTTTATGTGTAGGCATCGGAAGATCTGTTATTTCCTTATCGCAGCCATCCTTCTGATAAACAAGACGTCCGTCTATTCCTATACGCTCACATAATCCCTTTGCAAGCACAGCTTCTGTTTCAGAATCAATAAGCTGATACTTAAGAGATGAGCTTCCGCAGTTAATAACTAAAACTTTCATTTATATCTTCCTCCGATTATTATTTGGCAGCATTCTGTGCCTGAACAGCTGTAAGTGCAACAACACCGACAATGTCATCTGCAAAGCAACCTCTTGAAAGGTCATTAACAGGCATTGAAAGTCCCTGAAGAATAGGTCCGTATGCATTTGCCTTTGCCAATCTCTGTACAAGCTTATAGCCAATATTTCCTGCCTCAAGTGACGGGAATACAAGTGTATTTGCGTGACCTGCAACAGCGCTTCCCGGTGCCTTTGACTGTCCGACAGACGGAACAAGTGCTGCATCAAGCTGAAGCTCTCCATCAAGCTGGATATCAGGGAATTTTTCCTTTGCAAGTGCTACAGCATCCGCAACCTTAGTTACATCATCATGCTTTGCACTGCCCTTAGATGAATATGAAAGCATTGCAACCTTCGGCTCTGCACCTACGAACATTTCAAATGACTCTGCTGAAAGACCTGCAATCTCCGCAAGCTTAGCTGAATCAAGATCTGTATTAACAGCACAATCAGCAAATACAAAAAGTCCGTTTTCACCGCAGTCGCAATTAGGAACCTCCATAAGGAAGAAGCCTGATACGCTTCCGATTCCCGGCTTTGTCTTAAGAAGCTGAAGTGCCGGACGGATTGTATTTCCTGTTGAATGACATGCTCCTGAAACTGCACCGTCTGCGTCACCGCATTTGCACATAAGACATGCATAGTACATATAGTCATTTTCCATCTGCTCTTTAGCTTTCTCAGGTGTCATGCCTTTTTTTGCTCTTAATTCAACAAATTTATCTATATACTTCTGTTTGTTAGGATCATTATATGGGTCAACGATGATTGCCTTTGAAATATCATATCCCTTTGAATTTTTTTCAATCTCTTCCGGTGTACCGATAATAATAATATTTGCGATATCTTCTTTTAAGATTTTCTCTGCTGCATCAAAAGTACGTACATCCATTGACTCAGGTAATACGATGGTCTTTTTGTCAGCTTTTGCTCTTTCTTTAATTCCATCAATAAAGCTCATTTTAATGCTCCTTTCACTCATTCTCTTTTCGAATATTTTAAGAGAAAACATACTATTTTAGTATATCCCTATACTTATTATTAATCAATGTTTTTTTCCTATGAATTTGATATACTATGTTATATAATGCTTTAAACAGGAGGCCGATATCTTGAAGGTTGCAGCCGTTATTGCCGAATTCAATCCTTTTCACAAGGGACATGAATATCTTTTATCCGAAATCAAAAAAAGATCAAATGCCGACTATATCCTAACAGTCATGAGCGGAGACTATGTCCAAAGAGGCGAGCCGGCAATATTTGATAAATTCACAAGAGCAAAAACAGCCTTAAACGGGGGCGCAAATCTTGTTATAGAGCTTCCCTGCGCGATAGCAACAAGCAGTGCCGCAATCTTTGCCGAGGGCGCGGTTTCTCTTCTAAACAAGCTGAATATCGTTGATGAATTATGGTTTGGAAGTGAATACGGAGAGATATCTGCATTCGATATAATATCCGATATATTAATAAACGAGCCTCCTCAATTCACATCAGAGCTCAAGAACTGTCTAAAACAAGGATTTTCATTTCCTAAAGCACGCTTTATTGCTCTTAGCAGGATTCCTGCTGCTGCAGAGGCCTTCAGTGATGCAAAAAGCATGGAGGAATTTCTTATATCTCCCAATAATATACTGGGATTAGAATACCTGACCGCCCTAAAAAAAACAAACAGCAATATAAAACCTAAAACAATTGCAAGAAAGGGTTCCGGTTACAACGATACATCAATACATACCGAAAATGCTTCAGCAAGCGCAATCCGAAAAACACTTCTTTGTAATGATCCTCTTGCTGCAGCTTCAGCCCTGCCGGATCAGGCATATAACTCCTTTGATTTAAAAGAGCTGTTCTTTAATGCGGTTTATCCTGATGATTTTTCACTTTTACTCCACAGCAGGCTTCTTACAGAAACAAGCGGATCTCTAAGCTGCTATCCTGACATCTCACATGAGCTTGCCAGAAGAATCAAGCAGCTGGAAAATTCATTCAACGGATTTGAAGCATTTGCAATGACGCTTAAAACAAAAAATCATACCTATACTCATATAAAAAGATGCCTTCTCCATATTTGCCTTGATATCCATAAATCAGATATTGATGAAGCTTTTAACAACAGCTATGTCAGAATGCTTGGCTTTAGTAATGCATCAGAGCTTCTTGGCAAAATAAAAAAAAGCTCCTTAATACAGCTTTGCGGAAAGCCATCAACGCTTCCTGCAAAGCTCTATCAAAAAGAGCTTTTTGCTTCAAATCTTTATAATGCCGTTTTATCCAACAAAACAGGCACTGCATTCGTACATGAATATCAAAAACAGCTTGTTATAATATGATAAGCTGTTTTCTAAGCTTAATTTTTAAAGCTATGAATAGGCGCAGGAATTCGACCGCCCCTGTTAACCATTTTTTCGCATGAATATCGGTTTACAGGCATTATGGGTGCATATCCCAAAAGTCCGCCGAATTCCACACTTTCTCCGACCTTCTTGCCTATTACAGGTATTACCCTTACAGCTGTGGTCTTGTTATTGACCATACCGATAGCCATCTCATCTGCAATTATTCCCGAAATAGTGCTTTTTGATGTATCTCCCGGAATAGCTATCATATCAAGTCCTACAGAGCATACGCAAGTCATTGCTTCAAGCTTTTCTATTGTAAGTGCTCCGCTGTTAGCCGCATCGATCATTCCCTGATCCTCACTTACAGGTATAAATGCACCGCTAAGACCTCCTACATAAGAGGATGCCATTACACCACCCTTTTTTACCTGATCATTCAGCAATGCAAGTGCAGCTGTTGTACCAGGTGCACCAACAGATTCAAGTCCGATTTCCTCAAGAATATCAGCCACTGAATCCCCTATAGCCGGTGTAGGTGCAAGCGAAAGATCAATGATTCCAAACGGAACTCCAAGTCTCCTTGATGCCTCCTTAGCAACGAGCTGTCCGACACGTGTAACCTTAAATGCTGTTTTCTTTATCGTCTCACAGAGAACCTCGAAGTTCTCGCCTCTTACACTTTCAAGTGCATGTTTAACAACACCCGGTCCTGAAACGCCAACATTTATAATAGCATCGGCCTCAGTAACCCCATGAAATGCACCTGCCATAAACGGATTATCATCCGGTGCATTGCAAAATACCACAAGCTTTGCACAGCCCATACAGCTGTCATCCTTTGTTATCTCAGCGGTTTCCTTTACGATTTCGCCCATAAGCTTAACAGCATCCATATTGATTCCCGTTTTACTTGAACCCAGGTTTACGGATGAACAAACTCTTTGCGTAGCTGCCAGAGCCTTGGGAATTGATCTTATAAGAAGCTCATCGGATTTAGTCATTCCTTTTGAAACAAGCGCTGAATATCCTCCCAGAAAATTGACTCCTACCTCAATTGCTGCTTTATTCAAAGTTTCCGCAATTGTTACAAAATCATCCTCACTCTTGCAGGCTGCAGAGCCTATTATACCGATAGGAGTAACAGATATTCTTTTATTTACTATCGGAATGCCATATTCAGCCGATATTGCCTCACCTGTAGCTACAAGATCCTTTGCAAGCGTTGTAATTTTATTATATATTTTTTTGTTTAACTCATTAAGATCCGAATCCATACAATCCAAAAGACTTATTCCCATTGTAATTGTTCTGACATCCAGATTCTCATGAGCTATCATTTCATTGGTTTCATTGACTTCAAATATATTGATCATAACGTGTCCCCTTGAATTTGATGTACTTAAATTCTGTGCATCATATTGAAAATATCTTCTCTCTGGCATCTTATGATAACGCCGAGCTCCTCGCCGATTTTGCCAAGATCAGCTGCAAGATCGGCTGCTTTAACATCTGCAGCTGATGTGTCAACTATCATCATCATATTAAATACACCCTGTAAAATCGTCTGAGAGATATCCTCTATATTTATCTTATGCTCTGCAAGATAAGTACAGACCTTTGCAATAATTCCGACAGTGTCATGTCCTACAACGGTTACAATTGTTTTTTTCATTTTCTTTCTCCTACCATTCTATTAGCCTTCCGGCTTCGTTTCTGTCTGCTATTTCTATTCTGAAATCACCGGCCTTATACGGACAGCTGCCCATTGTTATTTCCGAGCATACTGTTTCATATGCAAGCGCCGGATAGTTATTGTCCTTACTGAGATGTCCAAGTATTATATTTTTCATATCATCATGAAGAATATCCGAAAGCAGTCTTCCTGCCGATTCATTTGAAAGATGTCCCTTATCGCTGAGTATTCGTCTTTTAAGATAATACGGATAGTAGCCTGCCTCAAGCATATGTACATCGTGATTTGCTTCTATTAAAACATTATCAAGCCCCTTAAGCTGTTTGATTACATAATCATCATAGCATCCGAGATCTGTCGCTACAGCAAATGTATTATCCTTGTTTTCAAATCTGAATCCCATCGGATCTACAGCATCATGGCTTGTCGAAAAAGAATGAATGTTTATATCACCTATAACAAAATCCTCATCATGAGTTATTTTATTAAATATTCCCTCCGGCAACCTTCCCATCTTCGGATCATTTTTCGCTGCTTCATAGGTCTTTTCGGATGTATATATCGGGATGCCAAACCGTCTGGATATAACTCCGAGGCTTTTTATATGATCCGAATGCTCATGCGTTATCAGCAGTGCATCTATATCCTCTCCTTTAAGCCCAATATCATTCAGACCCTTTTCGATTTTTTTCCCGCTTATGCCTGCATCAATAAGAATATGCGTATCATCACTTCCGACATATATACAATTCCCACTGCTTCCGCTGGCTATAGTGCATACTCTCATATTAAATGCCTTTCTGCAAGTCTTGAATCAATTTCCATAGCTGTTTTTTGAAAATTTTCTGTATTATTTATTACAAAATCACAGTTTTTCCTAAATTCATCCTCAGAAAGCTGTCTTTCAATTATATGCTTCACCTTTTCCTCTGTAATATCTCTGCTTGAAAGCAATCTTTTCATCCTTGAAGGCTTATCTGCATAAACATACCACAGCTCATCGCAAATATCGACATATTTCGATTCTATTAATAATGCCGCTTCAAGTACTGCAAGTCTTTTGCCGCCGGCACGTGCTGCTTCAAATCTTTTTATTATCTCATCCCATACTGCAGGATGGATCAAAGAATTCATTTTTTGAAGAAGCAATGGATCCTTAAATGCGATATCACCTATTTTTCTTCTGTTAAGTGTTCCGTCACTGTAAAAGCAATTCTCTCCAAACAGCTTTTGAAGCTCCCTGTTGCACTTGGTTCCCGGTTCAGTCACCTCATGTCCGACGTTATCTGCCAAAATTATCTCAGCATCGTATTTGCTTTTCAAATAGTCACATACTGTACTTTTTCCGCATCCGATACCGCCTGTGATCCCGATTATTTTCATCTCTTTCTCTTCCCTTAGTGTGCCTCATCCCAATTTTCACCGATATTCAAATCTACCTCAAGCTTAACCTTAAGCCTGGCTGCATTTTCCATTTCTTCTCTGAGAATGTTGCTTGCAGCCTCCACCTCAGAAAACGGTGCTTCAAGAAGTAATTCATCGTGAATCTGAAGAATAAGTCTTGTTTTTAAGCCTTCCTTTTTTAATCGTTTGCTGACATTGTTCATTGCGATTTTTATAATATCTGCCGCAGTTCCCTGTATCGGAGAGTTCATTGCCACTCTCTCACCAAAGGATCTCTGCATAAAATTGCTTGATAACAGTTCAGGAATGGGTCTCTTTCTTCCGTATATGGTTGTTGTATAGCCATTCTTTTTTGCATCGGCAACCGTATTGTCCAAATAGCTTTTTATTCCCGGATATGTTTTGAAATATTGTGAAATGTATTTGCCTGCCTCTTTTCTGGAAATGCTTAAATCCTGGCTCAAGCCAAAAGAGCTTATTCCATATACAATTCCGAAATTAACAGCCTTGGCATTTCTCCTTTGAATAGGTGTAACCTCATCAAACGGCACTCCAAATACCAACGAAGCCGTAATACGATGAATATCACTTTCCTGATTATATGCCTCGATCAATTTTTTGTCATTAGACATATGTGCAAGAATTCTTAACTCTATCTGTGAATAATCAGCATCTATAAACAGACATCCATCCTTCGGAACGAATACTCTTCTTATCTGTCTTCCGAGCTCCATTCTGACCGGTATATTCTGAAGATTCGGATCTGCCGAGCTTATCCTTCCTGTTGCAGTTACAGTCTGCAAAAAATGCGAATGTATCCTTCCATCATCCTGCACATATTCACCCAATGCATCCGCATATGTGGATTTGAGCTTAGAGAGCTGTCTGAAATATAATATATCATTTACTATCGGATACTCCTCTGCAAGCTTTTCAAGCACATCTGCAGCAGTCGAATAGCCTGTTTTTGTTTTCTTTCCGCCCGGCAAATTGAGCTTTTCAAACAAAATAACGCCAAGCTGCTTGGGTGACTGGATATTAAATACCTCACCGGCTTTTTCATATATCTTCTTTTCAACAATGCCTATTTGCTCTCCAAGCAATGCCGAATAATCAGAAAGCTCCTTTGTATTAAGTCTGATTCCCGCTGTTTCCAAATCGCTTAAGGTATACACAAACGGCATTTCAATATTTTTAAACAGCTCATCCATGCCATTTTTTTGCAGTTCGTTTTCTATATTGTCTCTGGTTTTATATATGCTGTACGCTGTAAGAGAGATCAGCTTTATTCTCTGCTCATCGGTTACAGCTGTTTTTGGTGTAAGCTTAGTTCCCACAATTTCCTCTGCAGACGGCAAAAGAAGCGACGCATACTTGTCCGCCAAATAATCATAGGAATAATCGCTTCTTAAAGGATCAAGCAGATATGCACCGATTATACAGTCAAAAAGCTTTTCCGTATATCCGATCCGAAGCACATTTTGCTGCTCCTTGAATTTATATGCTGAAATCCTGCCACACCCTTCTATCAGCTTGTTAACAGACTCTTTTAGGTAAGCCTCTGTTACAAAGCCGTTTGCTTCTATATAATATATTTTTTCATCAAATACAATTGAAACACCTTTTATTTTATTTTCTTTTAAATCAAGATAAAACGCTGTATGTGCCGATAAAGCTGCCTTTTGAAAAACCTCCTCTGTTTTTATAAAATCATCTGTAAATTCAGTCTCAGGTACAGCATCTGTTGTCTTTTTTGAATCGTCAAACCTTGAAAAAAGATTTTTAAAGCCAAGCTCCTTGTACAGTGAATATGCTTTTTCTGTATAAAAATTACCGATGTGATAATCCTTAGGATTTTTTTCAATCGGTGCATCGAGCATTATGGTAGCCAGCTCCTTAGAAAGCACTGCCAGCTCATAATTATCCCTCATAGATTCCATTGCTCGCTTTGGCTTTATTTCATCTAAATGCTCATGTGCCGCTTCAAGAGAGCCGTATTTTTCTATAAGTGATGTTGCTGTTTTTTCCCCTACACCGGGCAGTCCCGGTATGTTGTCAGATGAATCGCCCATCATTGATTTAAGATCTATTATCTGTCTTGGCTCAATCTTATATACTTCCTTTACTCTTTGAGGAGTAAATGTTTCAACTGTGGTTGTCCCTTTACTTGTTTTCGGCAGTAAAAGTGTCGTATTTTCCGTAACAAGCTGGAGCAGATCTCTGTCACCCGATAAAATTATAGCCTTCATTCCCTCTTGCTCAGCCATATTGGCTGTTGTGCCTATAATATCATCCGCCTCATATCCGCTCATTTCTACCACTTCTATATTCATTGCTCTAAGAACTTCTTTTATGAGCGGAACCTGCATTTTAAGCTCCTGTGGCATAGGCTTTCGCGTTCCTTTATATTCCTTATACATTTTGTGTCTGAAGGTCGGATCGGAAAGGTCAAATGCAACAGCAATATGATCCGGCTCTGTCTCATCTATAACCTTGAATACTATTGTTAAAAAGCCATAAACCGCATTTGTATATATACCCTTTGCATTCTTAAGCGCCGGCAATCCGTAAAATGCACGATTTAAAATACTGTGACCGTCAATAAGTAATATGCTGTTCTCCATCATTCCTCCGATTATCTGTTCCGACCTGGAAGAATCCCCTTAATAAAAGGTGAAATCTCCATTTTCTTCTCATAACGTTCTTTTACTGCATATATGTTAAGACTTGTCCTTGCTCTTGTCATTCCCACATAAAAAAGTCGTCTTTCTTCTTCTATATCCTTTTCAAGCCTTGCTTTATGATAAGGGATCACCCCATCATTTACATCAAGCATGTATACTATATCATATTCCTTCCCTTTACAGCTATGAAGGGTTGAAATTTTAACCGTATCGCTTACATTATCCTTTTTACATGAATTCTTAAGCTTTTCACGGTAAACTTCTATATGCTCCATCCACATATCAAGGTTTTTATATTCCCTTGCGCTCTCCATAATTTCCTCAACAGGCTCAATCAGCTCCTCCAGCGGAACCTTATGTTCAAGCGCATATTCTCTTATATATTCATCATATCCGATTATCTTTCGAATATATTGAATAGCTCCGTATGGCGGCATATTTCTTAAGGCATGAAGATTTTCCTCAAGTTCCTCAAGTCTTTTCCACATCCATGTCCTATCCTCATAAAAGCTGTAAAGCATCTCGAACCTTACTCTACTTTCGTAAAATGCGTTTCTCGATATATATCTGTTCGGCTTATTGCATATCCTAAGATAATCCTCTCTTTTATTGCTTCCGTTGCCAATCTTCATATATGCAATAATATCTCTTGCAGTAAAGTGGTCAAATATACACGGAACCTCCTGCTCAGCCTCAAACGGAATCCTGTCAGACATCAATTTTTCTATTGCCGCTCTCGCGCCAAAATTAGTTCTTACAAGAACAGCAATATCTCTATAGCTGACTCCGTTTTTCACCCTTTCTCTGATTTCAAACGAAAGCCTGTCCATCTCCTGCCTTATATTATCAAATATATGCATTTGAACATCATCATTTACATGATTATGTGAAATAAGTCTCTTTTCATATCTATGCTTATTACCCTTTATTACACTTTGTGCCGCCTTAATTATCCCATCGCTGCTCCTGTAGTTATCGGAAAGCCTCACAAGCCTGCAGTTTTCAAAATTTTTCGGAAAAGAAAGCATTATCTCCGGATCGGAACCCCTGAATCTGTATATCGACTGATCATCGTCACCTACAACGAAAAGGTTGTTTAAAGGCTGCGCAAGCATTCTTATTATCTGATACTGCAGTCTGTTTATATCCTGAAATTCATCAACAAGTATATATTTGTATTTTCTTCGCCACTTATTTAATATATCCTCATTTTTCATTAAAAGCTCATATGTTACCGTTGTAATATCATCAAAATCCAGCCTTTTATTTTCCTTCATCCATCTTCTGTATTCTGAATATATTTTGTTGAAGGCATCTGAAGCAATCGATGAAGAATAAAAATTCTTGGATGAAATGCCATTTCCCTTTATATAGCTTATTTCCTGTACTACCTTTGCCGTAAGCTCATTTTCAAAGCTGCTGTCCTCGCAATAATGCACAACCAAATTTTTTATCAATGCAAATTTTGCTTCCTCACTGATTATATTGTCAGCTGTGAGCTTATATTCCTCTCTTAATATCCTAAAAAATATTCCGTGAAATGTTCCAAAAGCTGTAGCACGATATTCATTTTTGCTTAATCGCAAAAATCTCTCTTTCATCTCCGATGCAGCAGCTCTGGTAAAAGTAACCACAAGAATAGATGAAGGAGAGACCCCGTTATTTATCAAATTAATTATCCTGCCTGTTATAACGGCAGTTTTACCGCATCCCGGACCTGCCAATACAAGCATCGGACCCATAAGATGCCGTATTGCCTCTTTTTGTTGCTCATTATATTTCATATTTGCATAAAATCATAAAGGTGTGGAATCAAAGCTCCACACCTTTTTCTCTAAGATAATTGATAATGTCACCAACTGTATTGATTTCTGCTAAATCCTCTGCAGGTATTTCAACAGAATATTCTTCCTCAAGAGCCATTACCATTTCAAACAAATCAAGTGAATCGGCACCAAGATCATCCTTAAAATCGGTGTCTTCGGTTATAGTTGATTCATCATATCCGAATTGCTCTGACAGTAACTGTTTTAACTTCTCAAGCATAACACATACCCCTTTGTTGCTGAATATTTCAATTAGAGTGTATAAGGATAATCATCTTTTGTCAATAATAACTTTGCTTCTGGCAACTCTGTATTTCTTTGTCTGCGCAGGTGCTTTAACTCTTATATTTATCTGCCGTGATATTCCTAAAACAAGTCCTATCTCTATCATTAGGAAAATTATCGATGTACCTCCATAGCTGAAAAAAGGAAGTGTTACACCTGTTGTAGGTATAACATTTAACACAACGCAAATATTCAATATAACCTGAACCGATATATGTGCAAATACACCTGTTGCAACAAGAGTTCCCTTTAAATCCGGTGCACTCCTTGCTATACATAATATTCTATATAAAAGATAGACAAACAACAGAACAACAACTATTGCTCCGAATACACCAAGCTCCTCACAAATAATAGAAAATATCATATCATTCTGAGCTTCCGGAATAGTGTCCAGCTTTTGCGTACTGTTTCCAAGTCCTTTGCCAAAAAAACCTCCGCTTCCGATAGCATACAGTCCCTGAAGTACCTGATAACCGCCAAGGTCAGAATATTTTTCGGGATTAAGCCAGACCATGACACGCTTTAATCTAAAACTCGAGGTGTTTTCAATCTGATGAGAATATACCAGCACTAAAACAGCAAGAAAAACAGCTGCAAGCCCAACAAGTAAAACAAAAGGCCATGTTTTTGGATGTGCAACAAATACAATAACACAATCTATAATAAAAATAATTATGCCGGTGCTGAGATTATCTGTAAAAAAATATGCTCCCACGGCTGAAACAAAGCCCACCATCACAACCTTAAATGTTCCCATAAAAGTATAAAATTCTCTTCCGAGCCTTACTATATATGAAGCTGCAAAAATAATAAGTGTTATCTTCATTACCTCTGACGGCTGAAACTGAATTGGTCCGTAGCCCAGCCATCTTCTTGCACCACCGGCAGTAATTCCAAACGGTGAATATTTGACCATTGCCATCAAAAATAATGAAATAAGCCATCCCGCAAATGCAAATCGAAAATAAAAATGATAATCTATCTTAGCTGCAATAAATGTAAAAAAAAGCGCTATAAAAGTAAATATTCCCTGTCTCATAAGATAATACAGATCATTTCCGAATTTGGTAGACGACTCATAAGAGCTGGCACTGTAAAGCATAACAAGGCCAAAACAAATAAGGATTATAACAACTGCCAGTAGATTATAATCAAAATATCTGGAAACTATCTTATTTTTGAATTGCTTATTGATTTTTATAGGCATTTGTCTCCTCTATTAACCCCAAACTACAACCTTTGTTCCCTTTGATACGATATCATATATTTGCTTTGCGGCATCATACGGCGTATTGATGCATCCATGTGAACCGTTGTTGATATAAATATCTCCTCCGAATTCTACTCTTTCCGACATATCGTGTATACCTATATCTTCATTGAAAGGCATCCAGAATTCCACAGTTGTAACATATTCATAGCTTCCGTCTGACTGAACAGGTCCTTTCATTGTATAGTTCTTCTTTTTAAAATTTATATGCCATATTCCGTTGCTTGGTGTAGCTGTTTCATATGAAAGATTGTTGTTTATCGAACCTGTAACTACAGGTGTATCAACCTTTGCAACACCATTTTCATAGCAGATCATTCTCTGATTTGGAATGCTTATTTCAACATATGTTTCTTCTGAAATAAGCTTGCCCGTTTCTTTATTGATCAATGACGGTTTAACTGTACCGCTGACCTTATTATTAATATTTTCAAGCACAGCATCTACAGTACCGTCTATGTCAAAGCTCCAGCCTGTATCTACTCCACCCGGCAGATGTACCAAAACTCCGTCATATCTCACAAAAAGATAATCATCATCCAAAAGGCTGTTTTCCTTTGCCCAATTACTTACCCATTTGGTTATCTCTTCCTTTGATATTGAAGGATTTCCGCTATCATCGTAAACAATCATATTCTGCAGATCAGATGCCGTAAGCGTAACAACGTCCTGCTCCTGCGTATCTACCTCAAGCTTTATTGTGACATTTGTCAAATCTGCTATCAGCTTCTGACGTTTGATTTCTTTATTAAGAGCGGTAATCTCTTCATTTAAGCCTTCATCTGTCGATAATATTGTCGGTTTTACGTAACAGTCATTATCAGACAATGATAACGATGTATCACCGGCCATAACCGCATCCTCTACAGCCTTTACAGCCTTGTCAACATCAATTTTGCTTCCAGCATCCTCAGGAACAATCTCCCAGTAGCCGTCATCCTTTTGATTTTTATAGGCATCTGTAGGAGCAACTCCGTTTTGAACGCATTCCAATGAATCAAGCCAGGATTTTATAGAATCCTCATTATATGTATATGTAACACTTACCTTTTCGGAAAGCGGTGAATTCGAATTAATAATCCAAAGCAAGGGCTCCTGCTTGGCCAATACCTTTTCAAGAGCTCCATCATCACTGTACTTAAGACCAAGCTGTTCAGCCGATGCATTGTATATATTGCCGTCCTTATCGGAAACAGCCAATACATATTCATTAATATTATTCTGAATAAGCTCCTTTGCCTCATCAACAGTAAGATCCGAGCAGTCCATATTATTTATAACTGTACCTGTATAGAAATGCTCGCTGAAATATTTAAATTGCTGTAAGTAAAGCAATGCTAAAATACCCAAAGCCGCAATTACAGATACTAGAATTATAGTCAGCTTAAATTTCTTGGATTCGACATTTTTAATATTCATATATGTTTACTCCACAAAATGATATTACATTCAATAAATGATACCAGGGTCAAAAAGTCCAAACTTTCGATAGCCAAAACCTGTTCTTTGATGTTGTCTTGACCACATCCGTGCTGATATCTATATGTATAGATTATTTCTCCCGCACTGTTAAAAAAAGCGGCTCTAAATGAGCCGCCTTTATATTATCAATCATCAACATATGGCATAAGTGCAAGATGTCTTGCTCTTTTAACTGCAAGCGTTACAGCTCTCTGATGTTTTGCACAGTTTCCTGTGACTCTTCTCGGAAGAATCTTTCCTCTTTCTGAAACAAACTTTTTAAGCTTTGCAGTATCCTTGTAGCTTATGCAATTATCCTTTCCACAGAAAATGCAGACTTTCTTTCTTCTGCGCGGAATTCTTTTTCTGGATGGAGTATATGTTCTTTCCTGATTTTCAGCCATTATTATTTCCTCCTTTAATTATTCCTGTTCCTGCTCAGCAGCAGGTACTTCTTCAACTGTCTCTTCAACCTTTTCAGCTTCCGGAGCAACAACCTCATCCTCTTCATCCTTACGAACGATAAGATAACGAAGTACATTGTCCATTATACGAAGGTCAGCCTCAATCTGAGCCGGAGCTGAAGGTTCAGCCTCGAAATGGATGAAATAATAAAATGCCTCTCGCTGATCCTGGATCTCATATGCAAGTCTCTTCTTGCCCCAATCTTCAACATTTGTGATAACACCGGCAAAACGTGTAATATATGCTTTTGCTTTTTCTACAACCTCTGCTCTGGCATCATCTTCGATCTTGGCTGTAACAACCAATGCCAATTCATATTTGTTCATTTTTTATCCTCCTTATGGTCTTTTGGCTTTTCGTTTTTGCGAAAAACAAGGATGTTTTACACTTCCCACAGATTCGAATTCTAACACATAGATTTACTCTTGTAAAGAAAAAGATTTTAATTCTTCGATTTCGGCTTCACTTAATCTTCTGTATTGACCTCTTTTGATCGAATCATCAAGTTTTATAGAACCAAAACCAACCCTTTCAAGATATATTACGGTTTTTCCGACTGCCTTGATCATTCTTTTAACCTGATGAAATCTTCCCTCTCGAATAGTCAAAAGCAATTCAGAGGTATTTTTTTCATCATCAGATGCTGTAAGCACGACCTCTGCAGGCATTGTTGGCTTATCATCGCCTATATCAATACCATTTTCAAGCATATCTATATCCTCTGTACTGATAACGCCACTGCATTTTACAAAATAAGTCTTATCTATATGATTTTTAGGTGCAAGCAGCTTATGAGCCAAATCTCCGTCATCGGTAATAAGAAGAAGTCCTTCTGTATCCTTATCAAGCCTTCCTACTGGAAACATATTTTTGTATGGAACCTCACTAAGTATGTCCATGACCGTTTTATCTCTGCTGTCTGTAGTAGCCGTAATAAAGCCTGCAGGCTTATTCAAAATATAATAATGATATCTTTGATATTTTATTTTTTCTCCGTTATAGATAACCTCATCCCTTTGGGTATCAAGCTTTATATCTGGTTTTTTCGCAACATCACTGTTTACTTTGATTAGTCCCTTCTTTATCAGCTCTCTTACCTTACTCCTGGCACCGATACCATTGTCCGCTAAAAATTTATCTAATCTAATCAATGACACAATTTTATTTCCTTTGCATTTCGTTTAATGCATATGTTAATTTATTTCCTGTCACTTTGTCAAAATATTTATCGTTATTATAATTCTTATGATTTGCTCATTATTATTTAATTTTTTTATTCGCTCTTATAATTACAACAGCAAGCAGCGCGAAAGCAAAAAGTAAGCCATAAACCAACATACCGCTTCTATTCCCTGTATCAGGTCTTTCATTGTTTGTAATTGTAGTATTACTTTTAAATAATACTGTCTGCTCCTCGTCATTTATATCTGCGTGACATATGATCTCCTTTTCATCCGTATAAAGTGTCTCATATACAACAAGACTTTTATCAGCATAATCAGTAGAGTCAAATTCAAAGGTGACATTTATATATCCATCCTTGCTTTTTGGAATAAATTTTTCTTCTGATACTATTCCTATTGATCTGCTGCTTGATTTATCATAAAGCTCTCCCTTTATAACATATTCCTTACCTACAATAAGATTTTTATATTCAACCCTGTCTGTAAGTATGGTGTTTTTACTTGTACGTGCTTCCTTGCTGTTGTTTACAGATGCCGATGTTTTTATATCAGGAACATACAGTGTCTGCTTCAGGTCATTTTTTTCTTCATGAGAGGCTCTCTTTATATCACCCTCGTAAATCTCTTCATAAACAACAAGCTCCTTTCCGTTAAGCTTTGTAGTATCGATTAAGAAGCTGACATTACATACATCATCGGATTTTTTTGCTGTTATTTGTGTTTCGCCCGCTGAAAGCTCCTCTTCTGTTTCCTTATCTATAATTTTCCCCTTAATAGTATATGTCTTTCCGACTGTGAGATTTTTATAGCTTATCGTATCTATAACCTTTTCATCACTTTTTATATCAACAATTCTTGTTTTTGTTGAATCGGACAACGCATTGGTTTCTATTTCTATTTTTTTATTTTGTATATTTCCCAGATTTACAATAGTAGAATCGTCCTTAATCTCCACTTCAATAGGTGAAATTTCAGCAAACGATATGACAGAGTCATTTATAACTTCTTCTATCACATATGTTCCGTATGGAAGCGCTCCCTGTTCATCATCCAGTGCTGACTGTTCTCCAAACCATACTCCGCACTGCGAATCAATACCCTCATTAGTTCTTTTTGAATGCAATACATGCTTTGATGCTGTCGATGCAATGCCTTTTTCATCGGTAACTATAATATGGCTTTCACCTGTTGAGTTGCTTGTAATTTTAAATGATACATTTGCTATCGGTTCGTCAGCTTCATCTGTTTTTTTTAGCTCCAGGTCTCCTCTTATTGCCTTCTCCTTAGATATAATGCTGAGATCGTCTGCTTTGGTCTGTGCATTCCAAATAGCTGTATCTGCACTGACCTGACCATTTTCATCCATTGTGATATGAATTATTTTGGTCTCATCATTCAAAAGATATCCTTTTGGTGCCTTAATTTCCTTGATTGTAATTGTTCCAAGCGGAAGGGCATACGCACCGTTTATATCTTTTGTCAGGGCATCTCCGGAAATTTTGCAGCTGTCGTTAAATTGTATTTCTCCGTTTTTATCGGTTGCAAATATCCAGCTGTATTTTGGATCAGCATTTATGCTGTCAGAGTCATAATATTCTATTTTATATTCGGCACCTTCCAACTTCTTATTGTCCGAATCATTGTCGATCTTTTTAAGAATAAGTCCTATAGGCTCCATAGCCGGTATATCATCAACACATACCGTTACCGTCTTGTTTGCCTCTAATTTTTTTTCATAAACAGATGTATCCAATATATATCCCTTCGGAGCTGTTATTTCCTTTATATATACAATCTGATCCGCTTTGGCTTCAAGCTCTCCTGTCGAACTACCGCTTGCATCAGTTGTAAGTTCACCTATTTTTTCTGTACAAGCCTTATCCGAATATATTCCGTAAAGCGCATTTTCCAGACTATAGCATTTATTATCATTTGTAATAACCGGATGAGCTGATTTCTTTACTATATTTATCCAGCCATCGGCTTCCTCAGGCGTAAAGCTTCCATATGCGACATCCTGATACACATTTCCTGATTGGCTGTAAAGCTCAGACAAATGAAGTGTTCCTTTGACCGGCTCTCTGTCATTAAGACTGTCTATAAAGCTCATGACTATCTCTTTTGCTTCTTCGGTCAGATAACTGCCGCCTGATGAATACCATTCGCTCCATCCATATGAATTGCCCATTTCTACCATCCATATATAAGAAAGAGCAAAATGAGCTATGTTTTCATCCTGTGCATAATACATTGCTTTAGCCATTCTCTGTAATTGCACGTCGCTTTCTGATGATATACTGTAATCTACGAAATCAGCCTCAACCTCACTCGGCAGCTTCGACCATGGCAAAATGCAGTAAGCTACTTCCCCGTTTACACGCAGGTAAGCCGTAGAAGCTCCTCCCCAGCTTCCAGTAGTTCCAGTAATTACAGCCTTGCTCTCAAGTAATATTTCATTTCCGCAATCACCCACCTTTTTAATAATCTCATCCCTCCCAACTGTCACCCAGTCATCCGATTCCGGCTTCGAATAATTGTCCGCTAATGCATTTGTTGCAGTAGTTATCAACATCAAAAATGACAAAAATAGCGGAAACAATTTTCTAATGATTTTTTTCATAGTTTCTTCCTTTCTTGAAAAAGTATATTTATGGTTAAAATTCCTTACATATAGTAAGGAGATATCCATCATTAGCAAGCCGCAGCACTGCTTTTTGCATCGATACTGCCCCTGCTGTCAAATTCCTATATGAAACTTACTGTCAGCACGTGGCTATATGATTGATCAGCTATGCTTTAATAGTTGTATGTGAAAATTTGCCGAAATGGCTTAGATTATTTAGAAATTCAAGAATTGTTATATTTAATAGATTTGCACAATTTATGAGTTATGTCAATTGCTGATTTGAGTCATATAAGCATATACCTATAAAAATTTCTATTACGAATTTATATAGCTCTTAACAGCAGATGATTTTAATCCAAGGCAAGCAAAGGAATATATTTATGATATGTGTCATATTTAAAGAAATTGTATACTGAAATAATTTGCAAAACAAAAACACCGGCATAAGCCGGTATTTTTGTAAAAGTAGATGAGAGAGAAAAGTATCTAAAAATACTGTAAACTATTATTGATCACTGGTGATCTTTAATAATTTGAATTAGCTTTGGCTAACTCTTATGGTTTGTATTATAGTTAGCTCATTCTAACTTTGCAAGCATTTTTTTTACTTTTTTTATTTTTCACCATTATGATTATGCAACGATAAAAACAGACGTATTTTTTGTTTAAAATGTACAAAGCAAAAAATTATTAAAATGAATAAAGCCAATGTTCTAACTTAAATCATTTAATTTTATACTGTTTATCCGAATAAATGTTTGCATTTTATGTATTTAGTGTTATTATATAATTAATAATAATTTTTCTATGGAGGTAAATCATGCGAGATAAATCAAAGCTGACACCGAAGCAATCCGAGATTTTAAGCTTTTTAAAATCAACTATACTTGCTAAAGGTTATCCGCCCAGTATAAGAGAAATATGTGCAGCAGTTAATCTCAAATCCACATCATCGGTTCATGCTTATCTTGAAGCATTAGAAAATAAAGGATACATTATAAAAGACAGTCATAACTCACGTTCAATAAGGCTTACCGAAAAGGCCTATCCCGACAAAAGTGAACTGCCCTATCAGATTCCTTCCTCAGAGGGCATAACCGTTCCTTCGGCAGATTCTTCTGTAGTTATGGTTCCCGTTATCGGAACTGTTGCTGCCGGTACTCCGATACTTGCAACCGAACAAATAGAATCCTACTATCCGGTTCCGGTTGACAGACTTCCAAACCGTCAGACATTTTTCCTTCGTGTTAAGGGTGACAGCATGGTAAATATCGGAATAATGGATAAGGATCTCGTTCTCGTTGAACAAAAAAATACAGCAGATAACGGTGATGTTGTTGTTGCACTTATTGATGATTCAGCTACTGTAAAAACATTTTATAAAGAAAAGGACTATATACGTCTTCAGCCCGAAAATGATTTTATGGATCCTATAATAGTAAAAGATAATCTTTCTATTCTCGGTAGAGTTATCGGAGATTTGAGATTCTTTTAACTAAAAATAGTCAAGACCGCAATTAAGTCTTGACTATTTTTTTAGCTAAATTATTCATTTACGTAAACTAATGCTATTACAGCATCCTTGAAAACTATTATTACTTACGTGAAATAGCCTTCTTTGCAGCTGCTACGATATCATCAGCTGTAA
>CAVBHN010000003.1:98807-103600 GCA_963595425.1 Faecalibacterium sp. CAG:74 | reverse complement strand
GAGACATCTGCCGAAAAGGAAGTAAAAGGCGAATCAAACAATACCCCTGAAGATGAGATTTCGCTTACTTTGGAGTCTGCTGATTTGGGAACTCCTGTGAAGCCGACAGCTGAAATTAACGGAGTTATGATTGCCAGAAGCGATGGATCCGAGTACGGAATGACTCCGGTAAAATCCGCTTCATACAGTATCAGCGGAGATAAGATTGTTATAAATTTTAAATGCGGTAAAGCGGTTTGGACAAGATTATATCTGGGACTTTGCACAGATGAGACAAAGGAGCCTTATGTTGACGGAGCTGTAAGCGGAAAAACTACAAGCTTTACAATAGAGGTTCCGCTTTCTGATGCGAACAGCTGGCTTCCGATATCATTCTGGAGAAGTGATAAGCTTGATGCATCGGGCAATGTTACAGAGGCGGCTCATTGGAAAACAGATGAATATCTTTGGATAAGCATTCCTAATGTTACAAATATTACCGCGCAGCCTTCTGATGTATGTGCAAAAGCAGGTAATACTGCAGCACTCAGTGTAGAGGCGGCAGGAGATAATCTTACATATAAATGGCAGTACAGCGCAGACAACAATACATGGAGCGACTGCAGCGGTGAGACGGCTGACAAAGCTGAGTACAGCTTTGGTGTGACCGAGTCAACGGCAGGATATTACAGATGTATTGTCAGCGGAAGCTATGGAAGCGTGACAAGTGACAGCGCAAAGGTAAGCCTTGCCTCTGAGCAGGAGGGATATAGCTATAACAGTCTTATAACGGCTTATTATTCGAATAATACTGTTAATATTAACAGCAAGAACGGCAAGGACTATAGAGGAACAAAATTTTCAATGTTCAATATTGCTGAGTCTTCTCTTAAGGTGACAGGGAACAGCATTTTGGTAAATATAGGTGTTACACCTAAGTCAACTGGAGTATTCTACAGTAGTGATATTGCGGTCTACACAGAGACAGCAGCAGACCTGACTGATCTTGCATCAAAGGCTGAAAGCGGACAAATCGTGAGTGGAATTGTAGATACAGATAAAAATCTCAAGTTTTACAGTTTTACTATTCCGCTTTCATGTGCCGGCAGTGAGGTTTATTTTATCCCGAAAAAAGTAAGTGGTGGAACCTGGGCAACTGATAGAGAGTATGAACTAAGGATCCCGGCTCTTTCGGAATTCACAGCGCCAACCCAAATAAATATAACAAAGCAGCCGCAGGATACAATTGCAGCAATCGGTGCAGAAGCTTCTTTAAGCGTTGAAGCATCAGGTGATGAGGGTTTAACACTTTCTTATAAATGGCAGTACAGCTCTGATAGTAAAAGCTGGAATGACTGCGATGGCGACAGTGCAAAGACAGCAAGCTACAGCTTTACAATGAGCGATGAGCTTGCCGGCAAATACCGCTGTGTTATTTCAGATGGGACGGGTACAGAGGTGACCTCTGATACAGTGAGCGTAAGTGTTCCCAAAGCGCCCGTAGTGACAGGTGATAAGGTAAGGGTCGTTAAGGATGACGGCAGTGACTTTAAGATGTTCACGGTTGACAGCTCAGAGGTTACAGAAGACGGTGAAAGCCTCGAGATAACCTTTACTACAGCGAACACATCATTTGACAAAATATATCTTGGCTATAAGGATGTTGCGGATAAGGCAAGTGAAGCTGACCTTATAAAAGGAACAACAGCAGACGGCGGATATAAATTCACGTTTACAGTTCCGACATCAGATAAGGGAAAAGTGCTTCCTTTAGCGCTTAATAAGCAGAAGGATGGCTCGTGGTATAAAAATCAGTATCTTTGGATATATATTCCTGATGAGGGAATCAGCGAGACTGTAGATACCGATATTTCTGCCATATATGGCGGTATCGGATCAAAATCGGTTCTTACCGTAGAATCATCCAAAGCGGTTTTAAAGAGTGATTCCATTGTGCTTACGCTTAATGTAACAGGAAATGAATACAATAAGCTCTATCTCGGAACTATGGAGGAGGCTAAAGGACAGGATGCTACCTGCATAGGTTCATATGATGCGGATAAGAATATTACATCCTACACATTTGAGGTTCCGAAGGATAAGCAGGGAATGTATATTGCGATCACGCCCGGAAATGACAAATGGCGCGAGTACGCAAGAGATATTTTTATAAAGATACCGAATTTTGATAATGTAGCTGCAACAAGCGAGGATGGAATTTACGACCTGTACGGCTCGGCATATCCTACCAACAATATTTTCGGACTGTGCTTTGAAAGAGAAAGCAGTCTTAAGATCGAAAACGGAAAGGCAATCGTAACACTTGTAACACAGGCCAGCAGCTATGATAAGCTGTATATAGGAGATTCAGGCGACAGCGATTCCGTAAAAGAGGAAAATGCTGTAAGCTTTACAGACAGAAAGGATATCGGAGATGCATACAGAAGTGCAACATTTGAAATATCACTTTCTGATCTCGGTAAGGATATTAAATATGTAGTAAGAAATGCCAAGACAGGTGAATGGTTTACAAAGCAGGGTCTGTTTAAGATAAATGACATTTTAAATAAGACAGGCGATATTGTAACACCGACGGCTACTCCGACAGTAACGCCTACAGTAACACCTACAGCGACACCTACTCAAACACCGACAGAGACACCGTCAAATGTGCCGGCAGACGGAATTTATACAACGACTGCGGAAACAGGCGCAGCAATGTTCAAGGTTGTTGATGTTCAGCTTACGGTAAGAAACGGTAAGATGACAGCAAAGATCACTATGAGCGGAACCGGAAACAAGCTTTTGTATATGGGTTCGGCAAGTGATGCGCCGAATAACAGCAAGGATTGGATATCACCATGCGGAACAGTGAGTCTTTCATCGGGAAAGGAGGGTTATCAGTTTGAGATCCCTGTAAGTGCTCTCGATACAAAGATAAGCCTTGCATCAAAGGGTGAGACAAAATGGTATGACAGAACAATAACCTTCAGCTCGGCAGATCTCAAAAAGACAGGAGATATTGATCCTGACAATCCGACTGCCACACCTACACCTACTGTTAAGCCAACCACAGCACCGACAGCTACTCCGACAGCAGCACCCGATCAAAATCCTGATAAGGAATCAACATATACACCGGATACAAACGGATCGACATCGGCAGTAAACAACAGTACAAAGCTTAAGGACGGCGTATATACACCGGATTCATTTACATATTCGGGCGGAACGGGACGTGTTTCTATTTCGTGTACGAAAATAACTATTACAAACGGTCAGGCATATGCAACACTTGTATTTGGCAGTGCAAAATTCGGATATGTCAAGGCAAACGGAAATACATATTATCCGACAGTATCGGGAAACACATCTACATTTACTATTCCGATCGAGTTAAATAAAAACAACAAAATAATCGGAATGACCACAGCAATGTCAAATGCACATGAAATAGAATATACAATATTTGTATATCTTGCAGCAGCAAACAATTCTACGGCAGGCAATTCAACCTCCGGATTGGTGAGTACATCAAATAAAAAGCTTGACGAAACAGCACCTGAGATTGTTGGCCTTACATATAAGTCCGAAACGAAGCTTGAAAATGCTGAATACTTTAAGATATACAATTATGAGGATGGAATTGTACTTCTTGAAATAGACACGACTAAGGATACGGCAAACGATCCGGATAAGGCAGAGGATAAGACAACAAACAATACATCTGCTGACAGCAATGAAAGCTCAAAGACAACTAAGTCAGACAGTACCAAAAGCAAGAGCACAAAGAAGAAGACAGATGAGGTTATCCTTGAGGATGAAATAGATCAAAAGGAGAGCTCGGGTCAGGTTACAAGCGAGGACACGGCAAAGCTCTACAAGGAGAATGTCGTTAAGTATCTTATTGTACCGGAGGATGCAGATGTTCCTGTAGGTCTTGACAAGGATATGATCGTTATTCACAGACAGAAGGATGAGAATTTCTCGGCTTTTGTTTCATCTATGGAAGCGCTTGGCTTTATGAATGAGCTTGATTCACTGGATGTGGTATCGGCACTGGGTCTTACAAAGGCTGAGGTTTCAAAAGATAAGGATATTTCAGGAAAGCTGAATATCAAGGAAGCAGAAACAACAACGACATCCGGAAAGAAGAGCAAGACATCAAAGAACTCAAAGACTGCGGCAGATGATAAGGATACAAAGACCAAGACAAATTCAGATGAAACAGATGATGCAGTATATACTGCAGGAAGCTTAAATGCGCCTGATTACAAGCAGATTGTTAAATCAAAGGTAGATCTTACAATTCTTGGAGGGGATATACTTCCTAAGGAGGATGAAGAAACCAAAACAGCGGATGATACCAAAGCTTCCAAGGATGTTAAGACAACAGATAAATCAAGCAGCAAATCAACAAGCACATCAAGTACATCTGACAGCAGCAAGAAGGACAATACATCAAAGGATGTGCTTACTGCAGACGAGCAGAACGAAATATACAATGATGTTACCGAAAAGATGGCAACTCTTGGAATCCCGGCAATAATTGACAGATCTGCAGATGAAAAGAGTGAAATTGCTAAGTATGAATGGATAAAGGTATATGGTGCCATTTTCGGAAAGAGCGATGAAGCAGAGAAGCTCTATGATGCAAAGGTAAAAGCAATAAATGAAAAGGGAGCAGCAGATGAAAAGAATGATAAATAAAAATATGAAAAAGCTCGCAGTTGCCCTTGCTGCGGCAGGAATACTGCTTAGCGGATGTTCAGGAGCAACAACTGAGTCATCAAATGCAAGCAGCAGTTCTGAAG
>CAVBHN010000003.1:73725-98782 GCA_963595425.1 Faecalibacterium sp. CAG:74 | reverse complement strand
CTCGTCTGTAAGTGTTGATGAGAGTAAGAGTGTCAGCACAAGCTCATCAGAGGATGAGAAGACATCGGATAATGAGCTTGTAACCGATGATGAGGCTCCCAAGATTGAGGGACTTACCTATGAGGGCAGCATGCCTCTTCAGTATGCTGAGAAATTCAAGGTTCATTATTACAATGATGACTACAAGCTTATAGAGGTTGTAGATGATGCAAATTATCTTATAGTACCTGAGGGGGCTGAGGCTCCCGAGGGACTTGATGAGGACATCCAGGTGCTTTATCAGCCGCTTCAGAATATTTATCTTGCGGCAACCTCTGCAATGTCATTATTTGATTCAATCGACGGCCTTGGCAGCATAAGCTTTTCCGGAACAAAGGCTGACGGCTGGTATGTTGATGCAGCAAAGGAAGCAATGGAAAACGGAGACATTGAATACGCAGGAAAGTACAGTGAGCCGGATTACGAGATGCTTCTTGACAATAACTGTGATGTTGCCATCGAATCAACAATGATACTTCATACACCTAAGGTTCAGGAAATGCTGGAGACTCTCGGTATACCGGTATTTATCGACAGATCAAGCTACGAGACAAATCCGCTTGGAAGAACAGAGTGGGTTAAGGCATATGCGGCAATGCTCAATAAAGAGGATGAGGCATATAAATTCTTCGAAACAAAAAGTGCTGTAATGGATGAGGCCTCAAATTATGAAAAAACAGATTTGAAGGTAGCCTTTTTCTATATCGATTCTACAGGAACAGTTGTTGTCAGAAGAGATACGGACTATATACCGAAGATGATCGAAATTGCCGGAGCGGATTATGTATATGATGATGCTCTTGAAAGCAGTGAGGGATCGGTCAATGTCAATATTTCGATGGAGCAGTTTTACAATATGGCAATTGATGCCGACTATCTGATATACAATGCTTCTATAGATAAGCAGCCCGGGGACATAGATGATCTTCTGGCGAAGAGCGAGCTGTTTGCTGACTTTAAGGCAGTAAAGAACGGCAACGTTTATACAACCGGAAAGAGCTTTTATCAGGCTACTGACAAAATAACCGATTTTATTACTGATGTGCACGGTATGCTTACAGGAGATGACAGTGATCTTAATTTTATCAGCAAGGTACCATCAGGATCTAATTAACTAACAAAGCCCGTCAGGAAAGAGGTAAGGATGAAAAATATAGCTTTTAAAAGCGACATAAAAAGACGAAGCCGGTATGTGATAGTATTTGTCATACTCGCAGCAGCACTTCTTGCTATTGCGGTTCTGAATATAAATACCGGAAATGTCAATATATCGATAAAGGATATTTTTAAGATCATATTTCTGAGGGACGGAAGCTTTAAGGAATACAGTATAATTTGGAAAATAAGACTGCCGCGTATCATAATGGCAGCACTGCTGGGCGGGGCTTTGTCCCTGTCCGGTTTCCTTTTACAGACATTTTTTGAAAACCCTATTGCAGGACCGTTTGTGCTTGGAATATCCTCGGGGGCGAAAATGGTAGTTGCTTTTACCATGATATGGTTCTTAAAGCTGACTATGCAGGTATCGTCATGGACACTGATTATTGCGGCATTTATCGGATCTATGATATCAATAGGGTTTATTTTGTTTTTTTCACGCAAAATAAAAAACATGGCGATTCTCCTTGTTGCGGGAATCATGATAGGATATATCTGTTCGGCAATAACGGATTTTGCGGTGACCTTCGCAGAGGATTCGGATATAGTAAATCTGCACGGCTGGTCACAGGGCAGCTTTTCCGGTATGAGCTGGGCAAATGTCCAGATAGCAATAATAGTTATAGCAATAGCCTTTGCTTTGGTTTTTTTAATGGCCAAGCCGATAGGGGCATATCAGCTTGGAGAGGATTATGCAAGAAGCATGGGAGTAAACATCAAACGCTTCAGAGTGCTTCTTATCATATTATCGAGTGTATTGTCGGCTACGGTAACTGCCTTTGCAGGACCTATTTCGTTTGTGGGAATAGCAGTTCCGTTTCTTATAAAAAGAGCGCTTAATACGTCGAAGCCGATAATCGTAATACCTGCAGCATTTCTTGCAGGTGCGGTATTTTGCATGGGCTGCGATCTGATCGCACGAATGGCCTTTGCACCGACAGAATTAAACATAAGTACAGTGACTTCTATATTCGGAGCACCGGTTGTTATATTTATGATGCTGAAAAGAAAGAGAGGTTGAGTATATGCAGGGTTATCTTCAGCTGAAAAATCTTTCGGTAGGATATAACGGAAAAAGTGTTGTTTCGAATATTAATATAGATATAAATAAGGGAGAGATCATCGCACTTATAGGACCGAACGGAGCAGGAAAATCCACTATCCTAAAGAGCATATCAAGAGGACTTGAGCTTATACAGGGCGAGATCATATTAGAGGATAAGAGCCTTAAGGAATATTCCTATGAGGAGCTTTCAAAGAAAATGGCAGTCATTTTGACGGAAAGAATACGGCCTGAGCTTATGACCTGTAAGGACATAGTAGCAACAGGCCGATATCCATATACCGGAAGACTGGGACTGCTTAAAAAGAATGACGAAGAAAAAATCTATGACGCCTTAAAGGCAGTCGGCGGACTTGATTTGGCCGATAAGGATTTTAATAATATAAGTGACGGACAAAGACAGAGGATATTGCTTGCAAGAGCTATTTGTCAGGAACCGCAGATAATACTTTTGGATGAGCCGACATCATATCTTGATATCAGACATAAGCTGGAGCTTTTGTCTATCCTTATCCGAATGGCAAAAAAGAATAATATTACAGTTATCACCTCGCTTCATGAAATAGACCTGGCGCAGAAGGTTGCAGACAGGATTATAACCATCGGTGATAACGATATGGTAGAGATGGGTACACCTGATGCTATTTTTGAGGAAGACAAAATAAAAGCCCTTTATCATATAGATAATGGTTCATATGATACGATTTTCGGAAGCATTGAGATGCAAAAACCCATAGGTGATGAACCAAGGATTTTTGTAATAGCAGGCGGAGGAACAGGATATTATGTCTTCAGGGAGCTGCAAAGAGAGAATATTTCCTTTGCGGCAGGCATTTTAAATGAAAATGATATAGACTATGCGATAGCCAGGCATTTGGCAGCATATATAATATCGGAAAAACCGTTTTGTGAGATAAGCAGCAAAAAGCTTGCCGAGGCGAAAAAAATAATAGATAAATGCAGCAGTGTAATATGCACGCTTAAGTCTGTCGGAAGCTTAAATTGCAGGATAAGCGAGCTTATAGAATATGCAGAAAAAGAGGGTAAGCTATGTCAAAGGTGATAATGGTCCAGGGAACTATGTCAAATGCAGGCAAAAGCCTGATTGCAGCAGGACTCTGCAGGATATTCAGACAGGACGGATATCGTGTTGCGCCGTTTAAATCTCAGAACATGGCACTTAATTCATATATAACCTCAAACGGCTTAGAGATGGGAAGAGCACAGGTAATGCAGGCTGAGGCCGCAGGCATTGAGCCTGATGTATGCATGAATCCCATACTGCTGAAGCCGGTTAATAATACAGGATCTCAGGTAATAGTAAACGGTGAGGTGCTTGGGAATATGCGCGCAAGGGAGTATTTTGCATATAAAAAGCAGCTTATTCCGGATATACAAAAGGCCTTTAAAAGACTTGAGAAAATGGCAGACATAATAGTTATAGAGGGAGCGGGAAGTCCTGCGGAGATCAATCTCAAAAACGATGATATCGTCAATATGGGACTTGCAAAAATGCTGAATGCACCGGTTCTGCTTGTAGGTGATATAGACAGGGGCGGCGTATTTGCCCAGCTTTTGGGAACGCTTATGCTGCTTGAGGAGGATGAAAGAAGTCTTGTAAGAGGACTTGTTATAAACAAATTCAGAGGAGATAAGACGATCCTCGATCCGGGAATAGATATGCTGTATAAGAAGTGCGGCATACCTATTGCAGGCGTCATGCCATATATAAAGCTTCAGCTTGAGGACGAGGACAGCCTAACAGACAGATTTGAGGACAGAGGTCAGGGGCTTATAGATATAGCTGTTATAAGGTATCCGAGGATTTCAAATTTTACTGATTTTAATGTCTTTGAACAGATAGACGGAGTTTCGGTAAGATATGTTGACAGTATAAAAAAGCTTAAAAATCCGGATTTGATAATCCTGCCGGGAAGCAAAAACACGATGGGTGATTTGAAGTGGCTAAGACAGACAGGACTCGAGGCCATGATAAAAAAGCTGTCAATCGAAATTCCGATATTTGGAATATGCGGAGGACTTCAGATGCTTGGCAAAAGTATATCCGATCCCAAGGCATTAGAGGAGGGCGGAAGCATAAGAGGCATGGAGCTTCTCGATATCAGCACGACTCTTCTTGAAAACAAAACAAGAAGGCAGGTTCACGGACATGTAAACAGGCTGACAGGCATTTTTAAAGGGCTCTCGGGCAAGGAATACGAGGGCTATGAAATCCATATGGGTGTCAGTAAAGAAAAAGCAGGCAGCATAGATGCTATAGTGTTGCAAAAGCAAAATGTATACGGCAGCTATGTACATTCAATCTTTGATAAGGCGGATATTTCAGGCGGTATAGTAGAGGCTATTGCGGAAAAAAAGGGTATATCGATAGGCATTGGCTCATTAATGGACTATTCTGCGATAAAGGAAAGAGAATTTGACAGACTTTCCGATGCTATGCGTAAATATATGGATATGGATTATATTTACGGTATTTTACGGGAAGCAGCAATTTAAAATGAAAAATAATATGCATATAGATGATTTTCTGTCAGGCAAAAAAAAAATAGAAAAGCCTGATCAATGTATTTACGAGCAGGTGAAAAGAAACTGGGACAAGCTGGCAAAGCCGCTTGATTCTCTTGGGAAATTCGAGGATATCACAGCAAGGATAGGGGCGATTCATGGCAATGCAGCCGTAGATATTTCAAAAAAAGCTGTGGCAGTCATGTGTGCGGATAACGGAATTGTTGCCGAAAATGTCAGTCAGACAGGACAGGAGGTAACACTTGCGGTAGCAAGGGCTATGGCAGAGGGCAGCTCATCGGTCTGCAAAATGGCAGCAGGAGCCGGGATAGATGTATTTGCGGTGGATGTAGGAATTGCATCGGATGAGCTTGTAGAGGGGCTTGTAAATAAAAAAATGAAAAAAGGTACCTGTAATTTTGCAAAGGAGCCGGCAATGACAATTGAGGAGGCAAAAAAGGCAGTAGATACGGGAATTGAAATTTCTGTTAAGCTTTCAGAGCTTGGCTATAGGCTGATCTGTACAGGCGAGATGGGAATAGGCAATACTACAACGAGTGCAGCTGTTATTGCATCGCTTTTAAAGGAGCCGGCAGATATCATAGCAGGAAGAGGCTCCGGTCTTTGCAATGAGGCCTTAAAGCGAAAGCGTCTGGTCATAAAAAATGCAATAGATAAATATGATTTATATAATGCAAATCCGATAGAGGTTACAGCATATGCCGGAGGCTTTGATATTGCGGCACTTGCAGGTCTTATAATAGGTGCTGCATATTGCAAAATACCGATTGTGCTGGACGGTGTCATAAGCCTTGCGGCAGCGCTTGCGGCAGTAAAACTTATTCCTATGGTGCGGGATTATCTTATTGCTTCGCACATAAGCAGAGAGCCTGCAGCAGGGCTTGTATTAAAAGAGCTGATGCTTTCGCCTGTAATAGATGCCGATATGGCACTTGGAGAGGGTACAGGTGCGGTAATGCTGTGTGTGCTGCTGGATACCGCTCTTGCGCTTTACAATACACAGCTTACATTTGATGATATCAATATAGAAGCATATTCAAGATTTGAAGAGGAAGCAAAATGATACTTGTACTTGGAGGCAGCGGAAGCGGAAAGTCGGAATATGCCGAAAATCTGCTGTCTGATATAAGAGAAAATAAATTTTATATAGCCGCAATGAAGCCGTTTGGCAGTGAAGGGCGTAAAAGAGTAAGCAAGCACAGAATGCTGCGTGAGGGGAAATGCTTTACAACGCTCGAACAGCCTGAAGATATAGAAGAAAGCCTTAAGGCCATGAATAAGGATTCGTCAGCACTTATCGAATGTATTTCAAATCTTACCGCAAATGAAATGTTTAAAGAAGGGAAAATAATCTCAAGTGATATTGTGGCAGACAAAATATTAAAGGGCATATTTAAGATAGACAGGGAAATAGCAAGGCTTGTAATCGTAACAAACAATGTTTATGAGGACGGAATATTATATAATGAAACGACAAGAGCTTATATGCAGGCTCTTTCGGATATAAATATTCAGCTCGCAGGGAAGGCAGAAAGAGTGATAGAGGTGGTAGCGGGAATACCTCTTGTAATTTCGGAAAGAGAGAATTTATAGGAAAGCAAATGACAATATTAAAGGCTTTATGCATTTCATTTTCAATATATTCCAAGATACCTGTTCCGATATTTGAATGGAAGGAAGAGGAACTCAAATATCATTTGATCTTTTTTCCGTGGATCGGAGCAGTGATCGGAGCCTTGATAATGCTGTGGACATGGATAGCAAGCCTGATTCCTGTAGGGCAGATGGCTTTTGTGCTGATAACAGCGGCCATACCTGTGCTTGTAACGGGAGGCTTTCATGTAGATGGATTTATGGATACGATGGATGCCATAAAATCCTACAAGTCACGGCAGGAGAAGCTTGAAATACTTAAGGACCCGCATATAGGAGCATTTTCGGTTATAATGCTTGCAGCGGCAGGACTTATATTTACAGCTGCGGTTTCTGTAATAGGAAAAGAGCAGATGCCGTGCTTTGCGGGATGCTTTTTTTTATCAAGATGCTTAAGTGCTGCTGCGGTGATTTTATTTCCTTCTGCGAAAAAGGATGGAATGCTTTCCGAATTCAGCAGGACGGCAAATTCAAGGGCACGAAATGTACTTCTTGCAGTGATTTTCTCAGAGCTTGCGATTTGTATGATTTATCTGGCTTTCATAAATTTAAAAACAGGTCTGCTTCTTACGACAGCATCGATCCTTACACTTTTGTATTACAGATACAAAAGCAATAAGGAGTTTGGAGGAACGACAGGAGATACGGCAGGATATTTTGTTGTTATATGCGAAATAGTGTGTGCCATATGCGTAGCCGCAGGCACAATCTTGTTCTGAAGTGGTTTAATAAGGAGCATATATGATATTGATAATAGGCGGGATGGCGCAGGGCAAGACGGCTTATGCAAAAGAGCACTATCATGAGGCTGACAGGCATATATTTTATCTTAACGAGTTTTTAAGAGAGCATTTTGAAAATGGGGCGGACTCTGATGTGGCACTTAAAAAAATACTTAAAGCAGATGACTCGCTGATAATCATAACAGACGAGATCGGAAGCGGAATTGTTCCTGTAGAGAAAAAGGAAAGAGAATTCAGAGATTTGGTAGGAAAAGTTCAGGTGCAGCTTGCAAGAAAAGCAGATGAGGTAATAAGAGTAATATGCGGGATAGGGATGAAAATAAAATAATACTTACGCTTATCAGGCATGGAAAAACCGCTGCAAACCATGAAGCAAGATATATAGGAAGCACAGATGAGGGGATATGTGAGGATACAGGCAAAGAGCTTGAGACGCTGAGAGGCAAATTTAAACCGCAGGATATGATTTTTTCAAGCCCGATGAAAAGATGCCTTCAAAGTACAGCTGTCATATTCGATGAGTTAAATCCCACAGTAATAGATGAGCTTAAGGAAATGTGCTTCGGTGACTTCGAATACAAAAATTACAGGGAGCTCAAGGATGACAGGAGATATCAGGACTGGATCGACAGCGGCGGAACGGGCAGATTCCCAAACGGAGAGAGCAGGGACGAGTTTATAGAAAGAACGATGACTGGCTTTTACATACTTATAAACAAAGCCATGTCATGCGGAGCACACGATGTTGCGGCAGTCGTCCACGGAGGAACGATAATGGCTATATTGAGTACGCTTACAAAAAAAGATTATTTTGATTTCAGATGTGAGTGCGCACACGGATATATAGCAGAGCTTTTAATAAATACATCCGAAACAGAGATCAAATCTGTAAAAAAATTTTGATGGACCATAGAAAATGAAATACCATTTAATTGCATTTATCATAGGAATAGCATTGGACTGCTTTATAGGCGACCCACACAGTCTTCCGCATCCGATAAGACTGATAGGAAAGCTGATAGCTGTATTTGATAAGAAGCTAAATGCGAAGGACAGCAAAAGGGCATCAGCAGGAGGGATAATTACAGCGGTAACGGTTCCTCTTATAACCGGTTTTGCGGTATTTATATGTCTTTTTGCTTTATATAGGCTAAATACTGCTGCAGGAATAGCTCTTGAAGCAATATTTACATATTATATTCTGGCTGCAAGATCGCTTTATAATGAAAGCATGTGTGTATACAAAGGGCTTATAAAAGATGATATCGAGGAAGCCAGAAGAGCCGTATCGATGATCGTAGGAAGGGATACAAAGTGCCTTACCGCAGACGGAATAACAAGGGCTGCGGTCGAAACCGTCGCAGAAAACACCTCTGACGGAGTAATAGCTCCGTTGATATATACGGCAATAGGCGGACCTGTACTCGGATTTATATATAAGGCCGTAAATACAATGGATTCGATGATAGGCTATAAAAACGATAAGTATCTTTATTTCGGAAGAGCGGCGGCAAGGATCGACGATGCTGTAAACTTTATTCCATCAAGGATAAGCGCGTATCTGATGATGCTGGGCTGCCTGATGCTTGGAAGAGAATTTGATATAAAAGGAGCGTACAGGATACACAAAAGAGATTCCATGAAGCATGCAAGTCCAAATTCCGCACAGACAGAGAGCACCTGTGCAGGGGCGCTTGGGATAAGGCTGGCAGGAGATGCAAGCTATTTCGGGAAGATAGTTAAAAAGCCGTTTATCGGAGATGATATAAGGACTATTGAACCTAAGGACATAAAAAGAGCCAACAGGCTTATGTATGCGGCGTCATTTATAAGTGCAGCGCTGGCTGCGGGAATTATGCTTGCTGTATCTATTTGGATGGGGAGGTAATTAACGGCAAAAATGCATGGTGGAGATATATACAGAAATGATATAGAGCTCGATTTTTCCGTAAATATAAATCCTCTGGGAATTATGCCCGAGGTGAAATCGGCACTTACGAAAAGTATAGAAATGGCCGATAGGTATCCGGATATAAAATGCTCTAAGCTGAAAAAAAGACTTGCAGAGCATTATATGACAGATATCACATCCATAGCTGTAGGCAGTGGCGCATCGGAGCTTTTGATGGCGATCATGCATGCAATAAGGCCAAAAAGGGTGCTGCTTGCGGCACCGTCCTTTACCGGATATGAGCATGCGGCAAATGCTGTAAAGGCAGAATGTATATATTATGAAATGTCAATAAAATCGGATTTGTCAATAACAGAGGATATTTTAGGTATGCTTACAGAGGATGTCGATATGCTTATATTGACAAATCCCAATAATCCGACCGGGAAACTTATAGCTCCAAAATTATTAGAAAAAATTATAATAAAAGCAGAGGAAAATAAAATTATAACTGTTTTAGATGAGTGCTTTATGGAGCTTGCAGTATATGAAAATAACAGTCTTGTTTCAAGAGCAGCAGCATTAAGAGGGCTTATAGTTCTAAGGGCCTTTACAAAGAGCTTTGCAATACCAGCCATACGCTTAGGCTATGCCGTTTCAAACAAGCACAATATAGCCTTGATAGAGGAACAGCTTCCGGAGTGGAATGTTTCCGTACAGGCACAGATGGCAGGTGCTGCGGCACTTGAAAATTCGGATTACTTGAAAAGAGCGTCAGAGCTTATAAAAGCGGAAAGAAAATATTTAGAAGAAAATTTGAAGCGTCTGGATTTTGAAATGATCAAATCCGATACATGCTTTATGCTGATAAGGCATCGAAATAAAGCGTACATTTACGAAAAACTGCTGGAAAATAAAATTTTGATAAGAAGCTGCGGAGATTATAAGGGCCTGGATGAAAGCTGGCTTAGGATCGCGATAAAGCAGCATGATGAAAATAAAAGGCTTATCGAGACATTGGATAAAATTCTGGGTAAATAAAATTATGAAGGATATTGAATTTGTAAAGCCTAAGGATATAGAGGCAAGAAGCTTTGAAATAATAGCTGATGAATTAAAAAAAATGCACATTGAGCTCCCAAAGGATCAGGATATGATCACAAGACGAGCTATACATACAAGCGCTGATTTTGATTACGCATCAACGCTAAAATATTCGGAAAATGCAGTGGCAACAGCCAAAAGCATGATCAAAAACGGAGCGGATATTGTTACGGACACAAATATGGCACTTACAGGCATAAATAAAAAGCTTTTGGCAAGCTTTAAAGGAGAGGTGCACTGCTTTATGGCAGATGAGGATGTGGCAAGAGAGGCATCTGTCAGAGGAGTCACAAGAGCCACTGTCAGCATGGAAAGAGCAGCACTTATCAAAAAGGACGTTATATTTGCAATCGGAAATGCTCCTACGGCACTTATCAGTCTGTATGAGCTTATGGAAAAGGGGATATTCACACCGAAATTTGTGATAGGTGTGCCGGTCGGATTTGTAAATGTTGAGGCGTCGAAGGAGCTGTTTTTGAATTCAAATGTTCCGTATATCATAAACAAGGGTCGTAAGGGCGGAAGCAATGTTGCGGCCGCAATATGCAATGCTCTTTTATATGAGCTTCGTAAGGAATGCCTATGAAATACGGATTTACAACAGGAAGCTGTGCGGCGGCAGCCTCGAAGGCGGCGGCATATATGCTCCTTTTTGATACCGAAAAAAAAGAAATACAGATAGAAACACCGAAGAAGATAAGCTATAAGGCAGATATCATTGATATAAAGAAAGAAGAAAGATCGGTTTCCTGTGCAGTGAAAAAATACAGCGGAGATGATCCGGATATCACAAACGGTATGCTGATCTATTCAAGGGTTTCCTTAGAGGAAATTTACGATTCCGATAGGCCTGCTGTGATAGATATTGACGGCGGAAAGGGCGTAGGACGAGTGACAAAAACGGGACTTGATCAGCCCGTAGGAAACGCCGCAATAAATCATGTTCCGAGAGAGATGATCACAAGAGAGGTTTTGGAGGTCTGCATGCTTGCTGATTTTCATGGACGCTTAAGTGTTGTCATAATGGCAGACGGCGGAGAGGAGATCGCAAAGAATACCTTTAATCCAAGACTTGGAATAGTCGGCGGAATTTCGATTATAGGAACAAGCGGGATCGTAGAACCTATGAGCTCAAGAGCACTCCTTGATACAATAAGGCTTGAGCTCAATCAAAAAAGGACACAGGGCTTTAGGTGTGCAGCAATTTCACCCGGAAATTACGGCATAGATTTTATGAAGGAAACCTATGGCTACGATCTGGATAAAAGCACAAAATGCAGCAATTTTATCGGAGATACCATAGATATGGCGGCAGAGCTTGGCTTTGAGTCGGTTCTTCTTACCGGAAATATAGGAAAGCTTGTAAAGGTTGCCGGCGGAATAATGAATACACATTCAAGGCAGGCTGACTGCAGAATGGAAATAATGGCAGCATCAGCCATAAGAGCCGGGGTTAAAAATGAGGATGTTATCAAGATACTTGACTGCATTGTAACAGATGAGGCGCTTGAAATCATAAAAGAGGCAGGAAAGCTTGATAAGACAATGGGTCTATTGCTTGAGAGGACGCTTTTTTATTTGAATAAGAGAGCAGCAGGAAAAATAGACGTGGAATGTATAATATATTCCAACAAATTCGGAGAGCTCGCCAAGAGCAAAGGAGCAGATAAATGGTTGATTTCGTTGGTGCAGGATCAGGAGCAAAGGATCTGATAACAATAAGAGGTGCCGGGCTTTTAAGTGATGCGGATGTTATCATATATGCCGGCTCACTTGTAAATCCCGAGCTGCTTGAATATGCAGGGGAAAATTGCGAGATTTACAACAGCGCTTATATGACACTTGATGAGGTTATAGATGTAATCAAGGATGCAGAAGCAAAGGGCAAAAAAACCGTCAGACTGCATACGGGAGATGCCAGTGTATATGGTGCAATAAGAGAGCAGATGGACATTTTGGACGAGCTTAATATAGAATACAGAGTATGTCCTGGTGTGAGTGCGGCTTTCGGAGCGGCAGCCTCTCTTAACATAGAATATACGCTCCCTGAGATTTCGCAGTCGCTTATAATAACGAGGATGGAAGGAAGGACAGGTGTTCCGAAAGAAGAGTCCATTGAAAGCTTTGCGGCACATAAGGCATCTATGGCAATATATTTAAGTACAGGAATGATAGGAGAGCTTTCTAAAAGGCTTATTAAAGGCGGATATTCAAAGGATACACCGGCGGCTATCGTTTATAAGGCCACATGGCCGGACGAAAGGGCATTTGTCTGTACGGTAGGTGAGCTTGAGGAAACAGCAAGTAAGAATAATATAAGAAAAACAGCGATAATACTTGTCGGAGATGCCATCGCACACAGGAATTATGACAGATCCAGGCTTTATGCCGATGATTTTTCTACAGAATTCAGAAAGGCAAAAGTGCAGAAAAAATGAGCCTTGCAGTTATTTGTTTTACGAAATACGGCTATAACAAAATGAACGAGCTTGCAGATAAGCTAAGTGATGTCGAAATAATAAAAAGCTGCAAGGGAAGCAGCTTTTATGAGAATTCCATAACCGCAGACCTGACAGAATGGGCTCTTGAAGGCTTTAAAAGCGGAAGCGATCTTTTATTTATAGGGGCCGCGGGCATAGCCGTTCGTGCGATTGCTCCTATTATAGACAACAAGCTTTCCGACAGAGCTGTAATAGTAATGGATGATGAGGCCAGATATGTGATTCCGTTGCTGTCAGGGCATGTAGGCGGTGCAAATGAGCTCGCCGTAAAAATAGCTTCATGCATGAATGCAGAGGCTGTTATAACTACATCAACTGATATACATGGTAAATTTGCGGCAGATATATTTGCAAAAAAAAATCATCTTAATATAAAAAATAAGGATGGAATAGCAAAGGTTTCGGCAAGGGCTTTAAGAGGAGAAAGCATTGTGATTGTCTCTTCGGATAAATGGAGCAGACCAGAGCCTTTGCAATCTTTAGATAAAAATGTGCAGCTAATAAAAAGGGACAGCTATAAAGGGAGCAGTGCGGATGTATGGATAGGCTGTGAAGAGCCGGATATTGATATATCGCTGTGGCTTGTTCCGAGAGATATAGTTATAGGCATCGGATGCAAAAAAAATACAGAATCTGACAGGCTAAAGTGCTTTGTTGAGGAGCTGATGAAGCAAAGTAATATAGATGAAAAACGCATAAGGGCGATAGCATCCATTGATATCAAAAAAGATGAAAAATGTCTGAACAGGCTTGCTTTAGACAAGGGAGTGGAGTTTGCTGTATTTTCGGCCGAAGAGCTTAACGGTATTTCGGGTGAATTTTCGAGAAGTGCTTACGTGAAGCAGATCACGGGAACAGATAATGTCTGCGAGAGAGCCGCGGCAGCCTATGCAGACGGCAAATATGAATTTATATTACGAAAAACGGCAAGGTACGGAATGACTGCAGCTATTATAAGGCTGTGTTAAGGCATAGAAAGAGGAAATACATTGAGCAGAATATATGTAGTGGGCATGGGACCCGGAAATGAACAGCAGATGACTCTTGAGGCTGTAAAGGCACTAGAGAAATCCGACGTAATAATAGGATATACGGTATATCTTGAATTGCTTCCCGAAAAATTTAAAGAGAAAAAGCTTTTGTCAACACCCATGAGACGCGAGGAGGAAAGATGCAGGCTTTGCTTTGAAGAGGCTGTGAAGGGAAATACGGTTTCAATGATATGCAGCGGAGACGCAGGCGTATATGGAATGGCATCACTTATGTATGAGCTGCAGCAGGAGTTTGAGGATACCGAGCTTATCATAATCCCGGGAGTAACAGCCGCATTAAGCGGAGCGGCTCTTTTGGGAGCACCGATAAACCATGATTTTTGTGTAATTAGTCTAAGCGACCTTCTTACACCCTGGGAAAAAATTGAGAAGAGGCTGTCAAATGCCGCAATGGGGGATTTTGCAATCGTGCTTTATAATCCGTCAAGCAGACACAGGCCGGAGCATCTTAGAAGAGCATGTGATATATTGCTTAAATATATAGAAGAGGACAGATGCTGCGGTATAGTGGAAAATATTGGAAGAAGTGACACAAAGGTCAGAATTTGCACGCTTAGGGAGCTAAGGGACACTGTCGTAAATATGTTTACAACGGTATTTATCGGAAATGAAACGACGCAGGAGCTTGGCGGCAGGATGGTAACAAAAAGGGGATACAGGGCTGAGGTAAATAGGTAAATGGCAGAAATACTCGTATTTGGAGGAACAACCGAAGGAAGAAGGCTCTCGGAATGGTTATGTAAAAGAAAAACAGAACATATTCTGAGTGTTGCTACGGATTACGGAAAAGAGGTTCTTACCAAAAGCAAATATATGCATGTGCAATGCGGACGTATGGATGAGAAGCAGATAGAGCATTTTATCGCCGAAAATAAGATAAAGGCTGTGGTAGATGCGACACATCCGTTTGCCAGTGAAGCAACTGCTAATATAAAGACTGCGGCAAGGAATACAGGCACTATGTATCTGCGTCTTGACAGAAATAAAAGCTTTGATGATGAAGGCTTATCAGAGTTTGTGGATAAGAGCAGTTATTTCAGGGATACTGCCGGGTGTGCAAATGCATTAAGAAAAACCACAGGAAATATACTTATTACAACAGGAAGCAAGGAGCTGTCCTTTTTTTGTACGGATGAATTAAGGGACAGATTGTATGTAAGAGTGCTTCCCGCAGGAAAAAGTCTGGAAATCTGCGAAAATCTGAATATAGCCCATTCAAATATCATAGCAATGCAGGGACCGTTTTCAAAGGAAATGAACATGGCACTTATCAGGGAATTCGATATAAGGGTCATGGTTACAAAGGCAAGCGGAAAGCGTGGCGGCTTTTATGAAAAGGAAGCAGCTGCAAGGGAGCTTGGAATACAGCTTTTTGTTATCGGTCAGCCGGACAATTCCAAGGGGATGAGCTTTATGGAAATTTGCAAGACGCTTTCTCTTTCGGGCTATATAAAGAAGGAAGCCATAAGGATAAGCCTGATAGGAAGAGGCATGGGAGACAGAAACGGATTGACGATCGAGGCAGCAGGGGCACTTGATTCGTCGGAAATTGTTTTTGGCGCAAAAAGGCTTGTTGCTGATATATCAAATAAGGAGGTCTATCCATATTATCTTGCCAAGGATATTATTCCTGTAATAAAGGAAAGGCAAATGGATACAGCAGTGCTTTTTTCGGGCGACACGGGATTTTACAGCGGCTCTAAGAAGCTCTATGATGCCTTGACTGGGGAAATAGAAAACAAAGAATTAAATGCAGAGATAAAAATATATCCGGGAATTTCATCAATAGTAAGTCTTGCGGCACATTTTGCAATTCCCTGGGAGGATGCAGTTATTTTCAGCATACACGGAAAGGGAGATATAAGCACCTGGGGGCACAAATTAACATCACTTATAAAAACAAGCAAAAAGGTATTTACGATTTTTTCCGGAATAAACGATGTGACAGAGCTTGGAGAGCTTATGGAAAAAAGCAGGCTTGATGACTGCAGGATTCTTATCGGCTGCAATATGTCATATGAAGATGAAAAATATCTGTCTGTTTATCCGAGAGAGCTTAAGGCTCTTAAAGGTGAAGGCTTATATGCGGCATTTATAATAAATGAAAATCCTGACACGTGCATACTTACACACGGCTTAAGTGATGATGAGCTTATAAGGGGAAAGGCTCCTATGACAAAGGAGGAGGTAAGAGAGGTAAGCATTTCGAAGCTCGGACTTACGAAAAATTCGATCGTCTATGATATCGGAAGCGGTACAGGCTCTATTGCGGCAGAGATAGCAAGGCTCGATCCCGATACAGAGGTATATGCAATAGAATGCAATGAGGAGGCATTGGCTCTTATAAGCCAAAATAAAGAAAGATATTCACTCGGAAATATTACGATTATAAAGGGAATGGCACCGGGTGCAATCAGCGCTCTTCCGATGCCGACACATGCATTCATCGGAGGCAGCAAGGGAAGACTCAAGGAGATAATAAGAGAGCTCCTTTTAAAAAATCCGAAAATTCATATAGTGATAAATGCTGTGAGCCTTGAAACCCTAAGAGTATTGACAGAAATAGAAAATGAATTTGAGGTAGAGAATTTCGACATAGTATCTATGCAGATTGCAAGAAGCAGGCATATCGGAGGCTACAATATGATGCATGGCGAAAATCCGATATGGATCTGTTCATTTAAGGGAAAATAGAATGAAAATACCAAGAATAATGATTGCGGCACCGTCAAGCGGAAGCGGGAAAACGCTTATATCCTGTGCTCTTCTCGGAGCATTTATTGATAAGAATATAAAAATAAAGGCATTTAAATGCGGTCCCGATTATATTGACCCTATGTTTTTGAAAAGGGTTCAGAATGTTCCGGCTGAAAATATAGATTTGTATCTTGCCGGTGAAAAAAATATGAAGGCACTGTTTTGCGATGCAGCAAAAAACAGTGAAATGGCACTTATAGAGGGCGTTATGGGCCTGTATGACGGACTCGGAGGCATAACGCAGGAGGCCTCTGCTTATCATATTGCGAAGGTAACGAGAACACCGGTTATTTTAGTGGTTGACGCAGGAAGTGTCGGAATATCCATAGCGGCACTTATATATGGCTTTTTGTCATATGATAAGGAGAAGCTGATAAAGGGAGTTATTTTAAACAGGATAAGCGAGAGCTTTTATAAAAGGCTTAAGCCTGTTATAGAAGAAAAGACAGGAACCAGAGTCCTTGGCTATTTTCCCAAAAGACAGGAATTAAGCTTTGACAGCAGGCATCTTGGACTTAAGCTTCCCGGTGAAATAAAAAATATCAAGGAGCAGCTTAAGCTTTCCAAGGAGCAGGCAGCAGAAAGCATAGAGCTTGATGCACTTGTTGAAATAGCAGGTCAGGCGGATGAGATCGTCTTGGAGGATGAAAGCAAATACGATGAGCTGTATAGAGAAGAAAATAAGGAGCTGACACTTGCAATAGCAAGAGATGAAGCATTTTGCTTTTATTATGATGCGAATATTAGAATGTTTGAAAGGGCAGGAGTCAGGATAAAATATTTTTCACCGCTTAATGATAAGGCGCTTCCGCATGATACGGACGGATTTATCTTAGGAGGCGGATATCCCGAGTTGTTTTTGGATAAGCTTGAGGCAAATATATCTATGAGACACAGCATAAGAGAGGCAGTAAATAAAAAGCTTCCATCTCTTGCGGAATGCGGCGGATTTATGTATCTGCACAGGACAATAGACAAAAGAAGCATGGTCGGAGCGATAGATGCCGATGCATTCAAACAAAACAGACTTGTGCGGTTCGGTTATGCCGAAATATCAGAAAAAAAACCGATTTTCCTAAATGAAAATCAGATTATAAAAGCACATGAATTCCATTATTATGACAGTACAGACAACGGAGATTCATGCATTGCGGTTAAGGCATCAAAAAAAGAAAGCAGAGGCTGTATACATGAGGGAACCGAGCATTTCTGGGGTTTCCCGCATCTATACTATCCGTCTGCTGTTGAATTTGTGCATCATTTTATAAATGAAATGATGCGCTATCATGTATCAAAAATTGATTGAATTTATATAGGACTCCGAGAATTCTTTTATATCGGATAAAAGGATTTCCTTGGAGTTTTTTGCTGTATTTACAAATCGTTCACTAAGCGAATTCGGATCAAGGGCAAATTTGACCGCTCCCTTAAGGGATGTATTTCCCACCGCAGCAGCCTTATCTGCAAGTACCGAGGGGATAAGTCCGATGCCGCATGCTTTTGCTATATTTACATGTTTGCCAAAGCCGCCAGCAATATATAATCTGTCGATATCCGAATATTCGGCATGGAACTTTTTCAAAAGTATTTCTATGCCTGCTTTTATTGCGGCCTTTGCAAGCTGAACCTCACGGATATCATTTTGATTAAAATATATATTTGGAGCAATCGGAAAGCCCTTTTCAAAGTATTCATCCCTTAGAAGACCGGTATTGTCTATAATGCCGGCATTTAAAAGCTCATAGACTGTTTCAAGAACGCCGCTTCCGCAAAGTCCCTTAGAGGGCTTATTGCCTATTGTATTATAAAGGGCAGTTCTGCCATGTATGCTGAGGGAGCATATCGCTCCTTTAACGGCAGCCATTCCGCAGCTGATGTTTCCGCCCTCAAAGGCCGGACCTGCAGCGGTGCTGGCAGTAAGGATTTTGTGCTTGTTTCCGATAGCCATTTCACCGTTTGTGCCTATATCTATGAAAAGACACAGCTCATCGCTTATATCCATATCACAGGCTATGATTCCGCTTACGATATCCGCACCGACATAGACTCCGATACCCGGAAGCATAGTAAAGTTTTCCTGAGTATGAAGAGAGATATCTACGGGAGTATATGGATATACGCCAAGATTTTTGCATGGATAGCCAAGAAGGATGTGCTGCATAGTAGTATTGCCGGAAACGATATATTGAGTATTGGGTGCTGCAGCCATAAGTATCTGGGTGAGATCCATTATATCCTTTCTGGCAAGGCGCATGAGCATATAACTGTCATTGGCAGATGCTGCACTGATACGGGATATTATATCGGCACCGAAACGTTTTTGATGATTTATGCAGGAAGCAAGCCGAAGAACCTTTTTTGTATCGGGATCAACAAGAGCTGCGGCCATAGTGGTTGTACCAAGGTCTAAGGCTACAACAGGCTTATTCGGAATGAAGCCCGGTTCGCAATCGGATATTTCAATATCATTTTCTGCTGCAATATCCTCATCAAGTGCTTTTAAGTAATCTGATATACGCATACCTTGTGATACAGCATGAAGGCAGGAAAGACGCCAGCCTTCATTTAATTCCGCTTCTGTAAAAAAAGCATATTCTGTAGGCAGTATCGGTATATCGCTTGGATAGGATATTTTAACACGGCACTTACCGCATTTGGCCAAGCCTGCGCAATATGATGCTACATTGCAGCCTATATTATTCATGTATTCGAGAATACTGATATTTGATGTTTCGTTAATAATAATTTCGTTTTTCATATTATGATACGGAACTGTTATCCTCTGGAAGCTGACTTTTAACCAGTTTTGTCTGTTCTTTTATATTGACAGTATCGGAATCTGTCATTTTATCGATCTTTTTGTTTCTGATCATTTTTTCAAGTGCTGAAAGATCATAAGATAGATTTTTGCGTGCAGCCTTGTCCATTGTTTTCTTATTCTCGCGAATGTATACAGAGGCCTTTGCGGCGGTATTTGCTGCTTCACTGAGAACATCAAGACGCTCCCTTCGGATACCATCGGTGCTTTCATATTCCTTGGCTTCGTTTATTGCACGTTCAATATCAGCGTCTGACATGTTTGAAGTTGTCGTGATAGTGATATCGTTTTGTCTGCCTGTGCCGAGATCCTTGGCGGTAACCTTTACGATTCCGTTTGCGTCTATATCGAATGTAACCTCTATCTGAGGAACACCTGCAGGAGCACGGCGTATACCGTTCAGCTTGAATTTACCGAGAAGTGTATTGTCTCTTGCAAAAGGACGCTCACCCTGAAGAACCTTGATTTCAACAGAGGTTTGGTTGTTCATTGCGGTAGAAAAAACCTGACTGTATCTGGCAGGAATTGTAGAATTTCTGCCTATGAGCTTTGTGGCAACACCGCCAACGGTTTCTATTGAAAGTGTCAGAGGAGTAACGTCCATAAGAATTATGCTCGAGGCTGTTCCCGGAAGATTTTCACCGCTCAGCTTTCCGCCCTGTACCGCTGCACCCAAGGCAACGCATTCGTCGGGATTCAGATTTCTGGAGGGTTCCTTTCCCGTGAGCATACGAACCTTATCCTGTACGGCAGGAATACGTGTTGAGCCGCCTACAAGCAGGACCATTCCAAGCTCGGAGGTACTTACATTTGCATCACTTAATACCTTTCTTACAGGCTCTTCTGTTCTTGCTATGAGGTCTCCAACAAGCTCATTGAATTTTGTACGTGTAATCTCCATTTCAAGATGTATAGGTTCACCCTTTACGGTAGCTATAAACGGAAGATTTATAGGCGCTGTTGTCTGTGATGAAAGAGTTTTCTTTGCATCCTCTGCGGCTTCTCTTATTCGCTGCATGGCAACAGGATCCTTTGAAAGATTGATACGCTTAGTGCGTTTATAATCATCAACTATATAATTTACAAGACGTTCATCAAAATCGTCACCGCCCAGATGATTGTCGCCGGCAGTGGCAAGCACCTCTATCAGATTGTCGCCGATTTCGATAAGGGATACATCGAATGTTCCGCCGCCAAGATCATAGACCATGATTTTTTGGGCCTGTCCGTGGTCAAGACCATATGCAAGAGCAGCGGATGTCGGTTCGTTTATGATTCTAAGGACATTGAGTCCGGCAATTTTTCCTGCATCCTTAGTGGCCTGACGCTGTGCATCGTTGAAGTAAGCAGGAACAGTTATAACTGCCTTATCTACAGTTTGTCCGAGATAGCCTTCCGCATCCTTTTTAAGCTTTGCAAGTATCATTGCAGATATCTCCTGCGGAGTATAAGATTTTGAATCGATTTTGACACGATATCCTGTGCCCATTTGACGCTTGATAGATGAAATGGTTCTGTCTACATTTGTAGCAGCCTGTCTTTTGGCAATATCTCCGACAAGGCGTTCGCCATCCTTTGAAAAAGCAACGATAGAAGGAGTGGTACGCATTCCCTCAGCATTTGCGATAACTACAGGATTGCCGCCCTCCATTACAGCTACACAGCTGTTAGTGGTTCCGAGATCTATTCCTATTACTTTGCTCATATTATCCCTCCCGGATCAGTAAAATGATCCACGCTGTCGTTCCTTGAATAAAACTACTTTATTTTGTCTTCGAGTTTCATTCATGTCTATAAGTCTTTGGTTCGAACTCCCCCTGAACTGAAGAGATATGTCTTTTTTCTCTTGAATGAATGGCCCGTCGATAAGGACATCTGTAAGAGATAATATATCATTTGTGTATTTATAACAAGGGTGACTTTGCCCTTTTATAAGATTTTCATATATATAGCCGGTATATACCCAGATTGTCTTAGAGGGATAGGATTCCTTGCATTTTTTCATAAGCAAAAAAACCTCCTCCTGGTTTTCTGGCTCAAATGGGTCACCGCCCAGTATGCTTAAGCCATCAACATAGTCGGGAGCTAAAAGCTTCAGGATATAGTCTGTTGTTTCTTTTGTATATGCCGTTCCGTATGAAAAATCCCAGGTTTCGCTCTGAAAGCAGCCGGGACAATGATTACGGCATCCGGATACGAAAAGACTTATCCGGATGCCGACTCCGTTTGCTATATCACAGTTTTTGATCGCACCGTAATACATAATATTCTCCTTAAAGATGAAGAACCCTCTCTTTTATTTCCTGAGTTCTGCCTTGGTTCCAGAATTGTGTGCCGATATATCCGCAGGTTCTTCTTGCGACATTCATCTTGTTCTGATCGCGGTTATGGCAGTTTGGACATTCCCAAATAAGCTTTCCGCTTTCATCCTCGATGATCTGTATCTCGCCGTCATAGCCGCATACCTGACAGTAATCACTCTTTGTATTGAGCTCGGCATACATGATGTTGTTGTATATAAACTGCATTACCTTAAGAACTGCATCGATATTATTTTGCATGTCAGGAACCTCGACATAGCTTATGGCACCGCCCGGAGAAAGCTTCTGGAATTTGCTTTCAAGCGCAAGCTTTTTGAAGGCATCGAGCTGCTCCGTAACATGAACATGATAGGAGTTTGTGATGTAATTTTTGTCTGTAACTCCCTTTATTATTCCGAAACGCTTCTGAAGGTTCTTTGCGAATTTGTAGGTAGTGGATTCAAGCGGTGTGCCGTAAAGCGAGTAGTCGATATGCTCGGCTTCCTTCCATTTTGTACAGGCGTCATTGAGCTTTTGCATTACCTCAAGACCAAAGGCCTCACCTTCCGGCTCGGTTAGCTTTTTGCCGGTGACCTCATATACGCATTCCCAAAGACCGGCATATCCGAGTGACAATGTAGAATAGCCGCCGTAGAGCAGCTTATCAATTGTTTCGCCCTTTTTAAGCCTTGCAAGCGCACCATATTGCCAAAGAATAGGAGCGGCATCTGACAATGTGCCCTTAAGTCTTTCATGACGGCATCTTAAGGCACGGTGGCAAAGCTCAAGACGTTCATCAAGAACATTCCAGAATTTTTCTTTGTTTTTTTCTGTAAGGCATGCTGTGCAGGCTGCATCTACAAGGTTTATGGTAACAACGCCCTGGTTAAAGCGTCCGTAATATTTTGGCTTTCCGTTTTCGTCTACATAAGGAGTAAGGAAGCTTCTGCAGCCCATGCAGGTATAGCAGTGTCCCTCGCCGTTTTTGTCGATCTTCAGCTGAAGCATTATTTTTTCGGAAATATAATCCGGAACCATACGCTTGGCGGTGCATTTTGCTGCCATTTCGGTAAGATACCAATATGGGGCATCGGGAGTTATATTGTCCTCCTCAAGCACATATATGAGCTTAGGAAATGCAGGTGTTACAAATACGCCGGATTCGTTTTTGACACCCTGATAGCGCTGATGAAGCACCTCTTCTATAATTACGGCAAGATCCTTTTTTTCACGTTCATTTCTTGCTTCGTTTAAATACATGAAGAAAGTGATAAAGGGAGCCTGTCCGTTGGTTGTCATAAGTGTTACTACCTGGTACTGAAGTGTCTGAACACCCTTTTCGATTTCGCGTCGCAGACGTTTTTCGACGATGCTGTTTATTATCTCATCCGATGGCTGAACATCCATTTCCTTTAGCTCGCCGAGAACCTCCTTGTAGATCTTTTCCCTTGAAACCTGTACAAAGGGTGCGAGATGAGTAAGCGAGATACTCTGTCCGCCATACTGGCTGCTGGCAACCTGAGCTATTATCTGTGTTGCAATATTGCAGGCTGTAGAAAAGCTGTGAGGCTTTTCGATAAGTGTTTCGCTGATTACGGTTCCGTTTTGGAGCATATCATCCAGATTTACAAGATCACAGTTATGCATATGCTGAGCAAAATAATCCGAATCATGGAAATGAATGATGCCGTCCTTGTCTGCCTCAACGATATCTGCAGGAAGGAGAAGTCTTGTTGTAAGATCACGGCTTACCTCGCCTGCCATGTAATCACGCTGAACACTGTTGACAGTAGGATTTTTGTTGGAATTTTCCTGCTTTACCTCTTCGTTATTGCATTCGATAAGAGAAAGAATGCGGTTGTCCGTGCTGTTGGATTTACGCACAAGAGTTCTCTGAAAACGATAACGGACATATCTTCTTGCGATTTCGAAAGCACCGGTAGCCATAATCTGATTTTCAACCATATCCTGGATTTCCTCTACAGATACGGCGCGGTTCATTTTAGTGCATTTATATTCAACGTATTCGGCGATATCATTTATCTGCTCATCCGAAAGATGAGCACTTTCACATGCATTGCTTGCCTTGGTTATGGCATTGGCAATCTTAGTGACATCAAAGTCCATTTCTGAACCATTACGTTTTATTATCTTCATAGTGCAGTCCCCCAAAACCAATTAAAAGTTGTTTATATTTAAAGCTGTTTATAACGCCGCAGGTACCATATGAGCGTGCAAGCATTATTATAGACTTTTATCTTCGGTAAAATCAGTTGCATAGGCAACAAAAAACTGATATTATACAAAATGTTGTAAGTGTAATGCTTTGATGCACATTATCTTGTGTGCCTAAAATGAAAAATTAGTAATATTTTATCAAAATCAGGCTTAAAATATGGAAATTTCAGTCAAAAAAATAAAGGAAAATTTCACATACAGAGAAGTGACATTTTCGCCGAAAAAGATAATAACAGATTCAAAGAATAATGACAATGAGGAATTTGGCGTAATTGTCGAGGGAACGGTGCTCGTAGAGAGCATAGATGAAAATGGAATAAGAAGAGTTTTGGATTTTTATACGGAGGGTGATTTTTTCTGGCAGAGGGCTATAAAAACAGCCGAAAACAAAGGCTATTATATGCATGCACAAAGAAAATGCAGGGTATGGTTTCTTAAAAAGGCAGAAAATGCCGATGCAGGATTTGTGAGAGAACTGATAACTCAAATGAATCTTGAAATGCATACAAGACTGCTTTTGCATATAGACATACTTGAACAGCATTCATTAAGAAAAAAGCTGACAGCCTTTATCAGATATTATATAGAAAGAAAAAAAAGGAATCCGTTTACATTGGCAATGGGCTTGACGGACTGTGCTGATTATATAGGTGCAGACAGAAGTGCGATGATGCGTGAGCTCGGACGCATGGAAGATGAAGGTATTATAGAGCACAAGGGAAGGAGCTTTAAGCTTTTGTAAAAAAAATTTTATATATTCATATTGCATTGATTTATGAAGGATATATGTTAGAATGAAAATGCTGGACATTAAAAGTAGAATGAGAGACTGCTAAAAAACATATTAAGGAAGGCACAATATTTTGAAATTCAGCAGCTTAAAACAAACAAAGAAAATTGGGATTAAGGCAGCTGCAAGCGTACTTGCGGCACTTATGACCGTATCGGCACCTCTGGCTGTAGCCGCAGACGATCAGGAGCAGGCAGTTACTATGCAGGAGGAAGCCGGTGAGCAAAGAGAACAGGCAAGAAGAACAGACGGAACGCAGGAATTAGTCGAGATATCGGATTCTGTAAATGAAATGCTAAATGCAGGTCAGATAATACTCGATACACAAACACAGTATCTGATAGATGTTCAGACAGGCCAGAAGGTAGACCCTATAACAGGAGAGAGATATGTAGAGCCAACC
>CAVBHN010000003.1:68680-73698 GCA_963595425.1 Faecalibacterium sp. CAG:74 | reverse complement strand
GAGCCGACTCCAACAGCAGAGCCGACACAGGCACCTACGCCTGAGGCTACACAGACACCTACTCAAGCACCAACGCAGACACCGACTCCGACAGCAGAGCCAACGTCTGAGCCTGATGAGCAGTCCGCTTTGTACGGAGACAGCAGTCAGGTGGTTCCGGTTTATGATATTAAGGAGACGGCAATCTCAGCTGAAAATATGCCGAATGCATATACGCTTGCCGGAAAGCTTGTATCAAACGGCTTTACAAAGGAGGCAGCAAGTGCGATTGTCGGAGTTCTGATAAGCACAAAGGACGGACAGAGCATCAAGGACATAGATTCGACGGATGTGGCTGTATTGACAAAGCAGATAGAGGCAGCCTGGGACAAAACCGAGGATAAAAGCAATTCAATTTCGAATCTTAAGAATAACGGATATACAGATATTTATACAAAGCTCGATGATTTTAAAACGTCATCGGATGTGAAAAAAGCAACAGCATCATTTTTGGCAATTTATTGCAATGATCTTACCGATGCAGATATGGTGAAAAATGATTTTTCATCCGTAAAGGAGCTTGTAGGCAGTGTTACAGCCAATGCGGTAACAACCGCAAATGCCTGCTACAGTACATTTTTTGATGGGCAGGTTTTTGAAAACGCAACCTACAGCACAGATGATGTGCGCAAGGATTTTACCAAGATAGACAAAACATATCTGTTGGTAAAGGCTGACAAAACAAATATCTATGAAGAAATGGATGATACCTCAAAAACAGTAGGAATCGCAGATACCGGCAATATCCTTTATGTTATTAAGGAAGAGGATGGCTGGTATTATATAGAATCGGGAGATGTCAGAGGCTTTGTAAAGAAGAGAGATGCAAGAAATACAACTGTATCGAAAAGAAGTGTTGAACGCAAGAAAGAAGAAAGCTATACATATGCTAAGGCGTCGGTAAAGCTTGAGGACAATGAAGCGGCAGCTTATGAAAAGTCAACGGTTTATAACTTCAAGAAGCCGTCAGATGAAGAAATAAAAGCATATGCGGATTCGCTTTTAAAGGAAAACAACAAACTGACAAGTGAACAGTGGATAGAAAATACACTAAGCTTTTACGGAATTCTTAACGGAAATGAGGACGATCTTTCTAAGGTATTAGACGGAGTCGGAATCACAGCCGATCTGTCAGCTGCCAAGAAGGGCTATATTGTTTCTTACAATGAAAAGGTCGATACAGACAAGGTAAATAACAATAAAATAAACAAAGAAAAGATGGAAGAAAATAAAGAAGAGAAAAAAGCTATAGTCTATCTTTATGCTGTCGCAAACGGAGACGGAACCTTCACTGCCATATCGGCAGACGGAACCGTTGTAAAGGATAAAAAGCTAAATGAATCCGATGTAAATTTTGTTATTGATCCTGTCGGCAAGGAGACAATTAACAATGTACCTTATTATTGCCAGGGAGATTTTACTGATGTAGCATTTAATGAGGGAAGCGTTGCAACTGATGGCTGCGGAATAACCTCATTCTCAATGGTTGCATCATATCTTACAGATACGACGATATCGCCAAGAGAAGCAGCACCATATGCAATGGCAAACGGAGCCAATACAGTTACAAACTGGGGCGCATTTGCTAAGCTGTCGGATCATTACGGTATAAAGCTTTTAGGACAGTATGTAGGACCGCTTAGAGGCGGAGATTCATCAAAGATAGTAGAAGCGCTTCAAAACGGATATATTGTTATAGGAAGTATGACAAACGGATACTTCAATCCGTCGGGAAGAGGCCATTATATCGTATATACCGGAATTACAAAGGACGGAAAGATATGTATCAATGATCCTTCAAGTAGGGAGAAATCCTTTGCGGGAGCATATGATCAGTCCGATGCATTTTCAAATTGCAAGCAGTTCTGGGTATTTACAAGAAACGATTAAATTAAATAAGGGTCTGTCGCATTAAATGCATAATGCGATGGACCCTTTTGTTTTCCCTACGGATTGCAAGCACCGCAGGGTTCGTAGCCTTCATCTATCAGCTCGTCTCTGGAGCCGTAATAGGTTTTTTTGTTTTTATCCGATATCTTGCCTACTGATGAGCAGGTAGGAAGATGAAATTTATGACTGTTGGTATTAAGGATATATTGTGAAGCCTCATCAAAGGACGATTCGTCTGTATCCTCAGAGATGTTTGATACCTGACCTGAGCCTACAATACTGCTTATCTCATCACTGCTGCAAAGCGAAGCCTCGGCGCTTTTGATTTCAGCTTCATAATCGCTTTTAAGAGAGCTTTCGCCTGTAGCGTAATCAATCTCGATTCCCGGCTGTATGTTGTATACAAAGATATTGAAACAGATAAGAGAACCGTTATCCTCCACAGATTTGGCTTCCATATGGACACCCTTTGCAACAAGGTTGTCACCATCAAAGACAGGTGTTACTCTGTAAAGCACATGGATATTATTTTCTTTTACGCAGTTGGCAACTGCATCTTCAAAAGGGAGCATTCCCTGGACATTAAACCACCTGGTGCCTGTTATCAGGTTTTTCTCGTTTGCATTTTCTCCTGACAGCTGATAGCCGATCAGATGGCAGCGATTGTACAGATAGTTTCCGTCTACGATATCGTTATATTTAACCGTATGCCAGCCCGAAGGCTTGATCATACCGATAGAACCACGCTTTTCGGTAGGCATTATATCAAGGCATATATTTGCATATGCCGTTTGACAACGTCCGAGAGAATCGAGCTCACTATAGCTCTCAAAGGCTTCGGTGGTAAGCTCATCATCAGAAAAATCCGGGACATTATCGTTTATTATTATGAAGTCATTCCCACTGTATGCAGGTATATCCGAAATCGAAGCGACAGAGGATATTGAGTTTGTTTGTGAAGCAAAGGAGTCTGCAGTATCCTGTATCTTGTTTGATTGTGAAGCAGATGAGTATGCCGTGTCCTGTATCTTGCTGCAGCCGGATAAAAGAAGCAGCAGGATAAGAAACGGAGTGATCAGTCTGCTTATAATAGATTTTTTATTCATGGTTTATTTTGTTCTTAACTTAATATAGTCAGCTAAAAAATTTGCGGTTTCTTCAATTCCGAGTCTGGAGCTGTTTATGCAGATATCATAATATCTGGAATCGCCCCATTTATTGGGACAATAGAAATTATGATAAGTTTTTCTCTGCTTGTCTATTTTTTTGATCCAGTCTGCGGCTGCATCATGACCCATGTTGTGGAGCTTCATGATTCGCTGTATCTTCACTTCAACGTCTGCAAGTATAAATAGCTTTACAATGCCTTCATATTCGCGAAGGACATATTCGGAGCATCTTCCTACAGCAATGAAGGACTGACCCGAAGCGGCCTGCTTTTTAAGAAAATCAAACTGCATGTTGGCGATATTTTCTGAGGGCGAGTTGCTGAAGCCGTTGACCTTTCTGTAAAGAAGCCGGTTTCTTGGGATCTCGTCATATTTTTCCAGAAGAGCCGCATCTATAAGGACATCCTTTGAGGCTATTTCCTTTAGAATATCATGATCATACATCGGTATGTTAAAGATATTTGCAAGTGCTTCTGCGATAACGTGTCCGCCGCTGCCGAATTCACGGCTTACTGTAATTATTAATTGTTTTCCTTCCATACTTCCCCCTTAGAAATAACGAACAATGATTACTATTGAAGAGATAACAAGTACAATGATCGTTGCCGGAACAGCACTCTTGCAATAGCTTCCCCAGCTTACCGGGTGTCCGTTTTTAGCAGCAACAGAGGTACCTACTACATTGGCTGAAGCTCCGATAGGTGTTGCACTTCCGCCGACATCGGTTCCCATTGCAAGCGACCATGCAAGAATTGAAAGATTACAGCCTGAGGTGGCTGAAAGGCTTTTGATAACGGGAATCATTGTAGCGGCAAATGGAATATTGTCGATAAATGCACTTGCAAATGCCGACACCCACATGATTATCATTGCCATAATTATAACATTTCCGCCACTCACTGTCGCTATAAAATCAGCAATAATGGAAAGTATTCCGGTTTGTTCAAGACTGCCGACAACGATGAAAAGTCCTATGAAGAACAGCAAGGTTTTATAGTCGACTCCTTTAAGCAGCTTGATGCATTCTCTGCCGGATGCGATAAGAGTGATAAGTGCAATTAAAATTCCGATAAAGGCAACGGTAAGACCGGTTTGGGCATGAGTTACCAGAAGTACGATCGCAAATAAGAAAATAATTGTGCTGATGGCAAAGTCACGTTTATTTGTAATAGCATCTGAAGGCTTTGGAAATGTAGAAGGGTCTACATTTGCATCAACAGAGGTCAGCCTTTTTCTGAATACAAAATAGTAATATACAAGTACAGCCACAAGCGAAATCAGGGCAATTAAGCCGGTATTGGATATAAAATCGCTGAAGGAATAGCCTAAGGAGGTTCCGATGATGATGTTCGGCGGATCACCGCACATAGTGGCAGAGCCTCCTAAGTTTGCGCAGAATACTTCAGCAAGGATCATAGGTACAGGATTGAATTTCAGCAGCTTGGCAAGCTCAACCGATACGGCTGCGAGAAAAAGTATAACGGTAATACTGTCTATGAACATGGCAAGTATTGTTGACATGATCATAAATGTAACAAATATAGGGACTATTTTGTATTTGACAGCCTTAGCAATCGTCATGCAGAGCCAGCGGAAAAATCCGGCCTTTGCCATGCCTTCAACCATAACCATCATTCCGAATATGAAAATTATAGTGGCCCAGTTGACGCCGCTTGAGCTTTCTGCTGCTTCGCCGGCTGAATACCAAAAGCCTGTTGTAAATATATTATTTACATTGAGAGTTTCAATTACTGCATTCAAGCTGTGCATTCCAAAACCGAAAACGAGGATTATAGTAACCAATGCACAGCCAAGTGTTATTATGTGCCGCTCTATTTTGTCTAAAATGATAAGAATGAACATTATCAAGAATATAGCGACAGACATTATTTGTGCTGCCATAATTTGTTCCTTCCTTTT
>CAVBHN010000003.1:66612-68435 GCA_963595425.1 Faecalibacterium sp. CAG:74 | reverse complement strand
GTATAATAAAGAAAAGGATTTGAAAAAGATGGCATCTATGCTATTGTAATACAGATATGAGAACCACGAAGGAAAGGGGATCAAAATGAACATTACGGTCATAGGTGCTGTTTTTGTTGACATAAAGGGCTATTCTATTAACAAATATATAGAGAACGGCAGGAATGCCGGATATATAAAGGAAGTGCACGGTGGCGTTGCAAGAAATGCAGCAGAGGATCTTGCAAGGATTGGCGTGAGCTCAAGATTTGTTTCTCTTGTTGATAAAAGCGGAACCGCAGTGCAGGTTATCAGACATTTAAAGGAAGCGGGCGTTGATACAAGGTTTGTAAAGGAAGAAGAATCAGGGATGGGAACCTGGATGGCTATCTTTGATGAGAAGGGTGACGTGGTTTCCAATATATCGGTAAGGCCGAATATATTGCCGCTTGCTGATTTTATAGAGGAAAAGCATAAGGAAATATTTGAAAATACCGATGGAATTTTGCTCGAGGTGGATATAGATGAGAAGGTTACCGAAAAAGTATTTGAATATGCCAAGCTTTATAAAAAGAAGGTATACTCCTTTGTATCACTGATGGGAGATGCGTTGGATAGAAAAAAATATATAAAAAAATCAGAATGTTTTATCTGCAATATACAGGAGATAGGAATGATGTTTAACGAGAGCTTTGACGATGCTTCTGTTGATGGGCTTATAGCGAGACTTTCAAAAAAACGTCATGAGGTCGGGATAAAGAGCCTTATAGTGACACTTGGAGAAAAAGGAAGCATATATACAAGCGAGGATGGACAGGAGGGCTATTGCGAAGCGAAAAAAACAACGCTGGTTGACAGCACAGGAGCAGGAGATGCCTTTGCTGCCGGCATAGCGGCGGCGCTTGGAAGCAAGAGAAGCCTTAAAGAAGCGTGTGAAATAGGAACGATTATGGCATCCGATGTTATTACGACAACATCAAATGTCTGCAAAAAAATAGACGGTCTGTTTTGAAAGAGGAAGGTATGAATTACAGGATAACAAACGGAAAGCTTTTATTAAGAGAAGAAGGCGGATATAAAACAGAAGCAAAGGATCTGTACATAAAGGATGGAATAATTAAGAGTATTGGCAAAAAGCCTGAGGATTTTGATGCATATACAGAGCTGGACGCAAGGGATAAGCTGGTTATGCCGGGACTTATAAATGCGCATACTCATGTTTATATGACTATTCTTAGGAATTATGCGGATGATGTTAATTTTTCTGAGTGGCTTTTTAACAGGGTATCACCCGTAGAGGACAGGCTTCCGTCAGAGGCTGCATATTGGACAAACCTTTTGGGCTTTGCGGAAATGTTCAGAAGCGGAACGACATCATATGTTGATATGCATATGTATAAATGCATGTCGGGCAAGGCAGCAAGGACAGCAGGGATAAGAGCGTTTATAGGAAGAGGCCTTGTAGGAGAGGATCTGTATACAGACGGGCTTGCAAGATTTCAGGAGGCACTTGCCGAAAAAGAGGAATATGGCAGTGACAGAATAAATATAATTCTTTCGCCGCATGCACCGTACAGCTGCTCGGAAAAGCTGTACAGACAGGTAGCATATGAGTCAAAGAAGTTTGGAGTATTGAAGCAGACGCATCTGTCGGAGGGGATAGCAGAGGTTGAGTCAATTCTCGAAAAATATAAAAAGACACCGGTAAAATGGCTTTATGACATCGGCTTTTTGGATGAAGAGACTCTTCTTGCTCATTGTGTCCAGATGAGGGATGATGATATAGAAATACTTAAAAGAAGCAGGGCCAGTGTAGTAACAAATCCGGTAAGCAACGCAAAGCT
>CAVBHN010000003.1:19116-66370 GCA_963595425.1 Faecalibacterium sp. CAG:74 | reverse complement strand
AGGGTGCAAAAGCGGATATTATATTTGTTGATCTGAAATCGCCGTCTTTATTTCCTAACAATAATATTGTTTCATCTCTTTGCTATTCGGCAAACGGATCAGAGGTAACCGATGTTATGGTAGACGGAGAGCTTGTTATGAAAAACAGGGAGCTTCTTACCATCGATTATGACAGAGTCTGCTATGAAGTAAATGCGATAGCCGATAAATATCTATAAGGATGGTGCAAAGGACGAAGCATCCGATGCAGGAGGCTAAATGCCTTATATATAGAAGGGAAGGATAAAATATGTCTAATATAAAGGATAAAAATTTGATGCCTTATGGCAAAAAGAAAATAGAATGGGTTCGCTCATTTATGCCGGCACTTGGTCAGATAGAGAAGAATTTTGAAAGGGAGCAGCCATTTAAAGGACTGAAGATAGCAGTATCGGTGCATCTTGAGGCAAAGACCGCAAATCTGGGTCTTGTACTGAAAAAGGGCGGAGCCGATGTATATCTTACGGGCTGCAATCCGTTGTCTACGCAGGATGATGTTGCGGCAGCGGTTGCCGATATGGGCATAGAGACCTTTGGAAAATACGGTGTATCGGCCAAGGAATATGAGGAGCTTTTGATTCAGACTTTGGCTTGTCATCCGGATTTGATTGTAGATGACGGAGGAGATTTGATCAATCTGCTGGGAGGAAAATGCAAGGAATATGCGGATAGACTGATAGGCGGTTGCGAGGAGACAACAACCGGAATCCACAGACTCAAAGCAAGAGAAAGAGAAGGCATACTTCCGTGCGCTATGATGGCTGTAAATGATGCAAGGGCCAAGCATTATTATGATAATAAATACGGTACCGGTCAGTCTGTTTGGACAGCTATAATGGATACTACAAATCTGATCGTAGCAGGCAAAACTGTTGTGGTTGCAGGCTATGGATGGTGCGGCAAGGGAACAGCAATGAGAGCAAAGGGAATGGGGGCGAATGTAATTGTTACGGAGGTTGACCCGTTTAAGGCACTCGATGCTACAATGGATGGCTTCCGTATAATGCCTATGGATGAGGCGGCGAAGTACGGAGACATTTTTGTGACTGTTACAGGCTGCAAGGATGTAATAGTTAAGAGGCACTTTGATGTTATGAAGGACAATGCTATCCTTTGCAATGCCGGACATTTTGACTGCGAGGTAGATGTGGAATGCCTTAGAAAAATGGCTGTTAGACAGGAGGAGAGACGCAACAACATAGTCGGATATGAGCTTACTGACGGAAAAACACTTAATGTACTGGGTGGCGGAAGGCTTGTCAATCTTGCCTGCGGAATGGGACATCCGGCAGAAATAATGGATATGTCATTCGCGGTTCAGGCTCTAAGTCTGAAGTGGCTTGCGGATCACAGAAACGAGCTGTCAAATAAGGTGTACAATGTGCCTGACAGCATTGATGATGAAATCGGAAGATGCAAGCTTGAGGCAATGAACCTTAAAATAGATGAGCTGACAAATGAACAAAAAGAATACTTATCGGGATGGGCTGTCTGAATCAGACAGCCATTCCGTTTGCGAAGAATTCCTTTGTTTTCAAAACGTCTTCTTCTTTCATTGGTTCATATACGCCGAGCGTTTTGGCTATAACGGTTGTCTGAGCCATTTCCTCGGTATATTCGGTTGCATACATTGCGTGCAGCATATCCTTTCCACATGAAAACATACCGTGATTCTTTATCAGACAGACAAGACCGTCTTTTCCGAGGATTCTTACTATATCATTGGCTGTATCAACAGAGCCGGGAAGCGCGAACGGCACTATACCGATAGGTGTAAATTCACAGTGAGGAGGAGTGAGCGGTAAAAGCTCAGGATTTTCGCCCATAGCGCATATTGTTGCATACATGCTGTGAGTATGTATTGTTGCATTTATCTCGGGACGTGCACGATATACGGCGGTATGGAGCGGGACCTCGGATGATGGCTTATATGGACCGTCAATCCATTCGTTTGTACCGTCGTCGTTCATTCTTACTATCGATATATCACTGGGAGACATACTTTCATATGGTATTGAGCTCGGAGTGATTGCTATAATGTTCTTTTCGCTTGAATCTCTCATGCCTATGTTGCCTGAGGTTCCCTTTATAAGCCCCTTTGCAACTGTTTCAAGAGCGGTATCAAGGACTGTTTTTCTTATATCTTCGTATTTCATTTCGTTTATTGTCGCCTTTCTGAATAAATATGTATTCTTATTGATGAGTGTATTTGGATTTTGCGGTAAGCTTTTCAACAACAAGTTTAAATACTCTGGTCCTGATTACGGCTGCGGGATTATACTTGAAGCCTTCAGGATGATATTTCTGACATAAAATATCAAGAGCCTTGAGCTTGTCGGCTTCTTCGTTGATAAATTCTATATGTCCCATGCCGATTATGCAACTGTAATTCATGGTGCAGTAACCGTTTTCGCCACGAGTAACAAGAGCATGATTGCAGTCCATTTCGAAACCGACCCTGGGATCCTTTTCGAGAAGCTCGTATTTTAGGCCGTCGTTTGCTCCGTGAAAATAAAATTCAATTCGTTCATCGGTTTCAACCAATCCGAAATTAAGCGGAACAATATAAGGGTAGCCACAGTAATTTATTCCGATACGGCATACATCACATTGCTCTATGATATTCAAAATTTCGGCTCTGTCAGTGACCTCTCTGTCTTTTCTTCTCATGTATATCTCCTCATATGGTGTATTGTGTAGGCTTTTGGGCAAAATTAAAGACCCGATCGATTATATCATATATCGACCGGGTCTTTAATGAATTTCCAGTAATTTCATTGTCTACACCTTCAACTTTCTTAGATTATTGAATTTAGATTAAGATGTTTTGGGAATATACCTCCTATTCGGACAGTTGGTTGTTTTGATTTGTGGTTCAATCTATGTAAACTCTTAAAAGAGATTTGAAAAAAATTGAACTTCTAAAATATCATTTATTACCTTATCCCATTGGACTATACCTCTTTCGTTAGTTTCTGGTACATCGATGTTTTTCTTTCGACTGTCGAATTTGTTGATTCTTAAAACAGATACGTATTAAATTAACTTCGTCTTTTCCGGAAAGATTTGATTGAATGTTTATTTATATGTTTCTGTTGATGGTTGTATTGTATACTTGATTCTGATAAATGTCAATAGTTTTCTGAAAATAAATTTTAATCTTTTGAAATTGACGAATTATTATAAATATAAAACATTAACGCCCAATCGATAAATTTCTTTTGATTTTGAAATTCTTTTTATATCGATTGGGCGTTTAATGAATTTCTTGTAACTTCATTGTCTACACCTTCAGCTTTCTTAGATTATGAAGTTTTTATCAACTTTTCTTTGGACTGTACCTCCTGTCAGAAATTTCATTCACATGTAATTAATTAGGAAGAACTTTAACAATTATTTCTATTTTTTGAGGAATATATTTCCTATACATATGTTAGCTTCTTTGATTGATGTGAATGATTCTTTCTTTGTTGATGTTTGCATTGTATTATATAAAACCTTAAAAGTCAATAGTTTTCAGAAAATAAAATATAAACAAAAATAAAGTCTGATAAATATGCGATTCGACATAATGCGTATCTTAATATTAGAAGCGGTGCCTTGAAATATTTGCAAAATCGAGTGTTGCTTAAAACAGGGCGGAGCGGCATGAAAATAATTATTACATATAAAAACAATAATGCTTGCTTATTTTTCTTGCTTTTTACAAGTGTAAAGGTTATGATATGGGCATAAGTGGTGAAAAGTGGCGCGAAGTGGGGAATATTGGCGCCGCAGTGTAAGGAGCAGCATTTTATGTTTGTGGGAGAATACAGTCATTCAATTGATGAAAAGGGAAGACTGATTATACCATCCAAATTCAGGGCAGAGCTTGGGGAGAGCTTTTTTGTTACCAAGGGTTTGGATAGTTGTCTTTGCGTGTATCCTCTTGACAAATGGGAGGAGCTTTCAAGGAAGCTCAGAGAAATGCCGACTATCAGCAAAAGTGCCAGGAGCATGAAACGTGTTATCATGTCTGCGGCTGACGAGTGCACGCTGGATAAGCAGGGGAGAATACTTATACCGGCTAAGCTTCGTGAATATGCTCATCTTGAGAAGGAGGTAGTTCTTGCAGGCAATCTTGATACCATTGAAATATGGAGCAAGGATGAATGGGACAATGAGATGGATAGCGATGATATGTCGGCTATACAGGAAGCACTGCAGGAATGCGGCATCAGTTTTTAAAAGCTATGGATTTTGAACATGTATCAGTTTTGCTGTCTGAAACGATTGAAAGCCTGAACATAATGCCGGATGGCACATATGTGGATGGTACACTTGGGGGAGCAGGGCATTCGTTTGAGATATGCAGGCATTTAAATAAAAGTGGAAGGCTGATCGGATTCGATCAGGATGAGGATGCCATTGCTGCGGCATCCAAAAGACTTGAGAATTTTAACGATCGTATTACGATCATACGCAGCAATTTTTGCAACATGGCAGATGAGCTTGATAAAAGAGGAATACACAGCGTAGATGGCATTCTTCTTGATTTGGGAGTTTCATCTCATCAGCTTGACGAGGCAGAAAGGGGATTTTCATATCGCTATGATGCGCCTTTGGATATGCGTATGGATAGATCAAAGGGGTATACGGCAGCAGATGTGGTAAATACCTATGATGAAGAAAAGCTGTTTCATGTCATTAAGGAATATGGTGAAGAAAGATTTGCAGGCAGAATTTCTCGCAGCATTTGCAAAAGGAGAGACGAAAAACCAATCGAAACCACAGGGGAATTGGCAGAGATTGTAAAGATGTCTATACCTGCAAAGGCAAGAATGAATGGCGGACATCCTGCCAAAAGAACATTTCAGGCAATCAGAATAGAAGTTAATGCTGAGCTTGAGGTTCTTGAAAATTCTATCGACTCTATGATAGAGCTTTTGAAGGATGGAGGCAGGCTTGGCATAATTACATTTCATTCACTGGAGGATCGCATAGTAAAAAATGCGTTCAGGAGAAACGAGAATCCCTGTATATGCCCGCCGGATTTTCCGGTATGCATATGCGGCAGGAAATCTAAAGGGATTGTTGTTACGAGAAAGCCGATTATTCCTACTGAAGAAGAAATCAGTAAAAATTTACGTTCCCACAGCGCAAAGCTGCGCGTGTTTGAACGCAGAATCAGCCGGAATGAGGATTAATTCGCTTCGGATGAAAATGCATTGATACGATGTCTGATTCAAATGTATATATAATGCGGGAATGTATCAGAAGAACGAAGAAAATAAAAGACATGAGGCAAATGTCGGGGTGAATAATGGCAGGAAATACTAGACGAAGGGTAAGTTCGACAGAACGGAAAAGAAGCTATATAGGATATGAAGAGGGCAGTGCTGTAAGAAAGCTTGAGGAGCTGCCTAAAAATCAAAAAAAGTCAACGCACAAGACTCGAAGAAGAAACTTAAAGGTAAGATCCATCGGTAAGGGATATATAGCCTTTCTTGCTGTTGTGTGTATATTTGTATCTGCTTTCTGTGTTATGTTTTTGAGACAAAAGGCAACGATAACCGCACAGTATGAAAGTATTGCAAATCTCGAAAGCGAATATACCAAGCTTAAAAATGACAATGATGCAAAATACAACCAGGTTATCGGTTCGATCAGCATGGAGGATGTAAAAAATGCTGCCGAGAACAGACTGGAAATGCATTATGCGGATTCAGACCAGATAGAGTATTATGATATAAGCGATAGCAGCTATGTCAGACAGTATAAGGATGTTTCTTCGAATTGATAATACACAGGAGTTTTGATGAGCAGAAAGAAAAAAAGCAAAATAAGCAGATTTCCTGTAAAAAAGATAAATATGAAAATTAGCAGAAAGCTGGTAGGACTTTTTAGTTTAGTCATACTGGCTTTACTCGCTTTAATAGTAAAAATTACAATAATAAACGCATCTGAAGGAAATGATTATAAAAGAATCGTTCTGCAGAATACACAGCAGCAATATGTTAACAGAACTATAGCTTTTAAACGAGGAGATATAATAGACAGAAACGGAACTGTTCTTGCAACAAGCGAGAGAGTTTACAGTGTTATTCTTGATTGTGAGGTTGTAAATTATGAGGTTACGGATGATGAAGGAAATACAACACAGCCGTATATAGAGCCAACGATCAAAGCGCTTGTTGAAACATTTTCTGTAGACGAGGATGATATAAGACAGAGGCTTACATCTGAGGATACTAAGCACAGCCGCTATCAGATAATAAAAAAGAATGTATCCATAGAAGAAAAACAGGCATTTGAGGATGCAACCTCAATCTCTGATGATGATCTTAGCACTGAGGAAAAAAAAGAACGTCAAAATATAAACGGCGTTTGGTTCGAGGAGACATATCAAAGGGTTTATCCGCAAAATTCCATTGCATGTGATCTTATCGGATTCACCAATTCATCGGATGATGCATCGTGGGGAATTGAAGGTTATTATAATGATGTGTTGAAGGGCGTAAACGGAAGAACCTTCGGATACTTCAATTCGGATTCGGATGTGGAACAGACTATCATCGAAGCAAAGGACGGAAACAATGTCATTTCTACCGTGGATGTAAATATTCAGCAGATCATAAGAAGTGCAATCCAGTCATTTCAGGCTCAGCATACAGGTGAGCCAAACAATACAAACGGTGCAAAGAATATAGCTGTGGTAGTTATGGACCCTAATAACGGCGAGGTGCTGGGAATGGATTCAACTGATTGGTATGATCTGAATAATCCCAGGGATCTGTCGGGCATTGTTGATGAAGAAACGCTTAGCAATATGACAGATGAACAGAAAAACGAAAAGCTCAATGAGATCTGGAAAAATTACTGTATATCCGATGCATTTGAACCCGGATCAACCTTTAAGCCGTTTACGGTATCAGGAGCGCTTGAAACAGGAAAGATCACAACAAGCGATAAATATACCTGTGACGGATATGAATATATTAACAATCTGATGATAAGATGTTCGGTATATCCCGAGGCTCACGGAGAGCTGGATACGGCCGGAGCACTGATTAACTCCTGCAATGATGCATTGATGCAGATAGTATCGAAGCTTGGCAAGGATGATTTTTTGAGATATCAGGATATATTTAATTTTGGTACGAAAACGGGGATTGATCTTCCCGGAGAAAATTCCGGAATAATATATACGTCGGATACAATGGGTGATATTGAACTTGCAACATCATCGTTCGGGCAGGGCTTTACCTGCAACATGATTCAGGAAGCGGCTGCAATGAGCTCGCTGATAAATGGCGGATATTATTATAAGCCGCATGTAGTAAAGTCTGTTACGGACAGCAGCGGCAATCAGATAAGAAGCATTGATAAGGTCGTTGAAAGACAGACAGTGTCGAGCCAGATAAGTGATTTCATAAGGCAGACACTGGGAACAACCGTAGAATCGGGAACCGGACTGGAGGCAAAGGTTGCGGGATACAGCATGGGCGGAAAAACCGGTACTGCGCAGAAGGTTCCGCGTGACAGCGGGAACTATCTTGTTTCCTTTATAGGCTTTGCACCTGTCGAAAATCCGCAGGTTCTGGTTTATGTTGTTGTAGATGAGCCGAATGTTGAAAAACAGGACACATCGAGCTATGCACAGCAGATAGCAAAACAGATATTTACAGAGCTGCTTCCTTATATGAATATATTCCCGGATGATATGGAGGCTTATAATGCGGCAAAGGCGGCTGCACAGCAGGCAAGTGCTGATGCGCAGCAGACGGGGGATCAGGCAGCGGAGCAGACAACGAATCAGACAGATGATGAAACAAATTCAAATGATAATCAGACTGATACGACTAATGGAGCCGAACAGGGAGCGGAAAGTGACATTCCGGAGCCTCTGACCAATGAAACCGATGAGACGGTTGAAAACGGAGGAAACGGGATTTACAGTGACGGAATTTACAATGATGATGTATAGCAGTATAGTTCAGGGGAAAAATAAAAATTCATAAGGGGTGGAACATGAATATAATATTACTTATGTCGATGCTTATTGCATTTGTGGTATCGCTTGTATTGGGACCTGTATTTATTCCGGTGCTTAGACGGATGAAGATGGGACAGACAGAAAGAGAAGAGGGTGTGCAGTCGCATCTGAAAAAGGCGGGAACTCCTACTATGGGCGGGCTGATATTTTTGATAGCCGCAGCTGTCGGAACGCTGGTATTTGCATTTGCATATCCGAAGGTTGTGCCTGTGATGATACTGATGCTTGGATTTGGGGCAGTTGGCTTTTTGGATGATTATCTCAAGGTTGTGCTTAAGCGCTCGGATGGACTTCTTCCCTGGCAAAAGCTTATTTTGCAATTTATAGTTACAACGATATTTCTTGTATATATTTTGAAATTTACCGATACAGGATTTGAAATGATAATTCCGTTTACAAACGGTGCGGCATTTGACATGGGAATCATTGCAATACCGTTTATGTATATAGTTGTGCTTGCTACGGTAAACGGAGTGAATTTTACGGATGGTTTGGATGGGCTCGCATCAAGCGTAACTGCGGTTGTTGCCGTTTTCTTTGCAGCGGCATCTCTGGCAAAGGGCGCAGGAGTTGAGCCAGCCGGATGTGCATTGCTCGGAGCGCTGCTTGGATTTCTTGTATTCAATGTTTTTCCCGCAAAGATCTTTATGGGAGATACAGGATCGCTTGCACTCGGCGGCTTTGTAGCCGGAATGGCCTATATGATGAATATGCCGCTTTTTATTCCTATAATAGGAATCATATATGCCGTTGAGCTTGTATCTGTTGTACTTCAGGTTGGATATTTTAAGATTACGCATGGAAAGAGGATTTTCAAAATGACTCCTATTCACCATCATTTTGAACTTTGTGACTGGTCTGAGCCTAGAATTGTTGCGGTGTTTACAATCATAACAATAGTTGCATGTGCAATCGCATTTTATGGGATTTAGAAATTATGAAATACTTTTCGAATTAAAGCTTATATAAGAAACAGAGCTTGCTGTCAGGCTTTGACGTCTGTATAATGATGCAAAAATGTGTCGGAAAAGAGGAAATCATGGATTTGAAAAATAAAAGGGTTTTGGTATTTGGAAGCGGAAAAAGCGGAGTTGCAGCAGCGGCGCTTCTGCTTAGCAAGGATGCTAAACCTGTAATATATGACGGAAATGAAAAGCTTGATAAAGCTGATATTATAAAAAAACTAAGTGACAAATGTGCTCATGCATATAAAGAAACAGAGGTTGTGCTGGGTGAGCTTCCAAGAGAACAGTTAAATAAGCTTGATATGGTTGTGCTAAGCCCCGGAATCCCATGTGATCTGCCGTTGGTTAAGGAATTTGAAAAAAACAATATCGAAATCATAGGCGAAATTGAGCTTGCATACAGAACTGGAAAAGGGAAAATACTTGCCATAACCGGAACCAACGGAAAGACAACAAGCACTACCTTGCTTGGCGAGATAATGAAGGCTGCAAACGATGAGGTCTATGTAGTTGGAAATATCGGAAATCCGTATACAGAATATTCGGCTATGCAGACAGAAAATGCAGTCACCGTAGCAGAAATTTCAAGCTTTCAGCTTGAGACAATAAAAAGCTTTCATCCTATCGCATCTGCAATAACAAATATTACTCCGGATCATCTTAACAGGCATCATACGATGGAGGAGTATATAAGAGTTAAGGAAAGAATAGCTGAAAATCAAAATGAAAATGATATTTGTGTTTTAAACTATGAGGATGAGATCCTAAGAGAGTTTGGAAAAACACTTAAATGCAGACCTGTATATTTCTCATCGGCAAGAGAGCTTGAGGATGGCATATATTATAAGGATGGAGCTATTTATGTAAGCAGTAAAGGCTCAAAGCAGCTTCTTGTTAAGACTGATGAGCTTCAAATATTGGGGCTTCATAATTTTGAAAATGTAATGACAGCAGCGGCAATGGCGCTGTTTGCGGGAGTAAGCATAGACACGGTAAGAACGGTTATAAAGAATTTTAAGGGAGTGGAGCATAGAATAGAATTTGTATGCGAAGCAGATGGAATCAGATATTACAATGATTCAAAGGGGACCAATCCGGATGCTGCGATAAAAGGAATTCAGGCTATGAACCGTCCTACGCTGCTTATCGGCGGCGGCTATGATAAGCAGAGCACATATGAAGAATGGATAAACAGCTTCGATGGGAAGGTTAAAAAGCTTGTACTCATAGGACAGACAAAGGAGAAAATTGCAAAAACAGCCGTAAAATGCGGTTTTCCTAAGGGTGACATTATTATATGCGAGGATCTGAAAGAGGCTGTTAAGGCTTGCAAAAGAGAAGCTAAAAGCGGGGATGCGGTCCTTTTATCACCGGCGTGTGCGAGCTGGGGACAGTTTGATAATTATGAACAGCGAGGAGATATGTTTAAGCAGCTTGCTAAGGAAAATGATTTGGCATAGGCGGCCGGCTTGAATTCAGATGCATTTTATCCAAGGGGCAGGCTTTAAGACAATGCATTAAAGGCTTGCTTTATAATGCAGCGGGTATGTCGGGAAAGAGAAAATTATAATGAAGAAAGTCAGGAGAAAAAAAACAAGAAGAAATCCGATGCTCAAAAGAATCAGACTTATTGCTGTGGCGGTTATTCTTGTGCTGGTTCTTCTTTTTCTGGTTCTGTTTAAGCTTGATAATATAGAGGTTATCGGAAACAGCAGGTTTTCGGATGAGCAGATAAAGAGCTATTGTATTAACGAAGACGGATTCAACAATACGCTTATATATTATTTGATGCACAGAAAAACCGTTACGGATGATGTGCCGCTTTTGGATTATGTTGATACGGTATATGTAAACAGAAATACTATTCAGCTTGTTGCTCACGAGAAACAGGCTATAGGAATGTATCAGGTGGATGACCAAATGTATTGTATAGATCAGGAAGGTATGGTAATAGAAATTGTTTCGGCAGATGACAGCACATCTCTGGGATTGTCAATTATAAACAATCTGTGCTCCGAAGCAAGGCAGGTCGGTGAAAATATAGAGACGGATGATAAAAGTGTTTTGTATGCACTTCAGGCACTGAAAAGCACCTTTGAAAAATATAACATGACTGCGCAAAGCATAGATATAGGTGAAAACAGTGACGGAAATAAGACATATACCATGCATTTCGGAAACATTACGATTCCGCTGGGAGAGGATAAGCTTCTTGAGGAAAAAATGAAAAGAGTTGCAGCGATACTTCCAAAGCTGGAGGGAAAAGCAGGAACGCTTCATCTCGAATATTTTGATGATGAAACCGAAAATATTGTATTCAACAGTACAGAGGTAAATAATTAGCTGTGCAGATTGCACATATAAGAGCGATAAATGATTTGAAAATTTTTCGCGCAATACATTTTTTTTCTTGCATAACTTGAATGTGAATGCTAAAATGTATTGCGTGTCTTTATGTGGAGAACGAAATAACCCGTCGTTTTCACACAAAAATACAAAAGATACAGGAAAGGAGGATTCACATGAAAGTAAGATCTTCTGTTAAGCCGATATGCGATAAGTGTAAGGTTATTAAAAGAAAAGGAAGCATTCGCATAATATGTGAGAATCCAAAACATAAGCAGCGCCAGGGCTAATCCCTCAGCCGAGGTTGTTTATGCAAGCCTGATATTATAAAGAGATCCTAAAGGCTGACCACGGCTGCGGTCAGGATGCCTTGGTGGATGTGCACCAGATGAGTGCCTCCTTATAATATTGCTTAATACTCTTTCATACCGTCAAAGGAAAGAGAAAGGCCGTTTAGATACGGCTGGACACATAAGGTGTCCCAGTTAAGACAGTATTATCCGCGATTACCCGGATAAACAAAGCCGAAGGGCAAAAGAAATTTTAATTAAATGGAGGAAAAGTCACATGGCTCGTATAGCTGGTGTAGATTTACCGAGAGACAAGCGTGTAGAGATAGGACTTACCTATATCTACGGAATTGGAAGAACATCTTCCAATCGTATCCTGACAGAAGCAGGAGTTAATCCTGATACACGTGTCAGAGATCTAACCGACGAAGAAGTAAAAAAGATCGCTTCAGTAATCGATGAAACACAGATGGTAGAAGGTGATCTTAGACGTGAGATAGCAATGAACATCAAACGTCTTCAGGAAATCGGATGCTACAGAGGAATCCGTCATAGAAAAGGTCTTCCTGTTCGTGGACAGAAGACAAAGACAAATGCGAGAACTCGTAAAGGTCCGAAGAGAACTGTTGCTAATAAGAAGAAATAAAAATCAGAAGAAAGCGTAGGTTAGTATTTTAAAATGGCTAAAGTTACGAAGAAAACGACAAAACGTCGTATTAAAAAGAACGTTGAGCGTGGACAGGCACATATCCAGTCTTCATTCAACAATACAATTGTAACCCTGACCGATGCACAGGGCAATGCTCTTTCATGGGCATCAGCAGGCGGTCTTGGTTTCCGTGGTTCAAGAAAGTCAACTCCTTATGCTGCACAGATGGCTGCAGAGACAGCGACAAAGGCAGCTCAGATTCATGGTCTTAAAAGCGTAGATGTATTTGTTAAGGGACCTGGTTCAGGACGTGAGGCAGCAATTCGTGCACTTGCAGCCTGCGGTCTTACAGTAACAAGTATCCGTGACGTAACACCTGTACCACACAATGGTTGTCGTCCGCCAAAACGCAGAAGAGTCTGATTAAATCGAGGAGGTCATGAAATGGCAGTAAATAGAGTACCTGTATTAAAAAGATGCAGATCCCTTGGAATGGATCCTGTTTATCTTGGAATAGACAAAAAGTCTACTCGTCAGTTAAAGCGCAGCAGCCGTAAGATCTCAGAATATGGTCTTCAGCTTCGCGAGAAACAGAAAGCAAAATTCATTTACGGAGTTCTTGAGAAGCCTTTCCGTAATTACTATAAAAAAGCAGACCGTATGCAGGGTCAGACAGGTGAAAACCTTATGACAATGCTTGAGATGCGTCTTGACAATGTTATCTTCCGTCTTGGATTTGCAAGAACAAGAAGAGAAGCACGTCAGATCGTTGATCATAAGCATGTTCTTGTAAACGGAAAACAGGTTAACATCCCTTCATACAGCGTTCATGTAGGCGATACTATCGAGATCAAAGAGGGCAAGAAGTCTTCTGCTCGTTATAAGGAAATCCTTGAGGCAACAAACGGACGTCTTGTTCCTGCATGGCTTGACTGCAACGCTGATGCTCTTCAGGGAAGCGTAAAGGAAGCACCTGCACGCGAGGTTATAGATGTTCCTGTAAACGAAATGCTTATAGTCGAGTTGTATTCAAAATAATTGTCATCCTAAAAGGAGGAGTGAATAGGTGTTTGATTTTAACAAACCTAAAATTGAAATTGCAGAGCTTTCTGAAGATGGAAAATTCGGCAGATTTGTGGTTGAACCATTGGAAAGAGGCTATGGGACCACATTGGGCAATTCTTTGCGCAGAATAATGATTTCTTCTCTTCCGGGATGTGCAGTAAGCCAGGCAAAGATTGAAGGAGTACTTCATGAGTTCACTTCTATCCCGAGCGTTAAAGAAGACGTTACAGAGATAGTTATGAATCTCAAAAGCCTTATTGTAAAGGACAACAGCGAAAACGGACAGCCTAAGGTCGGATATATCGACTTTGAAGGTGAGGGAGTAGTAAAGGCTTCTGATATAAGACTTGACTCTGATCTTGAGATTATCAATGGTGATCAGGTTATTGCTACACTCAATGGCGGAGCAGACAGCCGCCTGTACGTTGAGCTTACATTTACAAACGGACGCGGATATGTAAGTGCCGAAAAATCAAAGCAGGAGGACGATCCGATCGGAGTTATAGCAATCGATGCTATATATACACCGGTTGAGAGAGTTAATCTTAAGGTTACAAATACACGTGTAGGTCAGGTTACCGATTATGACAAGCTTACACTGGATGTAACAACAAATGGTACACTTTCAGCAGATGAGGCTGTCAGCCTTGCTGCCAAGGTGCTAAGCGAGCATCTTCAGCTGTTTATTGATCTTTCAGAGCATGCAAAGACAGCAGAGGTCATGGTAGAAAAAGAGGATGAAGACAAGGAAAAGGCTCTTGACATGAAGATTGATGAGCTTGAATTGTCGGTTCGTTCCTATAACTGCCTCAAGCGTGCCGGAATCAATACCGTAGAAGAGCTTTGCAGCAAAACTCCTGATGAAATGATGAAGGTTCGAAATCTCGGACGCAAATCCCTCGAAGAGGTACTTGCTAAGCTTAAAGAGCTTGGACTTTCATTGAGCCAGGGTGAAGAGCTTATTAGATAAGAAGCTAATTAAATGAGAGACAACAGCTCTCATTACGGCGATAGATGCCGGAATAGATTTGTAGAATAAAACGGGTATTCAGTAAATCCGAAGAAGTATGATGCTCGTTCCACAAACGGAGGAAAATATAATGTCAGGTTACAGAAAACTCAGCAGAACATCAGATCAGAGAAAAGCCCTTTTAAGAGGACAGGTTACAGCTCTTTTATATCATGGAAAAATCCGTACAACAGAGAGCAAAGCAAAAGAGATCAGAAAAATAGCTGAAGGACTTATTGCATTAGCAGTTAAGGAAAAAGATAATTTCGAGACTGTTGAAGTAACAGCAAAGGCTCCTCGCAAGGATGCTGACGGCAAGAGAGTTAAAGAAGTTAAGGACGGAAAGAAAGTTACGGTTTATGATGAAGTTAAGAAGACTATCAAAAAGGATAATCCAAGCAGACTTCACGCAAGACGTGAGATGATGAAGGTCTTCTATCCTGTAACAGAGGTTCCTACTGAGAATAAGGGCCGCAAGAAAAACACAAAGCAGGTTGATCTTGTGGCAAAAATGTTTGATGAATTAGCTCCGAAATACAGTAGCCGTAATGGTGGATATACACGTATCATCAAGATCGGACCACGTAAGGGCGATGCTGCTATGGAAGTTATTATCGAGCTCGTATAATTTAGTTTTATTATGCAAATAGATTTTATTAATCTTGACGCATGAAAAATAAATGATATACTTTAGTTTAAGTGCAAAATACCCATACAGTTGTATTTAGGCACAATTTACAACTGGAGGGGAGGTTAGGAAATAGTGTCGAATATTATCGTAAAAGAAAACGAAACACTGGACAGCGCTTTACGTAGATTTAAACGCAGCTGCGCAAAGGCTGGAATCCAGCAGGAAATTCGTAAGAGAGAGCATTACGAAAAACCAAGCGTTCGTCGTAAAAAGAAATCTGAAGCGGCCAGAAAACGCAAATTTAACTAAATTGATCTTAGTACATCTGATACAGCCGACTTGTCGGCTGTATCGTATTTTATACGGAAAAAACGAGGAACAGATGAAAAAGAGCCTGATTCGAAGATTTAATATACATCTAAAAAGAAAAACTCTAAATGAGGGCTATTTCAAAATAGCTTTTTTATCTGATCTTCATAATTGTGAATGGTCCGAAAACAATGAAAAGCTGATTGAGCTTATCAGAAAAGAAAATCCGCAGCTCATTCTTTGCGGCGGTGATATGACGGTGGCGCATCCGGGCGAAGAGGATGATATAGCATTGGAATTCATTTCCCAAATTTCAAGAGAACAGAAGGTATATTATGCTCTTGGAAATCATGAGTACAGGCTTGGATTGTATCCGGAGGTATATGGCAAAAGATATGAAGGATATATGAGGGAGCTTAAAAATCTTGGAGTGACCATACTTGATAACGACATGGAAAATGCCGCAATCGGCGGTAATGATATAAGCATATACGGACTTTCAATAGACAGAAAATATTATAAGAGATTTACAAAGCTTACAATGCCGGCAGATTATATTGACTCATTGCTCGGAAAGCCGGATATACATAAATTGAACATCCTTCTTGCACATACTCCCAAATATATGAACAGCTATCTAAAATGGGGTGCTGATATAACATTTAGCGGACATTATCACGGCGGTGTGGTACAGCTTGGAAAAAACAGAGGCTTGATAAGTCCCGATCCCTGTATTTTGCCGAGAAATGCCCATGGAATGTACGAATTTCATAACAGATTCGAAATAATAAGTGCCGGACTCGGAGAGCATACGATTCCGGTAAGATTTAATAATCCACGAGAGCTTGTAATTGCAGAGGTTTTTATAAACAGGTAAGAAAGAATGGCATTATCGGTTAAGCTAACAGCATTTGAGGGTCCATTGGACCTTTTGCTCCATTTGATAGACAAGAATAAAATTGATATATATGATATCCCGATTGCAGAGATTACAGACCAATATCTTGAATATATAAAGGATATGCAGACAGAGGATATGGATCTGGCCAGTGAATTTATGCTGATGGCTGCAACGCTTTTGGACATTAAGAGCAGGATGCTTCTTCCGAAAGAAGAAGAGGAGGAACTTGAGGAGGGAGATCCGAGAGAGGAGCTCGTCAGAAGGCTTATGGAATACAAGACATATAAGTATATGTCTCAGATTTTAAGAGAGCAAATGGACAATGCGGGAATTTCGGTAGCAAAGGAACCTACATTTCCCAAAAGTGTTGAGGAATACAAGCCTCCGGTTGACCTTGATGAGCTTTTTAACGGAGTTACGTTAGATACTCTCATGGGAGTGTTTAATGATGTCATCAGAAGACAGCAGAGCAAGATAGATCCTATAAGAAGCAGATTCAGCCGTATAGAGAAGGAACCGGTGTCTGTCGGTGAGCAGATGAAAAAGCTTGAGATAAGAGCCATAAGAGAACGTAAACTATCCTTCAGGGATGTTCTTGAGGATAACAAGGACAAGATAAATGTTGTTGTGACATTTCTTGCAATGCTTGAGCTTATGCACTACGGAAAGATTAAAATTACGCAGGATGAGCTTTTTAGTGATATTATGATCGAATCGCTTGAAAGCGAGGATGCGGTTCTTGATGAAACTATTTTTGGAGGCTATGATTCGGATTTGACAAAAGGAGATGCATCGGAAAATGAATATTAATGATATAGGTGCAAGGCTTGAGGCTGTGCTTTTTTCATCAGGTGAATCGATTGAATCGGAACGCTTATGTGAGTCACTTGGAATTACCGAAATAGAGCTGAGAAATGCGGCGGAAAAGCTAAAAAATGATTACAATGAAAGCGGCAGAGGCATCAATATTATTGAGCTTGAGAATGCATATCAGCTTGTAACAAAGCCGGAATTTTATGATGATCTGATCAGCATTTCGAAAAATCCCAAAAAGCCGCAGCTGACAGATGCACTGATGGAAACGTTATCTGTAATAGCCTACAGACAGCCCATAACCAAGGCGGAGATAGAAAAAATAAGAGGTGTATCAAGCGATCATGCAGTAAACAGGCTTGTAGAATTTGAGCTTGTAAAGGAGGTAGGACGGGTAAACGCACCCGGAAGGCCTATTTTGTTCGGAACTACAGAGGAATTTTTAAGGAGATTCGGCTTTTCATCAAAGGATGATATGCCTGTGATAGATCCTGTAAAGGAAGAGGATTTTAAGGCAGAGGCCGAGGTTGAGATTACAATTTAAGATAATAAAACGAACTAAGGGTTAGGATTTTGCTTCGGCAAGGTACAGGCCCTTTAAAAATAGCAAGAAAATATAATTTATATATATCGTAGCATGATTGCATATATAAAAAAAATGGATAGATATATATAAAAGTATTGATTATAGTGATAAACTGCATTCATATGATTTTTGTATTTGTAATTTAGCGCTGAAAGTGTTAATTTAATAACGCAATGGGGTTTGTTAAGTTAATAACTTAACAGAAAAACAAAAAGTTATAAAAATAATCTGAGCAAGATTATATAAGAAGGGAGAAATTGCGAAATGGATAGCTTCAGCAAAGCATTATTACAAGACACAAGAGAAATCATTATTGTACCTACGGTATATAAATTTGATAACTTCAAACAGATGGCAGATCAGTTTGAACTTGGAGAACGCGATGTAGTTCTTACAAATGAATTTATATACAAGCCTTTTATGGAGGCACTTGGATTAAAATGCAACTTTGTTTTCCAGGAAACATTTGCAAAGGGTGAGCCGTCAGAGGAAATGATCAATATCATGTATGAGCGTATCCCTTATGATTCATACGATCGTGTTATTGCAGTCGGCGGCGGCGCAATATTGGATCTTTGTAAGCTTCTTGGATGCAAACGTCCAAAATCGATTCATGAGCTTTACTTCAAGCGTGAGCCAATCGTACATGAGAAGGAAGTTATTGCTATTCCTACTACATGCGGAACAGGTTCAGAGGTTACAAATATATCAGTTGCTATTGTTAAGGATGAGAAGGACGGAGTTCTTACAGGCGGAGAGACAAAGCTTGGCTTAGTATCAGATGATATTATTCCTAACAAGGTATGCCTTATCCCGGAGCTTCTTAAAACTCTTCCATATAAACCATTCGCAAGCTCAGCTATAGATGCTCTTATCCATGCTGTAGAGTCATTCCTCAGCCCGGGACGTAAGACAATTACATCTGAGATGTATTCTGTTAAGGCAATGGAGATGATCCTTGAGGGCTTTAGACGTATAGGCGAGGACGGACCGGATGCAAGACTTGATTATCTTAACGAGTTTGTTACAGCATCTATGTTCGCAGGCTTTGCATTCCTTAAGGCAGGCTGCGGAACAGTTCATGCTATGTCATTCCCTCTTGGAGGAACATATCATGTACCGCATGGCGAATCAAACTATGCATTATTCGGAAAAATCCTTGAGATCTATGATGAAAAGGATCCGAACGGAGAAATCCTCAAATTTAAAAAGAAAATTGCTGCTATTACAGGATGTGAGGTTGAAAATGCAATTCCATATCTCAATCAGCTTTTAGAGAAGGTTCTTCCGCTTAAGCCGCTTCATGAGTATGGCTTCAAGGAAGAAGATATTGTAAGCTTTGCTGCATCTGTTGAAGCTAATCAGCAGAGACTTATCACTAACTCATATGTTCAGCCATGGACACAGGAGCTTAGCAAGAGAGTTTACAGCGAATGCTTCTAATTGATTAGAAATTCCCTGTATCTAAGACTTAGCCGAAGTAAAGATACAGAACCTACTTAGCCAAAACCCATTAAATATATATTTCATTCATTCCCGAGAAAGCGATTTCCAAACACCTAGTTACTTGGGAAAACAAAAGACAGAGCCGAATTCACCAACGGCTCTGTTTTTTTGCGAAAATACTAGAATTTTTGTGTCAGATTTTGACCTCTTTATCATAATGCCTTGACTTATTATTATTATTATTATGTTAGTATATGCTAACTAAACAACAGCATTTGTAAAGTAATATAAAAAGAGGAGGCAGTGAAGAGGATTGGAAACAAAACATATTAAAGTGACGCATAGTCTGTTTGGACGGATATTGGCATTATTGCTTATATTTACTATGGTCCTTACGACAAGCAGTATAAGTGTTTTTGCGGATGAACAGACACCGCAGCAGCAGCTTGAGACTCTGCTTGATGAAATCTATGCTCTGAATTCAGATGATTATACGGAGGATAGCTGGAATGAGTTAAAGGAGCAGGCAGATTCTGTTAACCGCCCTGTAACACCCTGGGATGAGGAAACACAGGACGGAATGCCGGATTGGGTTGCCAATATTATGATTACGAATCTGACAAACCTAAAGAACAGCCTTGTAAAGAAGGAAAATACAACGGAGCAGACACCGCAGCAACAGCTTGAGGCTCTGCTTGATGAAATCTACGCTCTGAATCCAGATGATTATACAGAGGACAGCTGGAATGAGTTAAAGGAGCAAGCAGATTCTGTTAACCGCCCTGTAACACCCTGGGATGAGGAAACACAGGACGGAATGCCGGACTGGGTTGCTAATATCATGATTACAAATCTGACAAAGCTTAAAGATGATCTTGTACCCGTAAGCAGTCAGAAAACCGTCTATGAGCAGCTTGAGAAAAAGCTTCAGGAGGCAGAGGCTTTGGATTCTTCCAAATATACAGAAGACAGCTGGGCACAGGTAAAGGAAATCATAGATTCTGTGGATCGTCCCGTATCACAGGAAAATATAACAGAAAAGATAGCACAAAAGCTGCTTTCGGATCTTGAAAAAGCTATGGCAAAGCTTGAGGAAAAACCATCAGAGGATATCGTGCTTGAGGACGGAACATATATTGCATGGCTTGATATATCAGCATCCAAAAGTTTTTTGCTGCCGAAGGCAAAGATAACTGCAAAGGACGGAAAATATAAGGTTACGCTTTATTCTGTTGGTATGGTCAGTGATACGTTTGACGGAGATATGTACAGCAGCATAAGATATAGACTTTACAGCAGAGATGACTACCAGTATGACATGGTTGAGGTCGTGAAGCCGGAGTATAACGATAAATTCGAAAAGGGTGATGAATATTTTTCAAGTAAGAATCTTGACGAGGGCTTTGATCTTACAGACAGCGGATATAAGGATTCGGTAAAAGCAATTGTAAGTGAGGATAACGATGAGATGTTCTTTGATTCTTCATATAAGGCTTTAGGCGGCGGTCAAATTGCAACGACGTTCGAGACAACCAGCCTTGATGATGTATTTTATATTAATGGACTTACTTCATGTACCTATCATACGCCTAGCGGAGATGTATCAAAAGTCAATTCATATTCAAATTACGGAACATTTTCATTTCAGAAGGACGGCATTGTAAAGGCTTCGGAAAGCTTTGATGGCATGGACGGAAGCTATGCAGCAGATGAGACAATAGATGGAGCGGTTAATATCCGTGGCTTGGTCAGAACAGGTGAATCGACGGTTGAGGTAAAAAACGGAAAGCTTTACGCGACATTTCCTATCAGCATAAACGGTCTTGTAAGCAATGTAACCGGAGGCCAGAGCGGTGTACTTTGTGATGAGGATGGCAATGCAATTGAGGTGAATGATGGTAAGGTTACACTGGAATATGACAGCCTGGATGAGGTAATTATAGGAAAGCATATAGCTGTAAATGTATCGGTGGTGGATTCATACAGAGGTGTTTACAATAATATGTGTTACAGAACGTTTGCAACTGATTTTCGCGCGAATCCTGTAGTGCTTACTGATGCCAAGACAGGTATCAAGCTGTATACCAGTACTTTATATGTATCTGAAAATGCAAAGCTTACAGCAAATGAAATAAAGGATTCCGGAAGTACAGATACCAAGAAGGACGCATGGGCATTCAAGGAAAGTAAGCTGCCTAAGTATAATAAGGAGCTGTATTTCAATCTGACGGTAACAGACAACAATCAGGAGGTTACTGATTTCGGCGGAAATGCCATGGTATATGTTCCTAAAATAGATGGGCTAAATAATAATGCCATACGTTTATTCCTTGCGGCATGGTATGATGATTATCAGAGCTATGCTTTTGGATGGTTTGATTCTGATATTCAGGCGGAGGATAAGGGTTATTCACTGCTGTTAGACAGCGATTACTTTAATGGGAACTGGTGCATCTATGATGAGATGATGTCAGCTACAGACGGATCAGGTCTTGCTGACGGTACATATCGGGTGCCGATTACTACTTTTAATGAGGCACAGCCAACACAGACATCTATGTCAGCTCAGTGTCTGGGAGAATATGCGACACTTGTCGTAAAGAATGGTGTAAAGCGTCTGGAGCTTGAGTTTAAGCCTGTAAATATAAGTGAACTTAACGGATATGTGATTCAGATGTGGGATAAGGAATCAGATGGAAGCTATAAGGAGCTTACATATACATCATATTATAAAAACGATGATGGCAGTTATTTTACGGATGCATTAAATGAGGGAACAAATAATTATTATCCCAAGACGGCATATATGATTCTTCCTACAGATGATGTGCAGTTTACGACCAAATTTCGCGTATCAGCCATGGATGAGATCATGGGTGACAATGGCGATGCAACAAGGGATGCTATATTTACAATTTATTACGATCAGGCAGAAAAGATTTCCGATGAAACACCGGATCCCGCTGATGAGGAGATTCCAAACTTTGAGCCTGCGGACATGACTAAGCTGAATGAGCTTATTGCAAAGGCAGAGCAGGTTGATGAGGATAAGTATACATCTTCAACATATATGATAATGAGCAATGCTCTTTCAAGTGCCAAGACAGTACAGCAGAACAGCAAGGCTACGCAGGATGAGGTTGACAGTGCTGCTAAGGAGCTTGAGGAGGCAATATCAGGACTTGCAGAGAAAAAATCCGATATAAGTGATTTGTATAAGCTTCCCGATGGAGTATATTCGGTATACGGTCAGATGTTTAAGGTTGATAAGAAAACATTCTCGATGTCAAATAATGCGATCAATCATACCGTTAAACTGACGGCAAAGGATGGCAAATACTACATAACCATGAATTTCAACGGCCTTGCAATCGGAGAAAAGCTGGGATATTTAAGTCAGCTTAGGTATTTCACAACAGGATATACAACCGATCAGTACGGAAACCCACAGGGAAATCTTGCAGATGCAGCAATTGACAGCTATCAGAAAAATGAGGACGGATCATTAGTTGAGGATACCTATGGAACAAATTATCCTGATGAGGTAACCTTTGAACTTATTCCCGAGGCTTTAAAAGACGGATTTGTTCCGCTTCAGGTATTTGTTCCGGTTATGGATGCTATCAGCGAGGGAACGGGTACACAGCCTGTATTCCTTAAGCTTGACTGGAGTACAATAAAGATGACAACAGACGACGATCCGAGTTTTGATGTTAATGATAATGATAACAATAATAACGGAGGCGGAAGCGGAGCCGATACTTCAGGCGGAGACCTTGGAAACAACACGCTTAATAACAATAAGCTGACAACGTCAGGAAGCGGTCTGAAGAATACATCAACAGGTCTTTCTAGCGGAAGCGGTTTAAAGAATGCATCAAGCGTTAAGACAGGAGATATCGAGCAGGATAATATGCTTTATATATCAATTGGACTTCTCGGAGCAGCCGCAATGCTGGCAGGAATCATGAACTATAAGAAGAAAAAGAGTTAATTACGAATTTTTTTGAATCCAATATAATCAGATAAATAAAAATACAAAAGCCGCTGCGTTTTTTGCAGCGGCTTTTGTAAACCTGTAAAACAATCAGGATTTATTCGATAAAGGATGTGAGCTCCTCATAAAGCTCAGCGGTTGTTACATCGTCGGCAGGGAAGCCAAAGAGCTTTGATGAACGGACACATTTTTCTATGAGGATCGAAAGCCCGTTTTCGCATTTGATGCCGCGTTCCCTGGCGTCGTGTATAAGCTTTGATTCGACCGGAGTAAATACAGCATCGATAACACCTGTGATATTAGGAAACTTTGATAAATCAGCAGGGCTGATATCTGTATTAGGAGTCATGCCGATAGAGGTTGCGTTGATAAGTATGTCGGTATCGTCATGCTGTGTATAATTTCTGAAATTAACCTTTCCTGTTCTTTGAACAACGATAATTTCGCGGGGATTTCCGTCCTTAGCTGCTTTTATTGCGGCAGCGGCAAAGCCGCCATTTCCGAGAACCATAATCTTTTTGTCCTTGAAATCTATATCGGCCTTTTTAGCTGTGGCAGCTATTGCCTCGGAGGCAGTATTGTAGCCTGTTAGTATACCGTTTGAATCCTTTACGATGGTATCTATATAGCCGATCTTTTTTGCTTCCTCATCGATAATGTCACAATATTTTATGACTTCCTTTCGATAAGGAGTGCTTATATTCAGTCCCTTAAAGGCTCTTTTTGAAAAAAGCAATGGCAGCATTTCCTCGGAAACATTATATAAACCGTATGAACGGTTTTTAAGTGCCTGATGTATCCATTTGTTGTAGCTGTATACAACATTTTTGCCTATGAGACCATATTCGATAGAATTTATTTCGTGGAGCAGAGCCTGAAGTCTGCGGCTCATGTCGAATATGTCTGAGTACAGTGCCTTAATATACGGTGAGTATATCTTTCCGGCTTTAGAGGAAAGATTGTCCAATATTTCCTGCTCACGCTTCGGATCATTTATCTCGAGACCGTTTTCATATTTATATTCTCCGATCTTTGAAGAAATATGCATTCTTTCGGTAAAGAGATCTGTAAGCTGATCATCTATTTCATTTATACGATTTCTCAATTCTGAAATATCCATTGCATTGTCCTTTCAAATAGAAATGGCTTCTTGGCAGATGCCATACTAATGTATGTAGTATAGCATTTTAGGAAAGGGTTTGAAAGTAAAACTTTCAAATATGCCCTTGAGATTACTGTCAGATGATTGTTGACAAGGGCTTCATACAGATTTAAGCTGAAGCGAAAATTATATTTTGGAATTTAAAATATAATTGCGAAGAGCTGTATAAATATCATCCTCCTTTGGGGGACAGCCGGGGATGTTTGTGTCAAATAAAGCCGTACAGCGGCCTATTCCCAATGAGCCACTCTGACCCTGGTGGCCCTGACCGATGCTTATCTTTTCGGTTAGCATATCAAGAAGCCCTTCCGATTTTAACCGTGTAAGGGCAGGGATGAGAGCCGCATAGCAGGCACTGCAGGAATCTATTTCATTTATGGCATAGCTTACCTCAAGCACCTTATTTGAGGAAGAAGCCTCCTGTGTATTGCTTCCTTCAAGCGTGGTAAGCTCAAGCTTGGAGAGGTCGCATGTGCCTATACCGAGCTTTTCGGCGATTTTTACATAAGGTACATCAGTGGCACTGTAGCCAAGTATTTTGCAGGCAAGAGTATCTGCAAGAACAGGATCCTTTGCAATCATGATGCAGTTGCAGATTACCGGATTTCCGCCTTCTTCGAAATCAAGATCACCGCATATGTGATCAATCACAATAAAGTCCTGTTTGATTCCTGCATTTAGATGTGCAATCGGATCATGAAGATTCAAAGAGTGAAAACGTCTTTTTTCTTTATTGGGGATCAGACCCTTCAGGTTTTTCAGAGCACAGGTCATTTTGGTCTGACAGTGGCCCTTTAATACGGGAACATTTATAAGAAAGTCGATATCCTTGACACAGCTGCATATATTCAGATCAAGACCTGTGCAATTTTTCGTAAAGGAGGTTTCCTTTTGGGTATCTATAAGCTTGATACCGTGCTTTTTGGCTAAAGTATTATAGCCGCAGTATTCGAAGGCCTCTGCTGTTTTATCACCTACCCATGAGCCCTCAATAATGGATATTTCATTAAAATCATTGCTTTGAAGGTATTCTATAATGCCTTCAATTATTTCGGGATGAGTTGTGGCACCGTATGATGCAGGCGTAGGAGTTACAAGATTGGGTTTTATTGCTATTCGTGCATCCTTAGAAGGGATTTCGGAGCTAAGCTTTGAGGCTTCTAAAAGATGAATAGTCATTTCTTTATAATTTGTTCCGTATGATTTGATGATTTCGGTTGCTTTCAAGATTACGTTTCTCCTATACAAAAAGGGACATCTGCATAAAGCATAGTCCCTTTGGCGTTAAAGTTGACATTATATTTTACAAATGAATAAGGGCTGTCAAGGTGTTCGAGCCTTATAAATACGGTCTGCCCATTTGCCCAAGTATGCTTAATCAGTCTTCTTTATGATCGGCAGGAAGCAAGGATGTGCAGTGTGCACATTTTGTAGCCTTGATCGGGATCTGACTGAAGCAATAAGGACATTCCTTTGTTGTAGGCTCGGCCTCTGCCTCTTCTTTTTTTGTCTTTTCATGCAAGGTATTTATACTTTTAACAAGCATAAAGATAACAAAAGATATGATTATGAAGTTAATGACTGCAGCTATAAATGTTCCTATGGCAAGAACAGGTGCATTTTCACCGGAACCAAGAGTTATATTCCATTGGTTAAAGCTTATGCCGCCTGTTATAACTGATATTAATGGCATTATTATATCATTTACAAGAGATGTTACGATTGCCGTAAAGGCTGAGCCGATGATTATACCGACGGCAAGATCGATTACGCTTCCTCTTGAAATGAAGGCTTTGAATTCATCAAAAAATTTTTTCATTTTGAAACCTCCGTTGATTGTCTTTTGTCAAAATCCAGACCTTTTCTAACTATACTATCATAGCTGCATGGTTGGGTCAAAAGATATTTGAGCTGTGTCATGTGACCGCTATCGTCTTTTGTGGCATATCCTCACCCTTGACTTTATTTTTAGAAGCCTGCCCGGTTTCTTTTGAGTCTTTTGATTACAGCTGGTTGAAAAAATCAAAGAAAATAAAAATAAAAAAAGGAAAATAAAAAAACGGACAGTATATTTATTTAGAGACAGTTTTGATTTTAGCGGGAATGAGAGTTTGCTTAAACTACTATTACGGAGGCAAATTTGAATATCAGAGAGATTAACGAAGAAAGAGAATATTCGATTCTCAGCCCATTCGCTACACACAGCCGTGATTCAAAGGGAAGAAGCATTGAAGAGGAAAGCTGTGAAATAAGAACAGCCTTCCAAAGAGACAGAGACAGGATACTTCACAGCAAGTCTTTCAGGCGGTTAAAGGATAAGACACAGGTATTTCTTGCACCTCAGGGTGATCATTACAGAACAAGACTCACCCATACCCTGGAGGTATCTCAGATTTCAAGGACTATTGCCCGTGCATTGGCATTAAACGAGGATTTGGTTGAGGCAATCGCCTTAGGACATGATCTTGGACATACACCGTTTGGGCATGAGGGAGAGGCGGTTTTAAACGAGCTGAGCTCATGCGGCTTCAAGCACGCCGAGCAGAGCCTAAGAGTAGTAGACAGACTTGAAAATGAAGGGCGAGGTCTCAATCTTACCTGGGAGGTAAGGGACGGGATTGTAAATCACAGAACAACAGGAAATCCGTCAACGATAGAGGGGCAGGTTGTAAGGCTTTCGGATAAAATTGCTTACATTCACCATGACATGGATGATGCGGCAAGAGCAGGGATCATAACAGAGGATGATATTCCGATAACCTTGAGAATGGTGCTCGGCGCGACCTGTAAGGAACGGCTTGATACCATGATAAAGGATGTTGTTGAACACAGCTTGGGTCAGAGCGCGATTATACAATCGGATAAAATAAAGGAAGCCATGATGAGCATGAGAAAGCTCATGTTCAAAAATGTATATACGGCAGGTGAGGCAAAAAAGGAAAATATCAAGGTCGAAAGGATGCTTTCGGCACTGTACGAATATTACCAAAAAAGACCGCAGGAAATGTCATATGAATACAGAAGGCTTATTGAAGACGGAGAGGATGTTTCAAGAGCGGTTTGTGATTATATTTCGGGGATGACAGATCAGTATGCAATACATATTTTTAAGGAAATATATGAGCCGCATGGCTGGATGCTGTATTGATCCCAAAAGGCAGGTTGAAAAATCCATCTTGCTGTTGTATAAGGTGCATCAGAAAAGAGGTTAGAATGATATATTCGGATGATTATATAGAGCGTGTCCGAGCCGGAAATAATATAGAAGACGTTATTTCGGGCTATGTGAGGCTTCAAAGAAAGGGAACCTCATATATGGGCCTTTGTCCTTTTCATAATGAAAAGACACCGTCATTTTCGGTGCATCCGGGAAGGCAGACTTATCATTGCTTCGGATGCGGAGCGAGCGGGGATGTATTTAATTTTTTAATGGAATACGAAAAGCTCAGCTTCCAGGAGGCAGTACGGACTCTGGCAGTTCGGGCCGGAATCGAGATACCTACAGAGGATGTCAGTGAAGAGAAGAAAAAAGAAATAAGCGAAAAGAGCAGACTTTTTGATATTCAAAAGGAAGCGGCAAAATTTTATTTATTTAAGCTTCGCGCTCCTGAGGGAAGGATTGCAGAGGAGTATCTGAAAAACAGAGGACTTTCGGATGAAACCATTAAAAGCTTCGGCCTCGGATATTCCGGAAGGGACGGAAGCGGACTTTATCATTATTTGAAGGGAAAGGGATATACGGATTCATTACTAAGAGAGTCGGGACTTTTTACGTGGGATGAAAAGAAAAATACCATGTCCGAAAAGTTTTGGAACAGAGTTATGTTTCCGATAATGGATATCAACAGGAAGGTCATAGGCTTTGGAGGACGAGTATTCGGAGATGCAAAGCCGAAATATCTGAATTCACCGGAGACAAAGCTTTTTGATAAAAGCCGAAATCTTTACGGATTGTATGCGGCAAGAGCATCAAGACAAAAAAATATAATAATCTGTGAGGGATATATGGATGTGATAAGCCTGCATCAGGCCGGCTTTACCAATGCGGTCGCATCACTCGGAACCGCACTTACATCACAGCAGGCGGCATTGCTACACAGATATACAAAAGAGGTGCTTTTGATGTATGACAGTGATGAGGCAGGAATCAAGGCAGCATTAAGAGGAATACCGCTTCTTAGAAACGCAGGGCTTAGCTCAAGGGTTGTAAATCTTACGCCGTACAAGGATCCGGATGAGCTTTTAAAGGCAAAGGGACATGACGAGCTTGCCGGACGAATAGAAAAAGCCGAAAACGGATTTATGTTTGAACTGCGTATTCTTTATGATGGCTACGACATGAGGGATCCGCAAAATGTAAGTGATTTTTATCATAAGGCAGCCGAAAGGCTGATGACATTTGCGGACGAAATAGAACGAAACAGCTATATAGAGGTTGTTTCCAGAACCTATAATATTCAGGCAGAGGTTTTGAAAAGGCAAATTGCCAAGCTTGCAATGAAGGGAGCTGTTCCCGAGGAGAAGCTTATGGTTTCCGACAAGCCATATAAGAAGCGTGAAAAGGTACAGCAGGGAGACAAGGCCGAAAAAACACTTTTGTCGTGGCTTTGCAAAAAGCCTGAGCTAAGAAGCGAGGCGGCAAATGAAATCACTGCCGAGGATTTCGGAAACGAGATGAACAGGACTATAGCAAAGCAGCTGTTTGAAATGTACGATGCAGGAAAATACAATCCGGTATCGATATTAAACAGATTTGAGGAAAGCAGCGAAAAATCAGAGGCAGCAGCTATTATAGAGGGCGCAATGCTTCCCGAAAGGGAAGAGGATATATATAAAGCGGTCAGAGAAGCCGTATTCGTAGTAAAGGAGGCAGCATTAAAGCGAAAGGCTGAAAATATCAATCCGGCCGACATGACGGCACTGCAGGAGCTGATGCAGGACAAAAAGAGGCTTGAGGAGTTAAAAAGACAAATAACCTGAAATGGGCGCTCTTGAAGAAATCAAGGCTGCTAGGTATAACGCGGCGGGTGCGCGTGGAAAGAGGAAAATATGACTGAAAAAGAAAAAACCGAGAACGTTGAAAAAGAAAAAATCGATAAAGAAAAATTGCTTATGCATATCAGAGCATTGGAGGATATCGGAAAGAAAAAAGATAACCTTCTTATGCTTCAGGAGATAAAGGATTATTGCAAGGATCTGAATTTCAGCCCTGAGCAGATAGATAAGATAAGAAAATATCTCGAGGATCGCGGAATAGATGTTATAGAGGTTGCAAATATGGAGTCGGATGCCGAATTTGACAACATGCTTCTCTTAAAGGACGACGATCTTGAGATGGATGATGAGGAGATTGATGTTGAAAATATCGATCTTTCTGTTCCGGAGGGAGTCGGAGTAGAGGATCCCGTCCGCATGTATTTGAAGGAAATCGGAAAGGTTCCGCTTCTTTCTGCAGAGGAGGAAATCGAACTCGCCAAGCGTATGGAAGAGGGAGACGAAAAGGCTAAACAGAGACTTGCAGAGGCAAACCTAAGACTTGTTGTTTCTATAGCAAAGAGATATGTAGGAAGGGGAATGCTCTTTCTTGATCTTATTCAGGAGGGAAACCTGGGACTTATAAAGGCAGTTGAGAAGTTTGATTATAGAAAGGGATATAAATTTTCAACATATGCAACTTGGTGGATTCGTCAGGCTATAACAAGAGCTATTGCAGACCAGGCAAGAACAATACGTATACCCGTTCATATGGTTGAGACTATCAACAAGCTGATCAGAGTTTCAAGACAGCTGCTTCAGGATCTCGGACGTGAACCAACCCCTGAAGAGATTGCAGAGCAGATGGATCTCAGTGTAGACAGAGTAAGAGACATACTCAAGATTTCTCAGGAGCCTGTTTCTCTTGAGACTCCTATCGGTAAGGAGGAGGACAGCCATTTGGGCGACTTTATCCAGGATGACAATGTGCCGGTGCCGGCTGATGCCGCAGCATTTACTATGCTGAGAGAGCAGCTTGAGGAGGTGCTTGATACTCTTACGGAAAGAGAACAAAAGGTATTAAGACTCAGATTTGGTCTTGATGACGGAAGAGCGAGAACTCTTGAAGAGGTTGGCAAGGTTTTCAAGGTTACAAGAGAGCGAATCAGACAGATTGAGGCTAAGGCCTTGAGAAAGCTGCGGCATCCTAGCAGAAGCAGAAAATTAAGAGATTATCTTGAGTAATATGAAAGGACAAGAAGAAAATAAAATTCCCATGCTGTCAAAAAGAATGAAGCTTGCGGCTGATATGATTACAAAGGGCAGCAGGGTGGCTGATATAGGGTGCGATCACGGATATGTTTCGATTTATTTATACAAAAGCGGAATCGCACCTTTATGCATAGCCTCGGATATCAACAAGGGCCCTCTCGAGGCAGCAAGAAAAAATACAGAGCTTTTTGATGCAAAGGGGGTAGAGCTGAGACTTTCAAACGGGCTTGAAAAATATAAAAGCGGCGAGGTACAGAGCATTCTTATAACAGGAATGGGCGGAAGCCTTATGGCAGATATTTTGTCTGATGGGGCTGAGGTTGTCAGGTCAGCTTTAGAGATTGTTCTTGAGCCGCAGTCGGAATATGAATGCGTAAGAAAAAGCGTAAATGAGCTGGGCTTTTATATAGTCGATGAAGAAATGATTGTTGAATGCGGAAAATATTATCCTGTTATGAGAGCTGTAAGAAGCAAAAATGTAAAGAAATTACAGAAATATGAGCTTTTGTACGGACCGTGTCTTATAAAAAAGAAAAATCCGGTTCTCAAGGAATATCTCGAAAGAGAAAAAAAGAGGCTTAACGGGATAATTGATGAGCTTTCAAAGCATATGGCGGATAAAGCCCGGAAAAGATGCAATGAACTGAAAAAAGAAATTGAATATATAAATACAGCGGAAGAAATGATGAGATGAAAATGATTTCAAAAATAATACTTGCCTCGGGCTCTCCGAGAAGAAAAGAGCTTCTGCAACAGATTCAGATAGAGCCGATAGTTGAGCCGAGCGGAGCAGATGAAGCATCGGATATAGAAAAGCCGGATGCTTTTGTCAAGGAGCTTTCAAGAAGAAAGTGCCTTGATATAGCAGATAAGCATGCAGATGGAGTGATTCTTGGTGCCGATACGGTCGTAGCCATAGATGGAAAAATCCTTGGAAAGCCAAGAGATGAGAACGACGCAAAAAGAATGATAGGGTTGATCCAGGGCAGAACACATCATGTATATACAGGAGTAACGCTTGCAAAAAAGGAAAACAAAGAGCTTAAGAAAATTGTTACATTTTGTGAAGCTACGGAGGTTTTGCTTGAAAAAATATCCCAAGAGGAGATAGATGAATATGTTGCAACCGGTGAGCCGCTTGATAAGGCCGGTGCATATGCTGTTCAGGGAATATTTGCAAAATTTGTAAAGGGCATAACAGGAGATTATTCAAATGTAGTGGGACTGCCGCTTGCAGCCCTTTATAGAAATTTGAAAACTTTGCTCGGCGGAGAAGATATATGAAATGCAGGGAAATTATTGAAATTATAGAAAAAAGATACCCGTTAGAGGCTGCAGAGAGCTGGGACAATCCGGGACTTATTGCAGGTGACGAGGAAGCTGAGGTTTCAAGAATAATGGTGGCGCTTGATGCCACTGATGAAACGATAGATCAGGCAGTAAATGAGAAAGCGCAGCTACTTATCACGCATCATCCTATGATATTTGGGCAGATAAGACAGGTAAACAACAAAACACTTGTAGGAAGACGGATCTTAAAGCTCATAAGAAACGGTATTTCCTGCTATGCAATGCATACAAATTTTGATGTAAAAAGCATGGCAGATATAAATGAAGAACAGATAGGGATTAAGGATACCGAGGTTTTATATCCGACAGTGCAGGATGACAGGACAAAAGAGGGCATAGGAAGAGTCGGATGGCTTAATAAGCCAATGAAATACGAAGAGCTGGCAATGCATGTAAAAAGAGCATTGCAGACAGAATCTGTCAGATGCTACGGAAATACTGACAGGCTCATTAAAAGAGCTGCAGTAAGCGGCGGTTCTGGAAAAAGCATGATAAGGGCGGCTCTTAACAAGCATGCGGAGGTGCTGATAACAGGTGATATAGATTATCATACCGGAATAGATGCATGTGCCGAGGGACTTCTTATCATAGATGCGGGGCATTTCGGAACGGAGCATGTATTTAAACGCTTTATGACAGAATGGCTTAGAGAAGTAATTCCGGCTTGTGATATAAGAGAGGCATGTCAGAACGAGCCGTTTTTTGTTCTGTGAGACTATTGATGCCGAGCTCAAAGAATTTTACTTAGGCATTATATGATAGAGGTTTGACACAAAAAAGCAAACAGGGTAATATTGTTTTGCTGTATTGAGCAGAGCGTGTGATCGCGGCTGATTACCTTTACGGTATCAGGTGAGGAAAGTCCGGGCTTCGAAGGGCAGGATGCCGGATAACGTCCGGCGGAGGTGACTCCCGGGAAAGTGCAACAGAGATATACCGCCCGAAAGGGTAAGGGTGAAAAGGCAGTGTAAGAGACTACCGCCATCCTGGTAACAGGGTGGGTCCATGTAAACCCCATCCGAAGCAAGATCAGACAGAAAACCATGCGGCGGCCCGTCGCGTTTTCGGGTAGATCGCTTGAGGCTGCAGGTAACTGCAGTCCTAGACAGATGATCACGCAAGACATAACCCGGCTTATAGCTCTGCTCAGTGTAAGGCTTTAATAAAACAGATCCTATATGGATATAAATAGGAGGATGAAAATGTCAGAGAAAACAATGTCATTTGACGATTTTGATACAGTAGATCTCGACGAGGAGCGTCAGGCACTTGCAATAATAGACCAGACAAAATTGCCGTCTAAGATGAAAATGCTTTATCTTACAAAGCAGGAGGATATATGGGATGCAATTTATCTGCTGAAGGTTAGAGGAGCACCGGCAATCGGAGTAGCCGCTGCAATAGGGATATATCTTGCAGCAAAGGATATAAAGGCTGATTCGTATGAGGATTTTCTTGCACAGTTCAGAAAAGCAAAGGATTATCTTGATTCGGCAAGACCTACGGCAGTAAACCTTTCATGGGCACTTAAAAGGCAGGAAAGTGTAGTGCTTGAGCATAAGGATGAGCCGATAGATACGATAGTAAAAGCACTTCATGATGAGGCTGTTAAGATAAGAGAAGAGGATATAGCAGTTTGCCGTGCAATCGGTGAGTATGGACTTACACTTATAAAGGACGGTGACGGACTGCTTACACATTGCAATGCGGGAAGACTTGCTGCGGTTAAATACGGAACAGCTACCGCACCTATGTATGTGGGAGCCGAGAAGGGATATAAGTTCAAAATATTCGCTGATGAGACAAGACCGCTTCTTCAGGGAGCCAGACTTACCGCGTTTGAGCTTGCACAGGCAGGAATGGACGTAACTCTTGAATGCGACAATATGTCGGCTACGGCAATGAGAAACGGCTGGATTCAGGCTGTATTTGTAGGCTGTGACAGAGTAGCGGCAAACGGAGATGTAGCAAATAAAATCGGAACATCGATGGTTGCGCTTGCAGCAAAAAGATACGGAGTACCGTTCTATGTTTGTGCGCCTACATCTACTATAGATATGGCAACACCTACCGGAAAGGATATCAAAATCGAGCAAAGAAAACCGGAAGAGGTTACGGAAATGTGGTATAAGGAGAGAATGGCACCGGAAAATATAAATGTATTTAATCCGGCATTTGATGTTACAGACTCAGATCTTATTACCGGAATAGTTACCGAATACGGCATTGCACGAGCACCGTACAAGGAGGCTTTTGAAGAAATATTTCGGAGGAAAAACGGATGACAGATGTTAAAGGGGAGGTCCATGAGGCTGCTACCAGAAAGATAGACGTTGATATAAAGTCTGAGGCTGACAAAACAAAGAGTACTCCTCAGGAGCAGATCCTGCCGGAGTTTATCAATGAGCCAGGAAGACTTCCGCTGTCTGTAGCTGTTGAAATCCAGGGAGGAATGCTCCTTAATATAGCACGCATAGGTGATGTACTTCCCGTAAAATGCACAAGAGAATTCTCTGTCGGAGCGGATGTGATAACAGATGCCGAGATAAACATCTATATAGGAGAAAGAGCTCTTGCTGCGGCAAATAAAAAAATTGACACTGTTGTTATTTCCGGCATCGAAAGACTTTCAAACGGGAAGGCAATTATTACAATAAGCTTTGAAATCGAAAGAGACTGTACGATCGTGATCGATGCAATAGATGAGGGCAGTCTTAAAAGAGTCAGAAGGACAATAGAGCCAAGCTGGATTCCTTCAAATGATGAAATCCTTAAAATCGTAAACGATGCAAGAGATAATCTGATAAAGGATGAGGAGACAAGGCTTAACAGCAGTATCATCTTTAAGGCAAGAGATATTATCTTCAGAACGGAGATAATATTAAGAAAAAGAAGAAGAGAGCTTTCCAGAGAAAAAAAGAAGAATATAATCTCAAAAAAGAATGAGCTGAAAAAGCTTATTAAAAAGCTTGATGTCGAAAAAATGTCCAAGGAAAAGCGAAAGGAAATAAATATTGCAGCTGCATCATTGAATCAAATGACATCAATGTAAGCTTTAAGTTGATTTCAAAAGTTAATTTCTATGTTGACACAGGACCTGCTTGATGCTATAGTACATGGTACGACATGAAAGTGGGTCTTTTTTTTATGTTTAAATTTAGAGGATTCAGACATATTTAAGACCGTTGATTGCGAAAATACACATGGAGGTGGAGCAACGTGCGAGTTAAAATCACATTGGCATGTACGGAGTGTAAACAACGCAACTATAACATGACAAAAGACAAAAAGAATCATCCGGACAGGATGGAAACTAGCAAATACTGCAGGTTCTGTAAAAAGCATACCGTGCACAAAGAAACAAAATAATTTGTGAGGTGCGATATGGCAGATAACGCAGTAGCAGAAAAAAAGGAAAAGAAGGCAAAAGCCGGATTTTTCAAACAGCTTAAGGGTGAGTTCAAAAAGATTATCTGGACTGACAAAAAGACATTGGCAAAGCAGACCGTGGCTGTAATTGCTATTTCTGTTGCTTTGTGTGTCATTATCACTTTGGTTGACTCAGGTGCTTTGGCACTTGTAAATCTTATGATTAATTAAGGCAGGTATGTGAATGTCAGAAGCTAAATGGTATGTAGTCCACACATATTCAGGCTATGAAAATAAAGTAAAAGCCAATATAGAAAAGACTATAGAAAACAGACATCTTGAAGATCAGATCCTTGAAGTCCGTGTCCCAATGGAGGATGTGGTAGAGGTTAAAAACGGTGCCAAGAAGCAGGTTTCAAAGAAAATGTTTCCGGGCTATGTGCTTCTTAACATGGTCATGAATGACGATACCTGGTATGTTGTCCGCAACACCCGCGGAGTTACAGGATTCGTAGGACCGGGATCGAAGCCCGTTCCGTTAAGACCGGACGAATTAAAAACCTTAGGTTCAATGGATGAATCACAGAAGGTTGTTACGGATCTCAACGAGGGAGATTCAATTGTAGTTACAGGCGGAGCCTGGAAGGATACTACAGGTGTTATTACATCTGTTAATCAGGCAAAGCAGGTTGTAACGATTCAGGTAGAGCTTTTCGGCCGTGCAACACCGGTTGAGATAAGCTTTTCAGAAGTAAAGAAGATCGGATAAATCCGATACGTGGGAGGGAAATCCCCGCAATTACCACTTTAGGAGGTGCCGAAAATGGCAAAGAAAGTTACAGGTTACATTAAGTTACAGATTCCGGCCGGCAAGGCTACACCTGCTCCACCAGTAGGACCGGCTTTAGGACAGCACGGAGTTAATATCGTTCAGTTTACTAAGGAATTCAATGCAAAGACAGCTGACAAGGGAGATCTTATCATCCCTGTAGTAATCACTGTTTATGCTGACAGAAGCTTCAGCTTCATCACAAAAACTCCTCCTGCTGCAGTTCTTCTTAAAAAGGCATGCAACATCAAATCAGGTTCAGGTGTTCCGAACAAGACAAAGGTTGCAACAGTCTCAAAAGATAAGATCCGTGAGATCGCTGAGATGAAGATGCCAGATCTCAATGCAGCATCTATTGAAGCAGCTATGAGCATGATAGCTGGTACAGCAAGAAGTATGGGTATCGTAGTAGAAGACTGATAATAGAAAAGACGTGGGAGGGACAATCCCGCAACTACCACCAGGAGGTTTTTAGAAATGAAACATGGAAAGAAATACGCAGAAGCTGCAAAAGCAGTAGAGCGCACAAAATTATATGATCCTGAAGAGGCTATGAGCCTTATCAAAAAGATCGCTACAGCTAAGTTTGATGAAACTGTAGAAGCTCATATCCGTACAGGCTGCGACGGACGTCATGCAGATCAGCAGATCCGTGGTGCTGTTGTACTTCCAAACGGAACAGGAAAAAAGGTTCGTGTTCTTGTATTTGCTAAGGGAGCTAAGGTTGACGAGGCTACAGCTGCCGGAGCAGATTATGTTGGAGGAGAAGAGCTTGTTCCGAAGATCCAGAAAGAGGGATGGCTTGATTTTGACGTTGTAGTTGCTACACCGGATATGATGGGTGTTGTAGGTCGTCTTGGTCGTGTACTCGGACCTAAGGGCCTCATGCCAAACCCAAAATCAGGAACAGTTACAATGGACGTTACAAAGGCTATCGCAGATATCAAAGCCGGTAAAGTTGAGTATCGTCTTGACAAGACAAATATCATTCATGTTCCGATCGGAAAGGCATCTTTCACAGAGGAGCAGCTTACACAGAACTTTGATGCACTTATGGCAGCTATTAACAAGGCAAGACCGGCTGCTCTTAAGGGACAGTTCTTAAAGAGCGTTTCAGTATCATCAACAATGAGTCCTGGAATCAAGCTTAATACAGCAAAGCTGGCTTAATTGTTGACGGACACAGCATTTTACTTGCTTTTTAAACAGTAAGGTGCTATATTATTTCTAGATATGTAACTTGTTGACAGGAGTGAACGAAATGTTCACTCCTGTCAGTTTTGTATATGGTTAAAAATCTATGAGGTTATTCAATTTGGAAGAAGAGGAGTCAGATGAGCCGCAGAGAAGAATACGAAAAAAAAGCAGAAGAGCTTCTTATGCCGATTATTGAGGAAAATAAGCTGGAGCTTGTTGATGTTGAATATGTTAAGGAGGGCAGCAGTTGGTACTTGCGAGCCTACATCGACAAAGAAGGCGGAGTTAACGTAGATGACTGTGAGATTGTAAGTCGTGCATTTTCGGAGATACTTGACAAGGAGGATCCGATAGAAAATGCTTATATACTTGAGGTGAGCTCACCGGGACTGGGACGCCCTTTAAAAAAGGACAAGGATTTCAAAAGAAATCTCGGAAAAAAGATCGAATTCAAGAGCTTTAAGGCAATAGATGGAAAAAAGGAGTTCCAAGGAACACTTGAGAGCTTTGATGCCGAAGGCTTTACTATAGATGACGAAGGCGAACATAAAACCTACAAAAGAAAAGACATGGCTCTCATAAGAGAGTATGTGGAATGGTAACGGAATAAAAAACAGGAGGACAAAGGGAAAAGAAATGAGTGCTGAATTAAGAGAAGCATTAACAGTATTGGAAAAAGAAAAAAATATAAGCAAGGAGGCTCTGCTTGAGGGAATCGAGCAGTCACTCATGCAGGCATGCAAGAATCACTTTGGAAAGGCAGACAACATCAATGTCGAAATCGACCATGATACATGTGATTTTGCGGTTTATGCCAACAAAGAGGTTGTTGAAGAGGTAAATGATCCGGTGCTCGAGATCAGTCTTCTTGATGCAAAAAAGGCAGATGCCAAATATGAAATAGGTGATATTGTAAGAGTTCCCATAGAGTCTAAGGACTTCGGAAGAATCGCAACGCAGAATGCAAAGAATGTTATTCTCCAGAAGATAAGGGAGGAAGAACGCAAATCTCTTTATAATCGCTATTTCGAAAGAGAACATGATATGGTCAGCGGAACAGTTCAAAGAGATATGGGCAAATTTATAAGTGTCAATCTCGGAAAAATCGATGCGCGCCTTACAGAGTCAGAGCAGGTTCCGGGCGAAATATTAAAGCCGCATGACAGGATTAAGGTATATGTTCTTGAGGTAAGGGATATGCCTAAGGGACCGATGATCCTTGTATCAAGAAGTCATCCGGAGCTTGTCAGAAGACTTTTTGAGGCTGAGGTTACCGAAATTCAGGATGGAGTAATCGAAATAAAAAGCATAGCAAGAGAGGCTGGCTCAAGAACAAAGCTTGCGGTATGCAGCACAAATCCGGATGTAGATGCAGTCGGAGCCTGTGTAGGAATAAACGGTGCAAGAGTAGGAGCTGTCGTAGAGGAGCTCAACGGAGAAAAAATAGATATAATCAACTGGGATGAGAATCCGGCACTTCTTATCGAAAATGCCCTTTCTCCAGCAAAGGTTATTTCTGTTTTGGCAGATCCGGATGATAAGACAGCACTTGTCATTGTTCCGGATTATCAGCTTTCACTTGCCATTGGCAAGGAGGGCCAGAATGCAAGACTTGCAGCTAAGCTTACAGGCTTTAAGATCGACATAAAGAGTGAGACACAGGCGAAGGAGGCCGGAATCTTTGAGGAGTATTTCGGAGAGGATTATGAGGAGCAGGAAAGCACTTATGATGACGAGTCAGAGCCTTTGGAAGAGATGGAGGATGCTGAATCTGAAGATGTTTTAGATGACAGCGCTGAGCCTTTGGAGAATGCGAAGGAAGAGCAGGTAAATGACGATGATGATATAAATGCACTTCTTGATGAGCTTATTGCTGCAGGTGAGGATGACGAGGTATAAGCCAGGGCTATGAATAAGAAAATCCCAATGAGAACCTGCTGTGGCTGCCGCGAATCCTTTCCCAAAAAGGAGCTTGTCAGAATTGTAAGACAGCCGGATAAGGAATTAAAGGTTGACCTGACAGGAAAGCTGAACGGAAGAGGCGCATATATATGCAGAAATGTATCGTGTCTTAAAAAAGCCGTAAAGACGGGCAGTATAGCAAGGTCGCTTGAAATATCTATTACAGATGAGATATACAAAAGACTTGAAGAGGAATTAGAGCAGTGAAGCCAGACAAAACAGCATCTTATATAGGACTTGCGATGAAAGCAGGAAAGATTGCTTCCGGTGAATTTGCAGTTGAGAAGGCTGTAAAAGAAGGAAAAGCATATATGGTTATCCTTTCGGCAGATGCTTCCGATAATACAAAAAAGAAATTTAAGGATATGTGCAGCTATTATCAGGTGCCGGTTGAGGAATACAAGGCCAAGCAGGAGCTGGGGCATATGATAGGAAGAGAACAAAGAGCGTGTATTGCGATAAAGGATGCCGGATTTGCTTCGGCAATCAGTAAGAATCTTAAAAACGACAATACAAATTAAAAGAGGACAAAGAGGGCTGATGAGTATAATGGATGAAAATAAAGAAGTAAATAAAACGGAACAGGACGAAGCTAAGCAGGTTCCGAAGAAGAAAAAATATATTCAGGTTTACAGACCGCAGAATGCCGCAAGTAAAGAGGGAAAAGACTTTACAAAGCATGGTCAGACCGCACAGAAGGAAAAGGCAAGGAAGGACGCCGCAAAGACTGTGGAAAAGAAAGTGGCTAAGCCACAGTCAAAGGCAGCAGAGCAGACTCAGATTGAGAAGCCGAAGGCAGAGACTAAAGCAGCTGAAAAGTCTGCAGAAATAAAGGCAGAGACTGCATCTGATACAGCTGTTAAGCAAGAGAACGTTCAGATTGAGAAGCCAAAGGAGACTGAAAAGCCTGCTGAGGCAAAAACAGAGATTAAGGCTGCACCTGAGGTAAGAAGAGTAAGACCTGTTATCATATCAAGAGCTGAGGACAGAAGAGCTGCCGCAGAAAAGGCTGCAAAGGAAAGAGCCGAAAGGGCGGCTGCACAAAAAGAGCAGCAAAGGTCAGAGAATCCAAACAGAAGAAGTAATGATTCTGCTCCATATAGGAAATCTCAGGACGGCAATTTCAGAAGAAACAGCGGTGATCAGCGATCACAAAGACCGGGTGCCGACAGACAGAAGTCCTTTGGAAACAGGACAGGACAGTCGGATCGTCCGCAAAGAGGCTTCAGTGACAGAAGGGCAAATGATAAGGACAAGGATTACGATCGTCAGCCGCAGTTTGACAAAAAGCCGAGAAATGACAGAAGAACAGCAGCTCCTGCAATGGATGTAGGCTTCAAAAAGCCTTCAAGAGATACAAGCCATAAGGAAAAGGATAAAAATAAGGAGCAGCTTAGAAAAAATAAATTTGCAAATGACAGAGAGCCAGAAGGAAACAGACCAAATCAGGGAAGAAGACAGATGCGCAGTATTCCTAAGGCACTTCAGAAGCAGACACATAAGCAGGTAGAGGAGAAGAAGGAGGTTGTAAAGGAAATTACAATTCCGGAGAAGCTTACAATAAAGGAGCTTGCCGACAAGATGAAGATGCAGCCTTCTGTTATCGTTAAGAAGCTTTTCCTTGAAGGAACAATGGTAACTGTAAACCAGGAGATCGATTACGATACTGCATCAGAGATTGCTCTTGGCTTTGATATTATTGCAGAGCAGGAGGAGAAGGTTGATGTTATCGCAGAGCTTCTCAAGGAGGATGAGGAAGACGAAAAGGATATGGTCAGCAGACCACCTGTTGTTTGCGTAATGGGACACGTTGACCATGGAAAAACATCTCTTCTCGATGCTATCCGTGATGCCCATGTTACTGACAGAGAGGCCGGCGGTATAACACAGCACATAGGTGCATACGGTGTTAAGATAAACGGACAGAGAATTACATTCCTTGATACACCGGGACACGAGGCATTTACTGCCATGCGTATGAGAGGAGCTAATTCTACAGATATAGCTATACTTGTCGTTGCGGCAGATGACGGTGTTATGCCTCAGACTGTAGAGGCTATAAACCATGCCAAGGCAGCCGGAGTTGAGATAATTGTTGCGATCAACAAGATTGATAAGCCGGGAGCAAATATAGACAGAGTTAAGCAGGAGCTTTCGGAATACGAGCTTATTGCAGAGGATTGGGGCGGAAGTACGGTATTTGTACCGGTTTCAGCTAAGACAAGAGAGGGTATAGATAACCTTCTTGAGATGATCCTTCTTACAGCAGAGGTACTTGAGCTTAAAGCAAATCCTAACAGAAAAGCAAGAGGTCTTGTGCTTGAGGCAAAGCTTGACAAAGGAAAGGGCCCAGTCGCAAACGTACTTGTACAGAAGGGTACATTAAGACTTGGCGATTATATTGCTGCAGGAGCCTGCTCAGGAAAGGTTCGTGCAATGATGGATGAAAACTCCAGAAGAATCAAGGAGGCAGGTCCTTCTACACCTGTAGAAATATTGGGACTTAATGATGTTCCGAATGCGGGAGAGATTCTTGTTGCTACGGAAACAGACAAGGAAGCAAAGAATTTTGCAGCTACATTTGTATCTGAAAATAAAAATAAACTTATTGCTGATACTAAGGCAAAGATGTCACTTGATGATCTCTTCAGCCAGATAAAGGAAGGAAACCTTAAGGAACTCAATATACTTGTTAAGGCTGATGTACAGGGCTCTGTTGAGGCTGTTAAGCAGTCGCTTGTCAAGCTTTCAAATGAAGAGGTTCTTGTTAAGGTTATCCATGGCGGTGTTGGTGCGATAAATGAGTCGGATGTTACTCTTGCAGCTGCATCAAATGCTATTATTATCGGATTTAATGTACGTCCGGATGCAACAGCAAAGACAATAGCTGAGCATGAGGGCGTTGATATAAGACTTTATAAGGTAATCTACCAGGCTATCGAAGATGTAGAGGCTGCAATGAAGGGAATGCTTGATCCTGTTTATGAAGAGCAGCTAATCGGACATGCAGAGATCAGACAGCTCTTTAAGGCTTCAGGAGTCGGAATGATCGCCGGAAGCTATGTTCTTGACGGATACTTCAGAAGAGACTGCTCTGTCAGAATTACAAGAGACGGAGAGCAGATATTTGAGGGCGGCCTTGCTTCTCTTAAGAGATTCAAGGATGATGTAAAGGAAGTCAAGGCAGGATTTGAATGCGGTCTTGTATTTGCAGACTTCAATGACATACAGGAGCTTGATCAGGTAGAGGCATATATAATGGTCGAGGTGCCAAGGTAAACGCACTCAGAAAGAGGAAATTGTGAGAAAAAACAGTGTTAAACATGTACGCATTAATCAGGCGGTTCAGCGAGAATTAAGCAATATAATCAGAACCGAGGTCAAGGATCCCAGAGTAGGGATAATGACATCTGTTACAGCCGTAGATGTTGCAACAGATCTCAAGACCTGTAAGGTTTATATCAGTGTTTTGGGAAATGAAGAGGAGAAGCAGGAGACAATGAAGGCATTGGAAAATGCTATGGGCTTCATAAGAAGATCTCTTGCGTCAAATCTGAATTTAAGGAACACTCCCGAGCTTAGATTTATAGAGGACGATTCAATAGAATACGGCGTAAATATGTCTGAGCTGATAGATAAGGTTATAGACAAGGATGCAGGTAGTGAGCATGAATAAAATAGAAACCTATCTTTTAAATAAAAAGAAGATCGCGATTGCAGGCCATGTAAGTCCCGATGGGGACTGCATCGGCTCCTGCATGGGACTTTGGATATATATAAAAGATAATTTCCCAGAAATAGAGGCAGATGTATATCTTTCACAGGTACAGGATAAATTCGAATTTATTTTGGGAATAGACAGAGTACATACAAGCTGTGAGAAGGGTATAGGCAAAAAATACGATTTGCTTATTCTTCTTGATATAAGCAGTGTTGACAGGATAGGTGTCGCAGGCTCACTTTATAATGAGGTTGAGGACATTCTTTGCCTTGACCATCATAAGACAAACAACGGAAAATATACCTGGCTTTATAATGACAGCAGGGCGAGCTCCACATCTGAGGTTTTGTACAGACACCTGGATGAGGATAAGATTTCAAAAAAATGCGCTGAGGCCTTATATATGGGAATCGTGCATGATACGGGTGTCTTCAGATACAGCTGTACCTCGCCCGAAACAATGCGTGTAGCGGCAAGGCTTATGGAAAAGGGTGTGGATTATACAACTATAATCGATGAAACCTACTATCAAAAGACTATAGAGCAGCAAAAGATGCAGGGCTATGCATTGGCAAACAGCAGGATGTATTTTGACGGACGGTTTATTGTCGGTACGATTACAAAGAAGGAACGTGATTCGATAGGCGTCAGGTCAAATGAAATAGACGGAATCGTAAGCCTTTTAAGAGATACTGCGGGAGTTGAGGTCTCAATGCTTATGCATGAGCTCGATACCGGTGAGATAAAGATCAGTATGAGGTCAAGACAGATCGTGGATGTAAGCGAGGTATGTCTGCATTTCGGAGGAGGCGGCCACGTTAGAGCCGCAGGCTGTAAGTCCAATGAAAGCTTTGACAGTATTCTTGAAAAAATGCTTCCTCTTGTAGGAAAACAGCTCGAGGAGAATGACGCCTGAAGCAGGAATGAGGTAGCTATGAACGGAATTCTTAACATATATAAGGAGCCGGGTTTCACATCCTTTGATGTTGTGGCTAAGCTTCGAGGAATTCTCAAACAGAAAAAAATAGGTCATACAGGAACACTTGACCCTGCAGCGCAGGGAGTGCTTCCTGTATGTTTAGGTAAAGCGACAAAATTATGTGAGCTGATTACCGACGGATATAAAACCTATGAGGCAGTAATGCTTTTGGGTACCGTAACCGATACTCTTGACATGGAAGGAACCGTGCTCGAAAGCCATGATGTAGAATGCAGTGCTGATGAGGTGAAAAAAGCAGTTATGTCCTTTGAGGGCAAAATAGAGCAGACACCACCTATGTATTCTGCGATAAAGATAAACGGACAGCGTCTCTATGAGCTGGCAAGGCAGGGCGTTACCGTAGATAGAAAAAAAAGAAGTGTTGAAATTTATAATATAGATATTATCAGCATAGAGCTGCCAAGGGTTGTATTTTCCGTTACCTGTTCAAAGGGAACATATATAAGAACGCTTTGTGACGATATCGGAAGAAAATTAAGCTGCGGTGCATGTATGGAGAGCCTGAAAAGAACAGCCTCGGGAAGATTTAAAATTGAGGATGCATACAGAATCTCGGAAATACAGGGCATATTAAATGCAGGAAAATTGGAGGATATTCTCATCGGAATGGATGAGGTTTTTGCCGATCTTCCGATATACAGGGCAGAAAGATATGAGGATAAGGCGCTTCATAACGGAAATAAGCTCAAGCCTAATGCAGCCTTTGAAATCGGGACAAGGCTTAGGGTTTATGATTCGGAAAATCGCTTTATAGGTATATTTGAATATGAGGCGGGCAATATATTAAAGCCGATAAAAATCCTTTACGAATAAAACGATACCGGGATCAAAAGGGAAGAAGGCACATATGGTATCAAGGGGATCAAAATAATTTTGATTCCAATATCAAAAAATAAAAGGAACAGGATCAATGAGATATTATAATAGGCTGGAGGATGTAATACAGGATAAGCAGACGGTTATTACACTCGGAAAGTTCGATGGAATCCACAGAGGCCACCAAAAGCTGCTGAGAGAGGTTCACAGAAGGGCAAAAGATGAGGGCTTGCAGACTGTACTATTTACTTTTGATGTATCTCCGCAGATAAAAATAGGTAAAAAGGATTATTGTGTAATAGTTACCAATAATGAAAAAAAAGAGCTTGTCGAAAAATTCGGAATAGATATCATGATTGAATGTCCTTTTACGGAGCAGATAAGGAACATGGAGGCAGAGGACTTCGTAGAAGAGGTTCTCGTGAATAAGCTGAAGGCAAGGGCTCTTGTTATAGGAGATGACTTCGGATTCGGAAGAGGCAGAAGAGGAAATGCCGCATTTCTTAAGGCCGGAGAGGATAAATATGGCTATACCGTCGATATCATTAAAAAGGAAAAGGACGGAGACAGAGATATAAGCAGCACATATGTAAGAGAAGAGCTGTTGAAGGGCAATATCGAAAAGGCAAACGAGCTGTTGGGATATAGATTTTTTGTAGAAGGTGAGATCATCCATGGAATGCATATAGGGACAGGACTTGGATTTCCGACTATAAATATTGTTCCGGATAAGGAAAAGATTCTCCCTCCAAACGGAGTATATGCAACTGTCACAGAGGTTGACGGCAGGGATTATCACAGCATTACAAATATCGGCATAAAGCCTACTGTGGATGGCAAAACGCTTGGTGTAGAAACCTTTATATATGATTTTGACGGCAGTCTGTATGGCAAAAAGGCATACATAAGGCTGCTCAGATTCATAAGGCATGAAAAGAAATTTTCATCGATAGATGAGCTGAAAAAACAGGTAGATAAGGATATTGAATTCGGAAGGAATTTAAAATGAGAGAAAGTGGAATATTGCTCCCGATTTTTTCTTTACCGGGAGAATACGGAATCGGAGGCTTTTCTAAGGAAGCATATGATTTTGTGGATTGGCTGGTAAGATGTAATCAAAAATATTGGCAGATTCTGCCGCTTGGACCTACCGGATTTGGAGCGTCGCCGTATCAATCGTATTCGACATTTGCCGGAAATCCTTTATTTATATCTCTTGAAGAGCTTGAAAAAGAAGGACTTATCACAAAGGAAGAGCTGTATGCTCAGAAAATGCCGGAAAATGAAGAATTTATTGATTATGATAAGCTTGAAGCAAAAAGGCTTGAGATTCTAAGAAGGGCCTTTGAACGATTTGAGCCTGACGAGAGCTTTGAGGCATATTGCGAGGAAAATAAGGAATGGCTTGAAGATTATGCAAGATTCAGAGTGCTCAAGGAAATTTATCCGGATAAGGCATGGTATGAATGGGAAAAGGAATACAAATTCAGGCATAAGAGAGCTCTTTTAAGGCTTGATCAACAATATGAAAAGCAGCAGAGATATTATAAATTTCTCGAATATAAATTCATGACACAGTGGAGAGCACTTAAGGAATATGCCAATGAAAAGGGTGTGCTTATAATAGGTGATATTCCTATTTATGTCGCCATGGACAGTGCCGATACCTGGGGAAGTCCAAAGCTCTTCAAATTGGATAAGGAGCTTAAGCCGAAATTTATTGCAGGCTGTCCTCCGGATTATTTTTCGGCAGACGGCCAGCTTTGGGGCAATCCGGTTTATGACTGGAGATATCATGAAAAGACAGGATACGAATGGTGGATAAAGAGGTTAAAGCATTGCTTTGAAATATATGATGTGCTGAGACTGGATCACTTCAGAGGCTTTGCATCATATTACCAGGTTCCCAGTACCGAGACCACAGCGCAGAACGGCGAATGGATCAAGGGACCCAGGATGGATTTCTTTAATAAGGTCAAGGAAAGCCTCGGAGATGTTTCGATAATAGCGGAAAATCTGGGAATGCTTACAGAGGATGTTTTTGAGCTTCTTGAAGAATCGGGATATCCCGGAATGAATGTTTTGCAATTTGCTTTTGATGGTACGCATGACAGCTTATATTTGCCTCATAAATATTGCAACAATTCGGTCGTATATACGGGTACGCATGACAATGATACTTTAGTCGGATGGCTAAGTAAGGCCGGCAGTGATGAAAAGAAGTTTGTATGTGACTATGTAGGCATGTACAATTCAAGAGATGAGGATCTTGCATTCGGTGTTATAAGGCTTGCAATGGGAAGCGTTGCCGACCTTGCAATAATCCCGATGCAGGATTATCTGGAGCTTGACTCCAGAGCACGTATTAATACACCTTCTACTGTCGGAACTAACTGGAGGTGGAGAATGAGACCGGGAAGCACGTCAGATTATCTTGTCGGCAAGATATCCTGGCTTACAGAGCTGTTCGGCAGAAACAGAAAATAATAAAATCTTAACGACAAAGAGTGTTATAGTAAAA
>CAVBHN010000003.1:0-18682 GCA_963595425.1 Faecalibacterium sp. CAG:74 | reverse complement strand
GCTCCGTAGTTTATAGAGGAGTTTCCAAGCAGTACAACCAGGGCTGTAAGTGTACAGATTACGATCGTATCCATGAAAACCTCAAATATACCGAACATACCCTGCTTTACGGGCTCGCTTGTATCTGAGCAGGCATGTGCAATCGAACCGGTACCAAGACCTGCTTCATTTGAGAATATGCCTCTTGATACACCCTTTTTCATGCTCAAAAAGAAGCTTCCGACAATTCCTCCGGTTACGGCAGAGGGCTTGAAGGCACCCTCAAATATAGAAACAAAAACCGAAGGAACCGAACCGATATTCAATATAATTACACCTAAGGCAATGATTATATAGAAAACTGCCATTGCCGGAACAAGCTTTTCGGTAACACTTCCTATTCTTTTAATGCCTCCGATAAGAATCAGAGCCACAAGAACAGTGATGATTATGCCGATTATGAGATTTACGGTTGAGGTGTTGCTGCTGTCTATAATGTTAAAGCTTAGAAGAGCAGTATTTATAGAAGAAACAATTGTATTTACCTGTGTAGCATTTCCGGTTCCGAAAACAGTAAGGACTCCGAAAATCGAAAATACATATGCAAGCCATCTCCAGTTCTTGCTAAGACCGTTTTTGATATAGTACATGGGGCCGCCTACGAAATCACCCTTATCATTTTTTTCACGGAAATGAACCGCAAGAGTAACCTCGGCAAATTTTGTTCCCATTCCGAGTATGGCTGATGCCCACATCCAAAATATAGAGCCGGGACCTCCGATTGCGATAGCACCGGCAACACCGGCAATATTTCCGGTGCCTATTGTAGCGGCAAGTGCTGTGCAGACAGCCTGAAAGGGAGTTAACGAACCGTCCTTTGCTTCTTTTTTCTTAAAGAGCTTGCCAAGAGTACACTTCATTGCATAGCCGAATTTTCTTATCTGGATTGCTCTTGTTCTTATAAGGAGAAGGATTCCGACTCCTATTATACATACCATTGCAGGTACACCCCATACGAAATTGTTTACAGAGGCATTTACCTGTTGAATAGTTTCTAACATAAATTAATTCTCTCCATATTATTTAGTGTGTGTCTTTATTTATAAATATTGCCTTTGTTTTGGAATATATAACCTTCTGCGATCCGTATAAGCTCCAGTAGCCGCTCATCATATAGGCAATCGCACATGAAAGCGCAAACAGCGGAACACCCTTTCCGCCGAAAAGCTCATAGGACAATATGATCGATGTAAGAGGGCAGTTTGTTACTCCGCAGAATACCGATACAATTCCGAGTGCAGCGGAAAAAGAAGGTGAAAGACCGATAATAGGTCCTGCTATACAGCCAAAGGTTGCTCCCGCAAAGAATGTCGGAACAATTTCTCCGCCCTTAAAGCCGGCACAAAGCGTTACTGCGGTAAGTATCATTTTGAGCAGAAAGGCTTCGGGTCTTGCCGAGCCATCGACTGCCTTTTGGATTATCGAGGTGCCTGTTCCGCAGTAGTCAGTACCTATCAAAAGTACGGCTACTATCATTATTGCGCTGCCTATCATAACCTTTATGTACGGATTTCGAGTTATTGAACTGTACAAAATCGGTACAAAGTGCAGTATAAAGCAAAACAGTACAGAAACTACCGCAAAAAGCAGTCCGATGATCAAAATTCTGATAAGTGTCCAGCCGTCAAGCTGAGGAATGGAGGATATATTGAAGGAGGTTGACTTTACATTTAAAAATGCGGCAATTCTCCTTGCAATGAGTGCGGAAAGAACGCATGGAACTATGGCAGCATAATACATAACGCCTACACTTACAACCTCCATTGCGAATATTGCGGCAGCAAGAGGAGTTCCGAACAGAGCGGAAAAGCCTGCAGCCATTCCGGCCATGACGATAACGCGTTCGTCCTTTTCGTCCAGCTTCATGAGCTTGCCGATGAAATCCGAAATGCTTCCGCCAAGCTGAAGAGCTGCTCCCTCACGTCCCGCAGAACCGCCGGTAAGGTGCGTCAGCGTAGTGGAAATAAATATAAGAGCTGCCGTTCTGAGCTTTATGGGCTTGGCATCTCTTACGGCCGTCATTATATACGAGGTGCCCTTGTCGTCCTTCATTCCCGTAATGCGATATAAAAATACGATAGCAAGACCTGCAGCAGGCAATAAAAATATAAGCCATTGATGGGCTTCTCTCATTTCACCTGCAATATCGAGGCAATAGTGAAAGCCAGCACCCGCAAAGCCTATTATTATACCTGTGACTGTTGAGAATAATATCCATTTAAAGAAGGTTAGAAGATTTACAGAAATTGATTGCTTCCAGTCTTTGATTTGAAAATAGTTTTTTATATTATTCATAGCCATATAAGTATAACATAATAAATCGATTAAACTATCATTAATTATAAATTTTAACAATTAATAAATAAAAAACCGATATGGAATAGCAATAAAACAGGATTGCTTTTATCTAAAGATAAGTATACAATCAAGCTTGAGTAAAGTTTGGGATGTGTGCATAATATATTGCCACAGAAAGGAAAGTAAAATGAAAGAAATACTAATTGCTCCGCAAATTGATAGTTTTGAAACATTTAAAGAGTTTGCAGATAATTTCGAACTCAATGAGAATGATCTTATTCTCACAAACGAATATATCTACAATCCGGTTATGAAGGAAGCAGGGGTTACCTGCAAGACAATCTTCCAGGAAAAGTATGGTGCAGGTGAGCCATCGGATATCATGGTAGATGCAATTCTTGCCGAGATGAACAAATTTGACTGCAAGCGTATCATCGCTGTCGGCGGCGGTACTATCATCGATATTGCAAAGATCATGTGTCTTGAGGGTGCAACTGACACGGATTCTCTTTATGACAGAAAAGAGCTTGTTAAAGAAAAAACTCTTATTATCATTCCTACAACCTGCGGTACAGGTTCAGAGGTTACAAATATCGCAGTTGTAAACCGTACAAGAAAAGGAACAAAGATGGGTCTTACATCTCCTAATATGTATGCTGATTATGCAGTACTTATACCGGAATTCCTTAAGACTCTTCCATATTATGTATTTGCTACAAGCTCAATCGATGCACTTATCCATGCAGTTGAGTCTTACCTTGGACCATATTCTACAACATATACAGAGATGTTTGCTGTACAGGCAATAAAGGATATCATCGGCGGATATTGCAGAATCGCTCTTAACGGACAGGATGCCCGTTTTGCGGATACTCATACATATCTTAAAGCCAGCAACTATGCAGGTATTGCATTTGGCAACAACGGATGCGGCGCTGTACATGCTATGAGCTATGCATTAGGCGGAAAATATCATGTACCTCATGGAGAGAGCAACTATGAGTTCTTTACAGATGTATTAAAGAAATATTATGAGAAGCAGCCTGTAGGAAAGATTCAGGATATTATGGATCTTATTTCTGAGACCTGCAAGGCAAACGGCTTTACAGCAGAGGGCAACGGAATCGAGGTTCTTGAGGCTCTTCTTGCAAAGGTTCTTCCTAAGAAGGCTATGCATGAGTTTGGTGCGGTTCAGGAAGACATCCGTCCATTTGCTGAAAGCACAATTGCAAATCAGCAGAGACTGTTAAGAAACAACTATGTTGAGCTTACGGTAGACGAGGTTGAGTCTATTTATCAGGCAAGACTGTAATTTTACTTAAACAGAGTAAAATCAGATCTTATCAATAAAATATAAGATGCATAAGGGTGTGTGGCATTTATAAGGGCTTCATACCCTTTTGTTTTTGTTTGAAGGAGGAACAGCATTGGAGCTGATGGCGTATTTAAGAGAGATGAATTTTGTATCTGTATTATTAAGACTTCTTCTTGCAATGCTGTGCGGTGGAATCCTGGGAATGGACAGGATGATAAAGCATCGTCCGGCAGGATTTCGTACATATATAATCGTATGCATAGGAGCGGCACTGACTATGCTTCTTAGTCAATACATATTTAAGATGACAAGCACGACCTGGGCGGATTTAGCAAAGACAATAGGAGTAAAGACGGATGTTTCGAGGTTTGGAGCTCAGGTCATAAACGGAATAGGATTTTTAGGAGCCGGAACAATTATTTTAACAGGCAGAAAGCAGGTAAAGGGAATAACAACGGCAGCAGGCCTTTTGGCAGCGGCATGCGTGGGTCTTGCGATTGGGGCAGGCTTTTATGAATGTGTGGCAGTGGCTTTTCCTTTGATACTTGTATGCATGGTATTGATGCCGTATTTCGACAGTATGGTCAGGGAGATGTCGAGAAACATAGATGTTTATATAGAAATCGACAGCCTTGACAATATAGGAGAGCTCCTTAGAACCGTTAAGGAGCAGGGAGCCGGGATATATGAGATAGAGATAGAAAAAAAGGAAAACGGCAATCAGGTCAATCCGGCGGCGATTTTGTCGATGAAACTCAAAAAAAAGCAGACACATGCAAATATGCTTGCGGTAATTGCAGGACTTGAATTTGTATATGCGCTTGAGGAAATATAACAGGAGGAGCTGCTGTGCTGACTATATTTGATTCGCTTAGAGATATTACAATGCTTTCTGTATTTATAAGGCTTATACTTGCGGCTGCCTGTGGCGGAGCTATAGGTCTTGAAAGAACATATAAAAGAAGACCGGCAGGCTTCAGAACTCACATTCTTGTATGTATTGCAGCGGCGATCACGACACTTACAAGCCAATATCTTTATGTTGTTATGCATTATTACACAGATATGGCAAGACTCGGAGCACAGGTAATTGCGGGAATGGGCTTTATAGGTGCAGGAACAATTATTGTGACAAGAAGAAACAGAGTAAAGGGACTTACGACTGCGGCAGGACTTTGGGGCTCGGCCATAGTCGGACTTGCAATCGGAGCAGGCTTTTTTGAGGGAGGACTGCTTGCGGCAGTGCTTATAATGATTGCCGAGATTTTGTTTTCGAAAATAGAGGACAGGATTATGGATTCTGTTCCAGAAATAAATTTTTACGTTGAATATTCAGAAAGAAAATGTATAGATGAGATACTGGGTATTATAAGGGAATGCAATATCAAAATGCTCAATCTTCAGATAACAGGAGCAAAGGAAGAAAAACAGGGCGGTATGAGTGCGATAATAAGTCTTAGATTTAATAGGAACCATAGCGCCGAGGACTTTAAAAAGAGGGTTTCAGCCATAAAAAATGTAATTACTGTTTATGAATTATGAAACTGCATATTTAATATTTGAAAAAATTGAATTATAATTAACAAAAGTATGCTTTGCTACGAAATATTGTAGCTATATATTTTTTTATTTTAGATAAATCAGATGTGCTTTGTTTATAAACAGGAAAGGAGAAAATTGCATGGGCAGTAAGATGAAAAAAACATTATCTGTTCTTCTTGCAGTGGCTATGACAATAGGCAGCTTCAGCTCGCTGCCGGTCACTATTTCGGCTGCAGATATGACAGAAAATGAAGAAAGCCTTCAGCAGACTACAGCTATAAGCTCGGTTGATACAAATGATACCGATCAGAATGAGGAGACCTTAGAGCCTGCAAATACGGTATCTGGTGAAGAAGGTGAGGATCAAAATAATGAGACAAGTGAGGTGGCATCATCATTTGACTCTGCTTTGACTGTTTCGCTTGATGAAAACGGTGATACATTATATGTAAGAGCAAGCGCTGATGAGGGCGTGCTTCCGAACGGCACTGTTTTTACGGCAAAAAAGATTGATACAGAGGATGAAAGGAGCAAGGCAGACAGTGCCGTTTCGCCTTTAAGGGAGACGGGAGACATCCTTGCGGATTCATATCTTCTTGATCTGACCTTTTATGATGCGGACGGCAATGAGATTGAGCCGTCTGGAGATGTAAATCTTACCATAGGACTTGCAGATGTAGGAAATATATCAAATAATGCTGCTGCAAGCATTAAGTCCTACCTTTTCAACAGTATAAATGAAAAGGTAAGCGAAGCATCGGTCACAGATGACAGTGAGGCTTTGAAATCACAGATAAATGAGGCTGTAGATGAGCTTTCTCTTAGCTATAAGCTTAGCGATCTGTCATTTAAGCTGTATCATATTGTAAGCAATGATGATTCATCGCTTACTGCATCCAAGGTGGATATGACAGCAAAGGATTCGGATGATAGCATGGCGGATGCCGGTCTTATATTTACAGGCAAGGTCAGCAGTTTTTCTGATTTTCAGGTTGAGTTGTCTGTTAATAACGATTTTACACAGACTATTGAGGATATTTCAAAGGGCATTACGGAAAGCTATATGCCGGCAGCAGCTGATGTGACAGGTGACAATACATACAGCTACAGGATTACAAATGACAATAAGGTAAGCATAAGTGATATGGTTGCTGCTTTAAAGGAAAGCGCCGACTTCCCTGATACAGACATTATTTCAGGTACTTCATCTGACAGCAGCGTTACATACAGCGGCTCGGGTACTAGCAGGATATTTACCGTTCCTGTCGGCGGTGACAGCTACAATATTATTCTTTCTGACAATTACGGCAATGAATATATTGTATATGTTTATTCGGATCTTCCGAATGTTACAAAAACAAGCAGTCCGGATTTTACTATTCGTTGGAATGACAATGGCGGAAATGATGAGACAAGCCTTGTTAAAAGACCAGAATGGTCGGAAATAAGTGACAGCTATGTTATCAAATATTCGATATGGAAAGACGGTCAGGAGGTACAGGAAGCAAAAGAGCTTACAAAGGAATCTCTGGCTTTCTTAGGACTTGACAGTGTACCAAAGCTTACTCCTGATACAGAGAAAAGTCTTACATCATGGACATTTTCTTTAAGTGATCTTCCGACAAGCTATACACAAAATAATGGCGATGGCAGCGGTAAGCAGACATATAATATTGCTTATACCATAGAACAGAAAAATGTGCCTGAAGGTTATATAAATGAAGATTCAGGCACAATAGAGATGAATTCATCTATTACAAATACAGTAAAGGTACTGTTCGAAACAAAGCTTATCTGGAATGATAATAATGATAAATACGGCTCACGACCGTTAAGGGAGAATATTGCCGAGCTTCTTAAAAACGGAATAATAACAGTAATGCGTTATGATGTCCACTCGTCTACACCGTCGCAGGCAGTTACGGTTACAGAGGACAATTTTGAGTTTGAGGACTATGACGGATATGAGGTTTGCAAGCTTGTAAATCTTCCTGCCTATTGCAATGAGGACGGACATTATGGAGATCCTTATGTTTATTCCGTAATATTTAATCCAAGGGTTAATCCGGAATATGAAGCAGCGGATCCGGGAGCAAAATATATCGGAACATATACCAATGTAGATAATTACGGATCATATACAGATGCTCTTTATAACGGAGGAACTCTTAAAGAGCTTTTAAGCAATACGGTTGATTTCAGCTATACAAAATTATGGGACGATAATAATAATAATAATAGACCGGAGACTAAGCTCTTTTTTTATGTTGCATCTGAGGATGATGTGCTTAGCGGTTCATTTAATACAAACAATGCATCGGCTGTAGATGGATACTCTTATGTTTCGGTACCTGTTGAGAACGGAACATACACGGCTTGCGTAAATCTTCCTAAATACGATGAAAAAGGAAAAAGGCTTGTTTATTTTGCTATAGAAAGAGGTCTTACAGGAGACTATATATCAGGCGTAGATAATACCGACGGATATTCCAGCCAAGAGGTTAAGGATGTATTTAATGAGATAAAGGGCTCGTATATTAATCGAAATACAGGCGATTATTATCCTAAATATCTCTTAAATGGCGGAACCATAGACAACAGACTATCAGGAACAGTTACTGCAAGCGTTACAAAAACCATAAATGCCGTAGCCATGCAGGAAATGAACGGAGCAGAGATCAATTTTGTTCTTCAGAAAATGATCAAAAATGTTTCGGAGGACGGAGAGGTAAGCTACAGCTGGATAGATGCCTCAAACGGAGATCTCGTATCCAATGATTCAAGTGAAGAAGGTCAGATCACACTTACGCTTGATGGCTTCAGAGCAGAAAGTATGACCAAGACAGGCACAAGTCCCGATCTGAAAAAATACAATTCAGACGGTGAAAAAGTCATATATCGCTGGAAAGAAGTATCTGCTTCGATAAACGGATCGGATACAAAGGAAATCAGCTGGGAAGAGGATGAAGTATCACCCGAGTCAATGACCTACAATACATCAGAGGATGTTGATATCGGCAAGTATGCTCCGGGTGTAGGAGATAGTTTGGTTGATGTTTATTTGTCGGGAAAAACTAGCACAAGCATCGATGACAGCGGATCTACACTGACAACAGTAGAAAACAATATAAATGCACCATATCTTTTAAAGATTGATAAGACATGGACCGTAAACGGAAAAAATGTATCCGCGGATATAGGAGAGGGCGGATATGCCACCTTTGAAATTATTGATTCAAACGGCAATGCCGTAGCGGATGAAAGCGGCAACCCGATTACTATTACACTTAACAGCAGTGATCTTACCGAGGACGGCAGCAAATGGGAGACTATTTACAGAGAGCTTTCCCGCTTTGACGAAAACGGCCGTGAGAACAGCTACAGTGTTAAGGAAATTGCTATGGATGACGGCGGATATACTGCAGATCAGAGCATAGCATATCAATGGAAAAGAGAAACTACTTATTCTACAGTCGTAGATGCTACGGAAAAGGGTGATGAGACAGCAAAGGAGATTGTAGCAAGAGTTTCCAATTATATAGAAGAACCGGGAAGCATTTATCTTGCCGCAAAAAAGATTTGGCAGGATGACGGAGATCTGATCTCAAGAGCACCGGTTATTGCAGGCATTTACTATATAGGAGATGACGGCTATGGTCTTGTTGATACGATTACTCTTACAGAGTCAAATCTTTGGTATAAGAAGGTAGCTGTTAAAGCAGAAGGCAATTATTATCAGTATAAGGACGGAGAATGGACAGCGGCAGGAAAGCTTCCAAAGAATGTCAAAAAGGAAGATTTTGTTATTGTAGAGCTTGGAACAGGCGATACAAATAAAGTTACACCTGCTTTGACTGATGATGAAGGCACAGATGTAACGATCAGTCTTCCCGCAAACGATGCTACATTGGCAAGGATGAATTTCGGGACAGATGAGACTCCTTTATACAGAACCTACAAGGAGTGGTCAGAATCGGATCTGTCTTCCATGAAAAACAAAATAACAGATACAGACACAAAGCTTGGCGTTGTGGCTGATGATGAGACTGACAGTGAAGGCATTTCGAATTATACATATACTGTCAGTGAAAAAACAGGCTATATCGAACCTGCGGAAATGGACGGATATATCTTAACCGATACCCGTATCGGAAAGGTCAATCTGGATCTGACAAAGACGTGGAATGACGGAGATGAAAACAGAGTAGGTCATTTTGCTCTTTACCGCAATGACAGCGAGGAACCCGTATTTGAATTTGATCTCGGAAAGGATAACGGAACAATCATTGACAATATCCTTGAGACTATAGGTGATATTGCCGGAAACCTGATCGGAATACAGGATCTGAATACAGGAATCGAGACCGGAAGCATTGAGAGTTTAGCCGGCGCAAGCTATATCATATCTATGGAGTCAGAGACGGATGAGCACAATATGGATGTTGTTAAGAGCTACAACATTAAGTTCATGAATCTTCCGAAGTATGATAAAAACGGTGTTCTGTACAGCTATACGTTAAAGGAAACAGGTATCTATTCGGATGAAGGAGACTTGATCCCTATAGCAGATGACGGAAGTGCGGCAGTAGATGAACACACATATTCGACAGCATGCGGCATTGATAAAAGCAAGGGAGATGGAGGAACTGTTTACGGTGAGCTTCATCACAACGATGACTGGATATACTGGAATGCAAATAACAGTCTTTCAGGCAGCTATAATCTTAATTTTTATAAGGTATGGTACGATAATGCCGAGGAAGCAAGCCTTCGTCCAAATATTTATTTTGAGATTTATCGTATAGATACAAATATATGGATAAATAACAATAAATATACTATTAAAAAATGGATAGAGGATGAGCTTTGGAAGGATGGCTCGTCTACATACGGACAGTTCAATTCGCAGGAGGCTGCATTATCATATCTGCTTTCCAAGTATTATGATTCTAAGGATCAGTGGGAAGGTGTTGCAGAGAGAATCACTACCGTAACTGCAGATCGTTATTATGATGCATCCGGCAATCCGTATTTATGGTCTGTTGATGTAGGTGATGTAAATCAGTATGATGAGAATGGATATCCGTATATTTATTTTGCTATTGAAAAGGGTATTTCTGAAGATTCCGACTACTATGGCAATGAATACTATGGAAATATGAAATGGGATGATCTTCATGTTGATACAGAAGCATCTACAGCACAGGGAACATATGATATTTACAATTCGGACTGCTATAAGGACTATGTATCAAATAAGCTTCTCGTTCTTTCGGACGGAATCCATAATATAGATGGTGATGCAGGTGCATATTACTCCAGAACGATAGTAAATACCAAGGAGGACAGCCGTACAGTATCAGGACGTAAGATTTGGAATACCGACCCTGTTAATATAGATAATATTTATCTGCCAACAGTCAAAATGGCTCTTTATCGATCTACAACTGAGATAGCCTATCAGGAGGGTGACGAATATACACATTCTGATATAAAGAAATGGATCGAGGAGTCAGCGGCACAAAAGGTGGCAGCATTTACTTTAAATGATAAAGAGGCCGGCGATTACAGCTTTACAGGCTATACCTACAGGATAAAATACGAGGATCTTGACGGAGACAGTAAGGCTGATGAAAAGACAGTTTATGATGCAGACGGCAATGAGCAGAAGGTTAAAGCAGAGCTGGCAAAATATGACGAATACGGAAATATCTACTATTATTATGCAATAGAGCTTGGTGATGCGGAAGGCAATGAAATACCGGGCTATAAGGATGATCCGGTCTATAATGCGGCATATTTCTATCTGACGAATGTATATGATGTTACGAAGCAGCCTTATGTTAAGATTCAGGTAGGAAAGGAATGGGCTATCACAAATGACGCTCTTGAGGAGAATCCGGATCTTGAAGTTAAGGATTTGGCTCCGGTCGACATTACACTTTATGCTGTCATGCAGGATGAGGATGGCAATCCGATAGGCAATCCGATAGAAATGCAGACGATTACCTATGATCCGAATGCAGAGGATAAATCTGCCTATGACAGTGTAAATATAGATTCGACAACCGGTTCCATTTATGCTACGTTCAGCAGATATGAAGCCGCAAATTCGACAATTCCGTATTATGCACCGAATGGAAGAGCATTTCTGTTTTACGTAACAGAAACAGATGTAGACGGATATTACAGCCAGATCGAATCAGGCGGAACTAAAGGTGATGCTTCAGACCAAAATGATGAGGCCAAGAGACATTATATAAATCTTGAGCTGAATGAGGAGGAAAGCACATACAGCAATAAGACTGATGAAAAGGTTGCATTTACAAACACATATACAGGAACTCCCGAGGTTTCGTTCAGTCCTGTTAAATATTGGAAGGATGCTTATGTAGACAACAGCAATTATCGTCCAGCTAAGATTCGTTTCAAGGTTGAGAGAACCTCAGATTACTATCCAAGCGGCGATGGCTGGTCAGCATATGTTTATCTGAGCAAAACGACCGAGAACAAAACCTTGTCGAAATGGACAGTTAACAATTCTGAAGGAGAGGCACTTACCAATCTTTTGAAATATGATATAAAGGGAAATAAATATACATATCGTATTACAGAGGAGAGCTTCTTAAACGGTGCGGATCAGGTGATCGGAAATGCTTATAATGCAGGAGATGTGCTGTGCAATTATCAGTACGCTTCAAGCACTAATAAGAGCATAACAAATCGTCTGAACAAGAGCACGACGATAAATCTGAAGAAAAACTGGGTTTATCAGCTTACAGGAAGTGATACACAGGAGAGCTTCACATATGAAGTATTCGATTCGCTTCGTCGTATGAATGCATTGCCGCTTACGGTTAAATTTGTGGTTGAGCAAAAGGAAAGTCCGGGATCCAGATGGAGCTATGTCAGTGCGTCAGATGAAAGCAGTGACCATAAGGTAACGGTTGACGGTCAGTCAGTGGTTGGCTACGAGGTTAATATCAATGACATCACAGCCGATAATTTCAGTTCACTTTTCAATACAGCTGTGACGTGGAATAATCTGCCTTCGATGACTCCGGATGATACGATTGAATATGACTACAGAGTGTCAGAGATTTTGACATGGCAAAATGATGATGGCAGTACAGAGGATAAGAAATACGAAGACACTACAAGCTACCGCGGTGTAACAAGCAGCATGTCCTCACAGCAGGAAACAACCGAGGATGAGGGCGGCAAGCATATTGTCACAACATATACCATCGATGCCCAAAATGTCCTGCAGGCTAAAAAGGTAAGACTTGCCAAGGAATGGGTTGATAACGGCGGACGTGATAATACAAGACCTGACAGCCTTGTTATGACTATACAGTCAGTAAACGGCGAGCACAGCTTTACACTGAGTACGAGCAAGGATGAGACTTATGATGCAGGTGATCCCGAGGCAAGCGTTTACTATTCTGATTATTTCTATGTTCCGGGATATGTTGATGTCAGTGACTTCCAGGACATTTTTACACTGAAGGAAAAGACAGTAGGAACTAAAAAGAGTGATGAGCAGACTCTGCCAGCAAGCGGTCAGGTTGAGATCAGCACCGAAAACGGCACGTATAAGGCAGAGATCAGCTGGCCAACGTCATCAGAAACTGACGGCACCTATGTGATCAAGGTCGTTAACACTCTTGATACGGATCGAAAAACTATCGAGATTCATGCCAATAAGGCATGGCAGGATAATGAAGAATGGGAAAAGGCACTTCGTCCAACCATGACCTTTACGCTTCAATATCTGAAGCAGGGAGGCAATGCTGCAAATGAGAATGACTGGTGCGATATGGGCTGGTCAGGAGACAGCTGGATTGAGCTCTTTACGGTTATTCCGGATTGGGATCCGTATTACAGGGCAGAACCGAGCATCTCACATGTCGGCTCCGTCTCGGGCGGTGTAACAAAAAGTGCTAACTGGTATTATCTGAAGAAATATTGGGATACACCAAGCAAGGACGGACAGGCTGAGCCTATCCAGTATAGGGTAAGAGAGAGCTATACATCCTTGACGGAGCATCCGAATGTGACTATAAGCAGCTATACACCTGTTAATAATCCTGTAACCTTTGTCAATACGAAGACACAGGATCCGACAAGGCAGACAATTACAAACAAAATACAATACAGTATTGTTCAGCTTATTAAAAACTGGCAGGATCAGGACGGAAACAACATCAGCTTAAATGACGTTGATCGTCTGGTGGATCTTAAGGCTTTGCCAAAGGCTATCAGATTTGAGGTTTCATATAATGGCAATGTTGTAAAAACCTGTGACTTTAATGTCAAGGATTTAAGCTACGGTCTGAATACGAGTATTTCTCTGCCAAGGTACAATGCTTATGGAGAGGAAATAACCTATACAATCCGTGAGACAATGATCAGCTATGACGGAACAAACTGGCAGGAGAGCGGCAGCGGCATCAGTCTGGAAACAGACAGTCAGTCATTTACTGTAGCGGATCAGACTAAACAGCTGACATTCAACAATACACTTTGGACTACGCAGAAGAGTGTAGTTAAGGTGTTTAAGGATGAGGCTGACAGAGACAAGCTTCAGGGCAATGTTGTTGTGAAGCTTTACCGTGATGATTATTTATATGATACGGTCACTTTAACAGGAGAAACAGATCCGTCATGGACGCATATATGGAGCTTGCTTCCGAAATATCAGAACAGCGGTGATGAACTCTCTGTTTACAGGATAGAGGAGGTATCTGTTAACGGCAGGGAGCTTGCGAAGTCCGGATATACCGTAAATCCTGCATCACCATATACATATGGCGAAAATGACAATATCACGCTTACAAATATGCATAACCCGTACAGAGGAACAATTACGGGCAAAAAGGTTTGGAGCGATATTGACGGATACGAAACAAAGGATACCAGTGTTGTATATCTGGCATTGCAATATCAGCTTTCGGATTCTTCAGACTGGAGCTTCGCAAAGGGTGATGCAGAGCTAGATGACGGACAGTACAAGGACTCTGTAATTCCGGAGGCTTATACAACCTCGGCACTTGTGCAAAAGGCAGACGGTGATTCTGTTGAGGCAGTCTGGGAAAATGTTCCAATCAACTGTGACGGCGCTAAGATAACTTACCGTGTAGTTGAGGTTGATACGGATGAGAATGACAATCCGATCTATGATACTGACGGCAATCCGGTCATTAAGGACATGAAGGGATATAACGAAACCTTTGCGTCTGCGGCATTTGAAAAGGGCAATGCGGATGGCCAAAGTCTTTCATTGTCAGTGACAAATGAGCTGATTACACAAACAGCATCAATAACCAAAAATTGGAAGGCTGATGAGACCTATTCGGATTTGACAAGACCTGAAAATATCATCATCGAGCTTAGCTGGACTCACGGCGCAAAGTCAGGAAGCGGTGTTTATGTTGATGGTACATGGCAGGACAATATCATTCTGAATGAAGCTAACAAGTGGACCTGTGAAAACATTTCACTGCCGCTTTATGACAGCGAAGGCAATGCCTACAGCTATACAGTTACGGAAAAATATCAGTTCGATAAGGAATCTGAGCCGATAGAAAAATCCGGCTACAGCATGGCAATGAGCATGACAGACAGCAGCAGCTGGGAGCTTAAGACGACCGAAAAGGAAAATGTCTGGAAGCTTGAGCAAAAGGATACAGCAGAAAAAAGCAATTCCGAAGCTGTTTCGCTTACGGCAGAAAATACGCTGAAAACAGGAACGCTTGAAATTACCAAGAGCTGGGATGATGATGACAACCGTGAAGCCAAAAGACAAGCCGTAGCCGTACAGCTTTTTCGTGACGGTGAGGCATTTGGAGATCCGGTAACATTTTCCGATGAAAATGGCTGGAAATATAAGTGGGAAAATATTCCGACATGTCAGATAAACGGTGATAAGTCATACTATACAGTTAAGGAAACTGATGCTTCGGATTGGATGGCAATCTATCCGGACGGCATTGAGTATGACAAAAAAACAGGACATGGTATCAGCCTGACTGAAGGAGAAACCGTAAGCAAAACTATAACGAATAAGATAACGCCGAATTACTTTGATGTAACGGCACAAAAGGCATTTGATGATGCCGACGATGCTTATGGTGTATCGGCAACATCAATCTGGGTTCAGCTTCTGTATTCAACCGACGAAGGCGATGATAAGACCTGGAAGAGCGTTGAAGCAAAGACAGAGACTGACGGCACGAAGGTTTATACATCAAGTGAGCTTAAGCAGAAGATTACGATAACAAAGGATGCTTCGGGCAACAGAGAGAGCTCCGAGGCTGTATGGAAGGATCTTCCTGAAAAGGTCCGCATGACGGATGCTTCGGGTCAGGAAATTTCAAAGACCGTTTATTATAAGGTAGTTGAATGCACAGGACCTGACGGAGAGGCTTCTACAGACAGCAAGGCCTTCTATGTTCAGAGCAGTGATGTTAAGTCATATGCCGACAGAGATGCAGAAACAAATACAGCAGCTCTGACGCTGACTAATACTCTCCCAAGAGGAAATCTTAAGGTTGAAAAAACCTGGGATGATGTCGAGACAGGAGAAAGACCTGATGTCAGTGTTAAGCTGTATCGCATGGAAAATGGCGAAATGGTATACATTGGCACAAAGGCTCTGACGCCGGATGCCGATAACGAAAATCTCTGGACCTGTATATGGACTGATCTCCCGCTTAAGGATACAGATGGGCAGATGATCAGCTATGTAATAGAAGAAATCAGCGTAAACGGCTACAGCGTAAGCTATTCAAAGGATGCTTCAAGCTGGATAGATGCACCGGAGGCTGCTTTGCTGAGTGCAGACAGTACAATAGCAACCTACATTAAAAACACACAGCTTACAGGCAAGATAAGTGTTGATAAAGCATGGCAGGATGAGAGCTTTGAGGATGAGAGACCATCAGCTATAACATATAAGCTGTACCGAAATGATGTACTTTATAAGACACAGGAGGTGCAGTTGGCAAAGGATGGCAGTGCAGCCTATACGTTTGATGAGCTTCCGATTTACGATAAAGACGGAAAGACCTTTATTTATCGTGTTGAGGAGGATAGCATTAACGGTTATAAGGCTTCTTATACCGGCAATGATAATATCACTCTTGAAAACGGTGATAATACAGCAACAGTGACTGTTACCAATACATTGGAAACAGCTGCTCTTAAGGTCAGCAAGAACTGGCTTGATGAGGATGACCGTGACAGGATCAGACCTTCTGCAAGTGCAGATGCGGGAATTACACTTCAGCTTTATCGTGACGGCAAGCCATACAGGGAAGCAGTAACCGTTTATCAGGAAAAGGCAGAGGATTCCAATGTCTGGGAATATGAGTGGTCGGTACTTCCGCTTTACAAGGCAGACAAGAGCGGCGAGAAGTCGGTTTATTATGTCGAGGAAATAACGCCGCAGGGCTATACTGTTTTCTATGGCGTAGATCAAAAGACAGAGGCTTCTTCGCAGGAAACAGTTCTTGATAAGGAAAATGAAGCAGCACTTACAGTGACAAATCTTCATGTTCCGGACAAGTCATCCGTAAAGGCTGTTAAGGTATGGGATGATCAGTCGGATCGTTTCGGCAAGAGACCGGAGAGCATTTATCTGACACTGATGTATCGCCTGGATGGTGAAGATGAGTGGCAGATGGTAGAAAAGAAGGAGGCAGATGAACAAAAGGACGGAAGCCTGATTTATCCGGATGGCGGTGTATATACGACGAGTGATGTGATTCAAAAGCTTTCAAGCTCGAAGGAAGACGGTGATACACAGAGCGCAATCTGGAATGACCTTCCGCTTGTTTACAATGACGGAACGGTGGTTAAAAATATCTATTACAAGGTATTTGAAACCAATGCCGATGGTGAGGATATTACCGATACGGCAGAAAATTACCGTGTAATCTACAGCACTGAGGATGGTCAAAGCCTTGAAAAGGACAAGACAGCCGAAGAAACTGTTACCAACAAGCTTATGTCAACAATCATGACCATTGATAAGATTTGGGATGATGATGAAAACTGGGTAACGGATGTCAGACCGACAAAGCTTACATTCCTTGTTGAATATTCACTCGACAAAGAAAACTGGCAGGCTCTGACGCAGGAGGGCGATGATGCTGTATGCGTAGATGGCATGGCAGTGCTTGAGCCGGATGAAAACGGCGATTGGCCGAGTCTTGTTATAGAAAATCTTCCGCTTATTACACGTGACGGCACAAGCTATAGCTATCGCGTAAAGGAATACAGCATGGAGATAGACGGCGAAACAATCATGTGCGGTGATGCTGCACAGGGTGAGAGCGCAAAGGCAGGTGCTTATGATGGCACAACATCTCTTGTTCAAAATGAGGATGAAACCTGGAGTGCCGAGTGTATCAATTCGATTGAGCTTGGCGATATATCTGTTACAAAGATATGGCAGGATGGTCAGAATCGTGACGGACAAAGAGCAAAGGAGCTTATATTTGAGCTTCATCGTCTTGATACGATTAATGGTATAAGTAAGGACACAGTCCTTGATACGAGAACGATAGAGCAGGAGAAGGATGGCAGCTGGCCGACAATAACCTGGGCAAACCTGCCTGTATGGTCTCGTGACGGGGCAGACAAGGCACTTTATTATGTAGCTGAGACGGCAGATGAAAACTACAGCACAACCTACCGGATCGGAGATGGTGAGTCTGTGACGGAGGCCGACAAGGCTGCCGTTAATGCCGGAATTGACGAGACACCGGTTATTACGGTAACCAATACATATGAGACGAAGCAATTTACTGTTAATGCGTCAAAGATTTGGGATGACAACTCAAATGCAAGAGGCTTAAGAGACTCGAGCGTAAGCTTTACACTTCAATACAGTCTTGATAACGGCAGGACATGGAAAAATGTAGAGAAGCTTACTAAAGACGATATTCCGGATGCAGCTTCTGATAAAGGAACCGATGTTTGGACATCCTCGGATGTGACACAGACAATATCCGGTAATATGACCGATTCAAAATGGACCGGCTTTAGCTGGGAAAATCTTCCTGCATATGCACTTGGCAGTGACGGAAGCTCAATCGAGGTTTTGTATCGTGTTGCAGAGGAGGTAAGCCAAAATACAAGCACAAATTATACAGTAGTGAGCGGAGATGATGTTTCCTACAGTAAGGCGGTTCTTGGAGCAGCCGATATATCTATCACAAACAAGGTCAACCCGGATACTTCGAATCCGGATAAATCGAATTCGGGAACCGTAAATACAGGTGATAATTCAGGATACGCAGTCTGGGCACTTCTTATGACAGGTGCATTTGTTTCAATGCTTTATACCGGAATTCGTTACAGAAGAAGGAAAAAAGATTGAATAAAATAAGTCTGCTTTAAAAAGCCGGAAGGTATAAGTACAGCAGGGGTCTGTCGCATTAAATGCATAATATTGAATACTCTGAAAGAAACATCCACAGC
>CAVBHN010000002.1:0-112457 GCA_963595425.1 Faecalibacterium sp. CAG:74 | reverse complement strand
TTATGAAAATAGAGGATCATGGAGTAATCGAGCCTTCATTTATGGACTTTATCATTCCATCCGAATTTGCAAAGGAAGCACTCTACTTTGTCACAAAGTTTGGCCATTTCTACTGCACCCGCAGCTATTATGTTCAGCGTGATTTTCTTGACTCATTTCTTCTTATTTATGTATGTCACGGAACCTTAAACGTTGAAACCAAGAATCAAAGAGCAGAGGCTTTTGAGAATCAGGTTGTGCTTCTTGACTGCCAATACGCTCATAAATATTATTGCAATACAGATACCGAATTTATCTGGTTTCACTTTAATGGAAGCAGCAGCCAAAGCTATGTTAATTATCTGTACGAGAAAACCGGTCTGATATTTGACGGAACAGGGAGTCTTAGACACTCCTTTTCATCCATGCTTGCTTCGCTTCAAAATGCAGTCGTTAACGAACATCTGGTTTCAGCAAGCATTGCTCATATTTTAAGCGGTATGGCAATGCCGGATGCAGCCTCTCCGCCGTCCGAGCACCCGCTATATCCTGCAATTTCATATATTACAAGGCATTACAGCGAGGAAATGAATTTGGACCTTCTTGCAGGCTTATGCGGCCTGAGCATCTCTCACTTCATACGCAGCTTTTTTAAATATACAGGCTATACTCCGCATGGATTTCTTTTATTATTCAGGCTTCGTCAGGCAAAGCAGCTTTTGCTTACTACCTCAAAAAGCGTAGAGGAGATCAGTGAATTATGCGGTTTTAACAGTGCATCTCACTTTGCCAGAGCCTTCAAAAAGCAGGAGCAGATCAGTCCGTCCGAATTCAGAAGGATTCCGTATTAAAATCCGTACAAAAATCTGCAGACAGAATGCGATATTATTCATGACATAAAACAGATATGTGCTTTAAAGAAATTAAAGCTTAATATTAATAAAATCATTTAACGGAGGAATGTCATGAAAAAGATAGCAACAATAGTAATCATACTTCTCATAATTTTAATTTTTGTTACAATGTGCAATAACGTAAATTTCCGCTGGGCTATGGGTTGGCTTTGATAATAAAAGGACAATTCTACGGATAATAAAAGACATCGTTCTTATGCATGAAGTGATCCGAAAACGTTGGATTTTTCAGTATCACCTCGGCATATTGATACCGATGTCTTTATTATGTTTATACCTGGCAAGGCATTCAAAAAAGTCAATATCGTCGTAAAACATGCTAATTACATTACTGGAATAATAGCTTTGTAAGGTTTATTATACAAGCATAAAGAGAACAAGAAAACATAAAACTTATATTTAAATAAAAGACAATCAGCAAGAAGATGTAGATTTTTAATCAAAAACTTCAAATTTGTTTTGATGATGCGATAGATAGCATCAGGAAGGAGATAATTATGAGTACAATAGCACTTAAAAATAATGCAGTAGTTAACAATACAAAAAGCAGCCATATTTCATTAGGTGAGCGTATCAAAAAATACTTCATTGAAAATGCTTCTATGGTTGTTGCCGCAGAGCAGGTAAGCTTTGGTACAAGCCCGGTTGCTTTAAAGAGCACCTTGGCTGACAAGTAATTGACCATTCCTTTTTTAATATACATTACACAACTAAGAGGGTGCCGCATTTTATGTGGCACCCTCTCTTGTTTTACTTTTGATTGCTTATTAATTTACTGATCCTTTTGAAGGTCGTCACAAAGCTCCTTTAAATAACCTGTAAGCTTTGTATTTTCGCCATAATCAACAGGACAATCAATGATTGCCGGTCTGTTCTGTGCAAAGGCTTCCTTTAATATTGCAGGGAATTCCTCTGCATTTGTTACTCTATAGCCTGCAACATGCATGCTCTCTGCAAACTTAACAAAATCAGGATTTTTGAAGTCAACAAAGAAATCCTCTCCGAATCTGTCCTGCTCCTTCCATTTGATAAGGCCATAGCTGTCATCATGGAAAATAACAGTTACGAACGGAATTCCGAGTCTTACGGCTGTCTCGTATTCCTGACAGTTCATCATAAATCCACCGTCACCGGTAACAGCCAAAACCTTTCTTTCAGGATAGGTAAGCTTAGCAGAAATAGCACCCGGAACCGCAATTCCCATAGATGCAAATCCGTTTGAAATAATACATGTATTTGGCTCATAGCAGCGATAATGTCTTGCGATCCACATCTTATGAGCACCTACATCGGAAACAAGAATGTCATTTCTTCCCATTTTCTGACGGATATCATAAAGAATTTTCTGAGGCTTCATAGGGAAGCTCATATCATCCTTAAAGCTTTCATATTCCTTGGTCATTTTATTGCGGATTTCGGTAAAGCGAGGATACTCCTTTGTCCTTCCGCAGCGCTTTAGGATTCTGTCCATAGAATCCGAAATATCACCTATAACCTCGATATCCGGCTGATAAAGCTTATTAATATGATTTCCTCTTGTATCAATGTGTATTATGCTGTGATTATTTTCAATATTCCATTTACGAGGTGCGAACTCTACAAGATCATAGCCTACAGTAATTACAAGATCTGCTTCCTTTAAAACAACATTCTGATAATCATCCTGCGGAAGTCCTACTGTCCACATAGAATATTCGCTGTCATCTGCAACGATACCCTTTGCCATCATTGTATTTACAACAGGTATTTTAAGTTCATGTGAAAATCTTCTTATTGCCTTTGCCGCATTTCCTCTTACAGCTCCGTGTCCTGCAAGAATTACAGGTCTTTCCGATTTAAAGATAAGAGCTGCTGCATCCTCTATATTTTCAAAGTCCGCAAACTCTACATGCTTCTGAGCAGGATTTATCGGCACTGTCGCTTCTCCGTCCGGAACCTGCATTCCTGCGATATTGCATGGAAGGTCGATATGTGAAGCTCCCGGCTTCTCGCTCTGCGCATATTTAAATGCTATACGAACAATCTCATTTACGGTGTCAGGGCGGATGATCTGCTTACTCCTTTTTGTAACCGGCTTAAACATTTCCACAAGATCAAGGAACTGATGCGTTGTAAGATGCATACGCTCTGTTCCAACCTGTCCTGTAAGCGCAACAAGCGGTGCTCCATCTGAGTTTGCATCCGCAACACCTGTCATAAGATTTGTTGCACCGGGTCCGAGTGTTGAAAGGCAAACACCTGCTTTTCCTGTAAGTCTTCCGTATACATCGGCCATAAAGGCTGCGCCCTGCTCATGACGAACAGTAATAAATTTTATTGAGGAATTTCTCAATGCATTCATAACATCAAGATTTTCTTCTCCCGGAATTCCGAAAATGTATTTTACACCTTCATTTTCCAAACATTTCACAAGTACTTCTGCTACGTTCATTGTCTTTTCCTTCCTCACACAAATTTGAATTCTGTGTGATCTCCTAAAACTTTGTGCATACTTGCAACTGCAGAATATGGTGTGTATTTTCCTGTTACAGCGCCGGCTGAGGCACTGCTTACACGGATTTCAAAATCAATTCCTTCTCCTTCAACATGAATGACATGTGCATTTGTGCTTACTGAAGGATCTGCAACGATCTTTGAATAGGTCTTATCAAAGCCTATCCCTGCCAAAGCACAGGTTGCATGAACATTTACATTTCTCGGAAATGCCTTGCATGCTCCTCTTGTGCTTCCTTCGTATACAACCTCAAGCTTATCAGAGTCAAGTCCCAGACTCTTAGGGCTCTTAGTTGTAACTATAGTTACTTTATTTATAATTGCACGGCCGTCTGCGATGCCGTCTACTCCAAGAATTGCTCCGTGCGGAAGATAAATAGTCTTCTTATATTTCTTTGCCATTGCAAGTGCATGCTGATAGAACTCATCATCTGAAAACGCAGTCACTGAGAAAACCATAAGATCACAATGTTTGATTATGTCATCGAAATTCTCCTTCAAAACACTTGCCATTGATGCTTCAATAACAAGATCTGTTTTTTCAAGAAGCTCCTCTCCTGCTTTTTTTGTTATTTCATATGATGTGTTTTCAGCTGTGTAGAAAGGATCCTGAACAAAGAGCACATTGTGTATTTCTCCTTCAATGATATCATTCATCATAGTCCTTCCGATTTTACCGCAGCCTAAAAATCCTACATTTTTCATATTTTTTTATTTCCTCTATATCTTATCTGTAACGCTCTATTATCTGCAACGTTCTGACAATAGCATCATGTGCCTTCTTCGGATCCTGTGAAAAATTAAGTCTGAAGCAATCCGTAAACTGTGGTCCGAATTCTGTTCCGGGTGTAACGGTAACAGCAGCCTGCATTCTAAGGATTTTTGTAAAATCCTTAATATTCGGAATAAGCCCCTCAACTCTCGGGAATATATAGCTTCCTCCCTCTGTCGGGCGAACCGTAATGCCATCTGCACTGTTAAAGAGTGCCAAAAGATCATCTCTTATTGCCTGATGAGCAGCTACTCTTTCCTTCATAAAGCCCTCCGGTTCATGGAACCAGGTTGCGAATACCGACTGATTGTAGCCTGCACATCTAAGAGAAACTATTGCCTGAAGCTTTTCCATTCTTGTAATGATCTTTGATGAGCCGAATGCCACACCAAGTCTAAAGCCGCTGAGTGATTCAGTCTTTGAAGGTCCGATGATAGTTATAATATTCTCAGGATTTACAATATTCTGAGCTCTTAAATGTGTATAAGGGTGGTTATCAAATATCTGTCTTGAGTAAAGCTCGTCAACGATAAGTGATGCACCGTATTTTTCGGCTAATTTTGCTATTGTCACGATTTCGTCATGAGAAAAAATAACACCTGTAGGATTGTTAGGATTTGAAAACTGGAAGAGCTTAACTCCGCTCTTGAAGGCTTCCTCCAGCTGATCTAAGTTTAAGCCCGCCTCATTTGTACTCTTCATGTAATCCATGTTAATTGGCACAAGCTCACCATCGAAGAATTCGACAAGCTTTCTGTTTGCAAAATAATCAGGCTCAACAATTGCGACCTTATCTCCTCTTCCGATCATTGAACCCATAGCAAGGAAAAGTGCTCCCTGAGTTCCCGGTGTGAGGATGATTTCATCTGCCGCACTTATCGGTGCACCCGTAAATGCTGCAAGATCAGCTGCCAGCTGTTCTCTTATAAAATCCTTTCCGCGATACTCAGTATATGCCTGACATCCGCCTTTTTCAAACCCTTTTTTAAATATTTCAAAGCAACCCGGTGTCGGTACAAAAGCATCCACATCGCCATGTGAAAAATCAACCGGAACACCCTCTATTTTATCTCCGATCATCTTAAGGTTGCTTACATTCTGACGAAGCTCCTGTCCCGGTGCACTGTCAACACCAAGCTTCGCAAATTTTTCTGTTATATAATCCATTTCAATTTATCCTTTCTTATACATATATAAATGTGCCACAGCACTTACTTTAGCTCGTTTATAACCTGCTTTGCAGCATACAGGAATGCAGCAATGTCCGTCTCTGCTACATATCCCATTGTTCCTACACGAAATGTTGTATCGAAGAGATCTGCCTGGCCGTTATAAATCTGAATCCCGTAATCTTCCTTAAGCATAGCAACAAACTCCGGAGCTTTCTCATAATAAAAGGTATTAACAGATTTTGATGCATATACAGGATCCTTGGCGTAAATGTGAAGTCCAAGCTCCTCGAGTCCCTTAACTACCATTTCCGAAAGTTTTGTATTGCGGGCAATCACATTGTCGATTCCTTCCTCGCAGATCATCTTTACACTCTCATTGAGACCGATAATAGCATAAATAGCAGGTGTCCACGGATGCTGTCCCTTAACTCCAAAGTCTCTAGCAAGCTTCAGATCAAAATAGAATTTAGGGAATGTGGATTCATCGGCTGCCTTCCATGCCTTTTCACTAAGACAGATAACAGCTGTTCCGGGTGCTCCCATAAGTGCCTTTTGTGAGCTTGCAAATGCCACATCCACATGCCATTCATCAAATGCAAAATCTATTGAACCGATTCCGCTTACGGTATCAACACAAAGAAGTGCATTCGTATCCTTAAGAGCCTCGCCGAATGCCTGGATATCATTCGTAACTCCTGTCGCACTCTCATTGTGAACAACAAATACACCCTTGGTTTTATCTGTCATCCTTGAGAGAACCTCGTCAACCATCACAGCCTCTCCGTTTGGCTTCTCTACACGTATAACCTTTAAGCCATATGCCTCAGCCATGTCAGCCATTCTCTTGCTGAATACACCTATAACGGTTGCAATAACCTCATCTCCCGGTGAAAAGCAGTTCTGTATAGTTGCCTCCATTGCAGCTGTTCCGGAACCGGTAAGCACCATTACCTCCTGCTTTGTTTTGAAAACCTTTTTCAGATTTTCATTAAGCTCCTTTGTTATATCCTCAAATTCCTTTGATCTGTGGAAAATGATCTGGCGGTCCATAGCCTTTATTTCACGCTCCGGTATTGCAGTAGGTCCTGCCATAAGCATTATATTTTTTTTCATCTTTCCTCTTTCCTGACGCAAATACCGCGTCATCTGTTAAATCTCCTGAAGCTCTCCGTCCTTTATAACTATCCTGCCATCTATATCAACCGTTGCATTTTTGTATACACAGTCAATGTGAACCGATGCTTCATTTTCTCCGCCCTGATCCGCATTGTGTCCAAATCCGAAATGGCAGGTTCCGTATGCTCCTTCATCCTCAAGCATTGATCCCTTCAGGGTTGCTCTGTCATTCATTCCGATGCCGAACTCGGCCAAAACAGGATTGTTTGGATTTTCTTCTATTTTAAGAAGCTTTTTAAATATCTCTGCTTCCTTTCCGCCATCAAAGGCTGCAATACGTCCATCCTTAATTGTAAGTACAACAGGCTCTGATACAACTCCGATCTCAGGCATAGGAATACTTCCGTCTACAACCACCTTACCCTGTGTAAGGTTTTCGATAGGAGATACATTGACCTCTATATTCGGAGGTGATCCCCATGTTCCGCTTGTACGACAGACTCCCGAAACCTCATTTCCTATACGTCCCTTGGCATGAATGTGTATGTCGGTTCCTGCCTTTGTGGATATATGAATCTGATCTGCCTGCGTAAGAATGTCCTTAAGCTTCTGCACTCTTTTGTAAATCTCAAGAAAATCCGCATCAAGTGCGCCGCCCTTCATCATATCTCTTGTATAATCAGGCATGCTTATAAAACGTGCTCCGTTTTCATTTGCATGGATTCTTGCCATTGAATGTGAAAGTGAAAATTTAGTCGGTGCAAATATAACATCGGCACCAAGCATAGCCTTTGATATTGCCTCTGTTGGATCCTCACCATGTGTTGATCGCGGCTCCATTATACAGATGCTGTATTCCGCACCAACGCTTTTTACGGCATATGCAAGTGCCTTTGCAATATCTATATTTTCGGTATCACATACAATAAGCGCTTTTTCGTCAGCCTTTAGGCCTGCATTTACATTTACAAGATTAAGTGCTCCGTGAAGCATCTCAATATCTTTCATATTATGCTGCTCCTATCCTATTTTTTCTATTTTTCCGCTTTCCGATGATCTGTAGATAGCATCTGTGATCTGCTGAACCTTATAAGCATCGATAAGTCCGGGTGCTGATTGTGTGTCTGTCTCTATCGCATGAAGGAAATCATATACACTTGCTATATGATATCTGCTCCAGGAAATAGTTACTCTGGCCGGAGGGAATATCGCATCCTTTCCGTACTTCTGAGTAGTCTCAATCACCTGATAGCCGCCAAATCCTCCAATAGGCTCCTTCGGCAATTCATTATTATAGTAAGAGATAAAGTTTGCATTTCCGTGATCGAATTTAAGTGCTCCCTTTTCTCCGTATATTTCGAATGTAAAATCCGTTCCTGCTCCCGCAGCAACCTGCGATAAGAGAAGTGTTCCTACCGCACCGTTTTTGGCTGTGAACTGAGCATTTACTATATCCTCAATTCCTACCTCCTGCATTTTTGAAGGATCCTCCTTCAACGGTCTTTGCTTGAAATGCGTGAATTTTTGTGCAAATACGGTATCGATATCACCTATAAGATACCTTATAAGATCTATGGAATGTGTTCCTAAGGCATACAAAACTCCGCCTCCCGACAACTCCTTTGTAGACTGCCAGCTAATAGGTCTGTTCGGATCAAGAAATTCCGAACCATAATATCTGAATGCAAAATGTATTATTTTCCCGATGCCGCCGTCATCTATAATCTGCTTTGCACGCATTACGGCAGGTACGAACCGATATTCGAATGTAACACGGTTTGCCTTTTTATATCCTGTCTCATCTATAAGCCTTTTAATTTCATTTGCACTTTCAATATCTGTTGTAAGAGGTTTTTCACAATAGATGTATTTGTTCTTTTTAATTGCCTTTTCAAGTATTTCCTTATGCATATAGTTAGGCGAACAAATATCTATTGCATCTACATTTTCGTCCTCGAGCATTTCATCTACCGAGCTGAAATATTTAGTAAATTTTACCGGAAGCTCCTCCGGCTTTTTTGATGATACGACGCCGTAAAGCTCTACATCTATATTGCTTTTATAGTAATATTTTATGTTGTCATAGCACATAGCGTGCATTTTGCCCATGTAGCCAAATCCGACAATCGCAACTCTGATGGTTTTCTTCAAGCCCCCACTCTCCTTTTTTTATTTACGCCAACACAGAGTCTGCCGTAAGGAAGACCCTGTGCTTTAGCTTTTTTACTTAATTAAGAATATTTAAAATAGTCATTGCATATACCTTTGCTGCCTCTTCAAGCTCAGAGATCTTTACATATTCATCAGGCATATGTGCAAGTACTCCGGTTCCAGGTCCGTAAAGAACGGTTGGAATATTTGCAATATTTGTAAGGAAGTCCGCATCGTCATGCTGAGGAGTTCCATATAAAGGACACTCCTTGCCGATATCTGTATGTGCGTCCATAATAGCCTTAACAATCGGTGACTCCTTATCAACCAATGACGGATTGGAATCATATGTCAGCTCAACATCGGCATTGAAATCAGGATCTTCTTTTTTTAGCTTCTCAAATATTTCATTGATCTGGTCAATAAACAGCTGTCCGTTTTCACCGGGTACAATAAATCTTGAGCATTTAAGCACGCAGGTATCAGGAACTACGCTCGAACGGCAACCGCCCTCGATAACTCCCGGATTTATTGATCCGCTTCCTGTATACTCATTTGTTCCCGGAACAATTTTCTGAAGCTCCTCGACAACCTTGCACATCATAGCAATTGCATTTTTCCCCTGCTTTGGCGTAGCACCATGAGCACCTACACCATGAGTTGTTATTTTTGCCTCAAGCATTCCTTCGCAGGCAAGGCATACATGAAGATCTGTATCCTCACCGTTTACAGCAAAATCTCCTGTAAAGCCATCCTTTAGTGAAAGATAAGTTCCCTTGCGTTCTACGCACTGAACCTCCTCCTCAACCGGATACATAAGACAGATTTCGCCGTCAAAATCAGCATTTGCCTCAATTACGGACAGCGCAGCTATGATCTGTGCACCGATAGCGGCCTTGCAGTCTGTACTTCCTCGACCCCAGATTTTATCAGGCTCGATCTTTCCCGAGAACGGATCAACTGTCCAGCCCTCACCAACCTCTACTGTATCAAGGTGGCTGTTAAATATAAGTCGCTTGCCCGGATTTTTTCCTTTGATAAATGCGAAAAAGTTTCCGTATTTGTCAATCTCGCATTCGAAGCCCAGATTTACGCAGTATGCAACAAGAAATTTTGCCAATTCAGCCTCATTTCCGCTGACACTTGGTATCTTTACCATGTCAGAAACAAGCTGTATCATTTTTTCTTTGTTTGCGTCTACACGTTCCAATACTTGTTTTTTCATTTTTATAAGCCCCTTTATTACTTTAATGTGTTTATCAGCCACCTATGATCTTAGGAATAACACTGTTGATAATTGTATTTAGAGCAAAGAATACCGTAAGAATAGTTACTGCTCCGAATACTATATTGGAAACAATGCCGTTTCTGTATTTACCCATGAAGCTCTTCTTGTTGCAAAGTACCCAGCAAAGGATAAATACAAGCGGAAGTGCTACACCATTTAATGCCTGAGCTGTAATAATAAGCTGTGTTGGTGAGCTTCCAAGTGCTGCTACAAGAATTACAGGAACGATAAATACTATAAGTGTGATTGCTATATTGTGCTTTGCCTTGTCATCCTCACTTAAACCGAATGCCTTAGGAAGAAGCATGCTGTGAAGTGATATCTGATAAATAACCGATGAAAATGCTGCTGCAAACAAGCCTATTGAGAAGAATACTCCGGCAAACTGTCCGAGAATAGGTGTAAGCTGCTCAGCCATGTCAGCTGCGGATGTAATCTCTATTCCCTTAGGATGAAGCAATGTAGCCGAACATACAATGACAGAGCCTGTTATAAGGAAGGTAACTACCATATTGAAGCCAAGACCAAAACGGTTTGTTTTTATTGTATTTGTAAGCGCTGCCTCCGAGAAATCCTCACCCTTATATTTTTTGCTTAAGAATGCGGAATATCCAAGTACAAGGTTAGGTGTAACCGTTGTTGCAAGAAGAGAAAGCGCAAGTGTTGCATTTCCTCCCGGAATCTTAAATGAAAATCCCTCAGAAAGCATTTCTCCCGGATTTGCTCCGCATGTAAGTGCTGTAATAACAAATGCAGCAACCATCATTATTATAAGAACCTGGTTGATGTTTTCTATAATGTTATATCTTCTTAATAATACTATAACCAATGCAAATACCGAAACAACCACTGTCCAAAGAAGGTTTGAGGTTCCCGGTACAAGGTACTGAAGGCCCATGCTTGCACCTGAAAGATTACCTGCCTGGAAAGCCAGAGATCCTACAAGAATTACTATATACAGAAATACGGCCCAGCCCTTTCCAAGATGAGTTCTGATACCTGTCATCGCATCTGTTTTACATCCGAGTGCTATTCTCGCTCCCGGCTCCTGAAAGAAATATGCTATAACGCATGCAAGAAGAATAAGCCAAAGGCTCTCATATCCATAGTTTGCACCCTGTGTAGATGCTGTAGTTACGGTTCCCGGCCCGATAATGGCAGCTGCCATGATAGCTCCGGGGCCCAGACTTTTAATATAGTCCTTAAAAGTAAGTTTCTTTTCCATAATTGCCCACCTCTCGTTTGTTGCTTATTTGTTCACAGATGCGCTTCTGTATTTAGGGATAATATCCCGATTTTTACCAAGCGGATAAATCCGCATATGGCTTTTGGAATCCTCATTTTATGAGGATAACCTTATTTAACAAAAAATCCTTTCAAAATCTCCTGTTAAACAAAAAGAGCAAGGGTTGCTTTTATTTGGGCTCCCTTGCTCTCGATGTCTTTCATTATATTTAAAATAAATCCTCGGTCAATAAATTCGGGTCTTATGCTTAGACCTAAAATTTGTATGCTTATAACAATTTAGTTATAAGGGTGTTGAAGTTTTAAAAAAAAGTATTATCATGATGCTTAGTTTGTTTTTTTAGGAGGGTGCTTATATATGGAACTCAGACACCTTAAATATTTCAAGGTTATAGCAGAAACCGAAAATGTTTCCGTGGCTTCCAGAAGTCTTCATGTGTCACAGCCGTTTTTGAGCCGTACTATCAAAACTCTGGAGGACGAGCTTCAGATTTCTCTTTTCGACAGATCTGGAAAAAAGATAACCCTTAACAAATACGGAAAGATTCTGTATAAGCATACAATACATATACTTTCACTCGAGGCACAGGTTTTAAATGAGCTTCACTCAGCTCTTGTTGAGGATCAGCCTTCATTAAAGCTGATACTTTTCAATTCAACCAATCTTTTTCCAAAGCTCATTGCCGGCTTCAGTGATCATCATCCGGAAATAAACTTTTCTATCTCCAATTATGATAAGGAGCGTCTGAAAAAGCCGTTCGACGTTGTAGTTCATGCATCTGAGGAGCTTGCCTCATCTCTGCCGTCAAAGCTCTTATTTCCTGAAGAGTGCCTTCTTGGCATGAGCCGGGAGCATCCTCTTGCAAATGCAGACCGCATAACGGCCGACATGCTGAAAAACGAGAAATTTTTATTGTTAACACAGGAAAATTCATTGGGAGATCTTACAAGACGCTATTTTGTACCGCTCGGAATCACTCCAAGAGTTCCGCTTGAGTGCGAAAGTCAGCAAACCTTAAATGCTCTTGTCGAACAAAATATGGGTCTTGCCTTCTTTCCGTCACGGACCTGGAAGGTGATGAGTGACAATATCGTTCTTCGTCATATAGACGGCTTTACGCTCAGTCGAAACATTTATCTGTCACGCTCATCACTTGATATATCGGAGTCTGTTCAAAAATTTATCGATTACATGAACAACGCTATAGAATTTATGCTCACACAGGAAAGACACTCTAACAAATGAAAGGATTTGATTTATGAAACCCAAAAACAGCAGCAATAGCAAATCATCATTCGGCATACTAATCGGAGCTGCTTTTATCATGGCAACTGCCGCTGTAGGCCCCGGCTTTTTGACCCAGACTTCACATTATACAGATATTCTAAAGGGCAGCTTCGGCTTTGTTATACTTGCAGTTTGTCTTTTGGCTCTTATAGTACAGCTAAATACCTGGCGGCTTGTCTGCGCTTCAGGACTTCACGGTCAGGAAATAGCAGGAAAAATCCATCCTATCCTGGGACATCTTTTATCTGTTGTCATAGGCTTCGGAGGTGTTATATTTACCATCGGAAATATAGGAGGCGGTGCACTCGGCTTTAATGCATTGACAGGCGGTCCTTCTGTCATAGGCGGCATAATCACAGGTGCAATTGCTGTAGCCATATTTCTTTTGAAAAATGCCATGCTCGCAATGGATAATATATCTAAGCTCATAGGTCTTGCTACCATTATTTTGATCTTTATAATAATTCTTATAATCAATCCCCCAGTAGGAACAGCCATTAGGGATACAATAATGCCTTCTGCCGCACTTCCTTCAATGTGCATAGGCATACATACAATACTTGGAGGTACAGTAGGGGGATATACCTCATTTTCAGGTGCTCACAGACTTCTCGATGCCGGAATGTCCGGAAACAAATTTATAAAAAGAGTTACTCAAAGCTCAATTCTCGGAATATTGCTGATAACGCTCGTCCGCGTGCTTTTATTCTTAGCTGTATTCGGTGTTGTATATGCTTCCTCTGCTGCTGTTCTCGATGCTTCAAACCCTGCCGCAGATGCATTTCATTTGGCACTTGGCAAAATAGGCTATAGGATTTTCGGCCTTATACTGTTTTCGGTATCGATCATGCCATCTATCGCATGTCCCTATACTGCCGTTTCGTTCCTGACAAGCCTTCATCCTTTACTAAAAGATAATCAAAAAAAAATAACTGTCGGATTTATAATTGCATGCACAATTATCTCATGTATTATAGGTCGCCCGGCATATCTTTTGCTTTTGGCAGGTGTTGTAAACGGCTTTATTATCCCATTTATCCTTGTAATCTGCCTTATTGCATCTAAGAGAAAGGATATTGTAGGCGAGGATTATCATCATCCCACATGGCTTTTTGTCTGTACAATAATAACCGCCATAATCACAACTTCACTTGCAATTATGGCGGTATTATAGCTATAAATTTTGATATTGGGTTAAAGACTTAGAAATCAACCTCTGTATCATAGTAGCAGCACTTAAGCAGCTTTTCCATCTCCTCTACACTCGGCTGACGAGGATTTGATCCGGTACAGGCATCTGCTATAGCATTAACAGCAATATCATGCAGTCTCTCAAGGAATACCTCCTCCGGAACAAAGCCCTGCTCACATGGGTATGAGTCCGGTCCGTAATTTTTGATGCAATGAGGAATATTGAGCTTATCATTCATTCCTCGTACATATTCAATAAGTGCATCAACCTTTGCATCATCGGATGCAGACTTATCGATTATCTCAAGATAATCTACGATGATTCCGTATCTCTTCTTTGCTGTTTCATCCTTAGCATTGAATTTGATAACCTTCGGAAGATACATTGCATTTGCTGCGCCGTGTATTATATGTGCACCGTAATCAGCAAAAACCGCACCTGTCTTATGTGCCATAGAATGAACTATTCCAAGAAGAGCATTCGAAAATGCCATACCGGCAAGACACTGCGCATCATGCATTCTGTCTCTTGCACTAATATCTTCGTTATAAGAATCAACAAGATCGCTCTGTATCATCTTGATTGCATGCATTGCAAGCGGATCCGAATAGTTGCTGTTTGCTGTAGAAACAAAGGCTTCTATAGCATGTGTAAGAGCATCCATGCCTGTATGTGCAACAAGCTTTTTAGGCATTGTTTCCGCAAGTTCAGGATCTACTATCGCAACGTCCGGTGTGATCTCAAAATCAGCGATAGGATATTTTATCCCCTTATCATAATCGGTAATTATTGAAAAAGCCGTAACTTCGGTAGCTGTTCCCGATGTTGATGAAATAGCACAGAAATGTGCTTTCTTTCTCAGCTTAGGAAGTCCAAATACCTTGCACATATCCTCAAATGTACAATCCGGATATTCGTATTTGATCCACATTGCCTTTGCAGCATCTATAGGTGAACCGCCGCCCATCGCAATTATCCAGTCAGGTTCGAATTCAAGCATCTTTGCTGCACCATTCATAACTGTGGTAACCGATGGATCCGGTTCTATTCCTTCTATCAGCATGACCTCCATTCCGGCTTCCTTGAGATAGACCTCTGCCTTTGCAAGAAATCCGAATCTTTTCATCGAGCCTCCGCCTACACAGATAACAGCCTTCTTGCCCTCAAAGCTTTTAAGGTTCTCAAGAGCGCCCTTGCCAAAATAAAGATCTCTGGGTAATGTAAAACGTGCCATAAATTGCCTCCTTTAATATGACATAAATCAACCTTGTTTAAATTTTAACATATCGTTAATTTTTTTACAATTAAATAGGCATTTAATTTTCTTTATTCAACGCTTTTCAGCGATTCAACCATATTTATCTTCTTAAAATTGTAGTACATTACCATATTGACTATAAGTGAAAATGCAAAGGTTATAACAGCACATATTACATAGCTCATAGGACTTATAACCCTTCCGAACATCATAAGGTCGACCTCTACCGTAAGGATAGTAAACAAATGCAATATCGTGCCGAGTACTGCGCCTACTACAATTCCTATCAATGTAAGTATGATATTTTCCCTGTAGACGTACATCGCCACCTCAGTATCATAAAAGCCAAGAACCTTAAGCGTTGCAAGCTCCCGCTTTCTTTCTGTCATGTTTATGCTGTTCAGATTATATAAAACAACAAATGCCAGCAGTGCTGCCGAAAAGATCAATACCCATATTACAAGATCCAGAGTCTTGAGCATTTCTGTTATTGTATCCTCAAGATCGGATGTAAAGGATACGCCTGTACATGCTGTCTCTGTCATCATATCTGTTCCGAACTGCTTCTCATAGCCTGAGACATCCTTAGAATCAAATTTTACATATATATAATTGTACTCCGGTGCCTCGTTAAACAGTCTGTTATAGGTATCCTCTGAAATAAATGCATAATGCTGAACATAGTTTTCTATTATGCTTTCAACTTTGACTCTTACGCCGTCCGAATCCTCACTTTTCTTAATTGTTATTTCATCACCTACAGAAACTCCAAGCATCGTAGCAGTCTTTTCGGAAAGTGTCACTCCATCCTTTGGGAGCTCATATTCCTTTCTTGTTACACGATCTCTGAATCTTACGAAATCAGTAAGCTTATCTGCCTCCTTAGGGACAAAGAGATATGCTGTTCTGTCTGTGCTGTTTGCATTTAATGTAACCGAAAGCTCGCATACATTAAGTGTCTCTGTGACATCCTGATAATCCTTGATTCTGTTTTCAAGTGACTCAAGCTGGCTTTCATCTGCACTCGTATCTACTCCCACAGTTGCACTTTGCTTAAATATTTCAATATACTGATTCTGCGCAACAACCGTTATGGAATCCCTTATTCCAAATCCGACAAGCATAAGCGCCATACAGCCGCCGATGCCTATTATCGTCATTATAAAACGCTTCTTGTATCTGAAAAGATTTCTGAGTGTGGATTTCTGGGTAAAATTGAGTCTTTTCCATATAAATCCGATATGCTCAAGAAATATCCTTCGTCCGCTTTTTGGCGGCTCAGGTCTCATAAGCTCTGCCGGCTTGTCCTTTATCTTTTTGTAGCATGCAGCTATTGTAGCTATTCCTGTGCACAAAACAGAAAGAATTACCGCAAGACTGCCCTGCAGCAAATCTGCCGGAATATGATATTCCGGCAAGCCTATATAGAGCATGCAATAAGATGAAATTATAACCATCGGAAGTGCTATTTCGCCGATAATAACACCGATAACAGCCCCTCCTACTGTAGCAAGCATCGCATAGCCTATGTATTTTCCCGCAATAGAAAGACCGCTGTAGCCAAGTGCCTTAAGTGTTCCTATCTGCTGTCTCTGCTCCTCGACCATCCTTGTCATAGCAGTAAGGCTTACAAGTGCAGCAACCAAGAAAAATATTACCGGGAAAACATTTCCGAGACTGTCCATCCTATCTGCATCCATTCCATATGAAACGCATGAGGATATTTTATTCCTGTCAAGCACATACCACTTAGCCTTTTCAAGCTTAGAGAGCTCATCCCTTGCATCCTGAAGCTCTGTCTTTGCATCCGCTATCTTTTGAACAGCCTCATCATAGGAGTCATCATATTCCTTCTTTCCATCCTCCCACTCCTTATAGCCGTCATTGTATTTTTGAAGTCCCTCTTCGTATTCTGAGACAGAGGCATCATACTCTGCCTTGCCCGAATTGTACTGTGACAGGCCGTCTTCATATTGCTGCTTGCCTTCATTGAATGTCTTTTGTCCCTCCTGATACTGTGCATAGCCCATATTATAGCTGGCAAGGCCTTCCTCATATCGCTTTTCTCCTGCCTCAAGCTCTGCTTTGGCAGCATTCAGTTGTGCCCTTCCGCTATCTATCTGCTGCTGTCCTTCCGTAAGCTTGGCTTTGCTTTCCTCAAGTGTTTTGCTATATTGAGCTATCTGCTGCTCTCCGTCTGTAAGAGCACTGCTTACAGCCTCTATCTGAGTTTCAAGTGCTGCCTTTTGCTGAAGCAGCTCTGTATTTTCCGGATCAGCCTCAAGTGCCGCTGCTATGCCTTCAAGCTGCTGATTCATACTGTCAAGCTGAGTCCTTACCAAATCAAGCTGTTCCTTCTGATTTTCAAGCTGTGCGGCACCTTCATTGTATTGCTGCCATCCTGCTTTTAGCTCATTTTCCTTCTCGTTAAGTGTTTTTTCCTGTTCTGAAAGCTGAGCCTTGCCACTGTCTATTTTTGCCTTGCTTTCATCAAGCTGAGCCTTTGCCAAATCAAGCTGTATCTTTGTATCATTCAATGTTGCCTCGGCACTGTCTATTTCACTTTTAGATGAATCAAGCTGGCTCTTTGCATCATCTAATTGATTTTTGGCATCATCAAGCTGAGCCTTTCCGTCATCCAGCTCCTTTTTGGATGAATCAAGCTGAGCCTTTCCGTCATCCAATTCCTTTTTTGCATCGTTCAGCTCATTTTCGGCATCTGCAATCTCCTGCTCTCCGTCTGCTATCTTGTCATTTGACTCTGTATATATTTCCTGATAGCGACGTTCTCCTGCATCATCACTTATAGCTTCAATTTTATCTGCGGTCTTTTCTACAAGCTCATCATATTCATCAGAATAGGTATTCAGCTCCTTTGCTCCCTTAACCTTTACATATGCCTCTGTATATACATCTGATGTAAATACATCCGGCTGCGTTACAATAAAGCCGTCTATAGAGCCATCACCTATAGAGCCTGTTCCTCTTTCAACATCCAGATAATAAGGAAGATATCCTGTTCCGACAATTTTGAATTTTGTGGATGCAAGATCATCACTCAAGGGATTGTCATCGCCTGAGCTAAGTTCTATCGTGTCACCTATCTTATATCCCATAAGTGTCACAAGATGAGTATCGATCACACATTCGTTTTCATTTTGCGGCTCTCTTCCATCTTTAACGGTAAGCTTATTTATATTGTCTGTCTTTGCAATAACCTTTATTGCATGCTGATCATCTCCGGATGAAACAAGCACCTCTTTTGTATGTCCCCCGACTACGCATTCGACTCCGTCAATATCGGATATGTCATTTATATCGTCGTCTGTAAGGCCAAGAGTCGACAGCACTCTTATATCCATCATGTCTGTCTTGTCATAATAAGCGTCCGAGGTATATCTCATATCTCCGCCTGCGGATCTTATTCCTGCAAAAAAAGCGGCTCCAAGCATGACAATAAAGAAGATTGACAAAAACCTTCCCATATTGCCTCGAATTTCTCTTATAAAATCTTTAAATAGCCCGTTATTCATGTTCTAATCTCCGCCAGCTCTTTACCATTCTATCTCTTCAACCGGTACCGGATTTGAATTTACCTTTATATCTCCTACTCTTCCATTCTTTATATGGATAACTCTGTCTGCCATAGGCGTCAGAGCAGTATTGTGTGTAATTACTATGACTGTCATACCTCTTTGTCTGCAGGTATCCTGTAAAAGCTTTAATATTGCCTTACCTGTCACATAATCAAGTGCTCCTGTCGGCTCATCACACAGCAGAAGCTTCGGATTTTTCGCAAGAGCCCTGGCTATCGCCACTCTTTGCTGCTCACCACCTGAGAGCTGAGCCGGAAAGTTATATTTTCTGTCTGCAAGTCCTACATCATTAAGAATTTCATCTGCATCAAGCGGATCCTTGCATATCTGGAGAGCCAGCTCTACATTTTCAATGGCTGTCAGGTTTTGCATCAGATTATAAAACTGAAATACAAATCCTATGTCCTCCCTTCTGTATTCAATCAGCTTTTTATTTTTAAATTTGGAAATATATCTTCCGTCTACTATTACATCTCCGCTTGTTGCACTGTCCATTCCTCCCAATATATTAAGTACCGTTGTCTTTCCGGCACCCGATGGTCCGACTATTATTGCAAATTCGCCCTTTTCTATTTCAAAATTTATCCCATCACAGGCGCTTATAGATACCTCGCCCATTTTGTATATTTTTTTTACATCATTCAAAGAAACATAAGCTGGCATATATTATTCCTCGTTAACTAAAATTCTGTAAATATCCCTTTTTGAAAGTCCTCTGTCCAACGCAACCTGCTTCATGGCATCCTTCCTGTCCATTCCACCGGATATATATAGGTCATAATGCTCTTTTATCGAAAGCTCATCCCATTGCTTTCTTGCCGAAATTTCATTTTCCCTTGGATCCCTGCCTTCTATTATAATAATACATTCACCCTTAGGCTCCTCATTCTTATAATATTCGGCCAAATCCGCAAGCGATCTTCTGTTAACTGTTTCGTGCTTTTTCGTAAGCTCTCTTACAACAGCTGCTCTTCTGTCCTCATCTAAGGCCCTGCTCAGCTCCTCAAGTGTTTTTCTCAATCTGTGCGGAGCCTCATAAATGATAAGTGTACGTTCCTCAATCTTAAGCTTTTCGAGCCTTGCCCTTCTATCCTTCGTATCTGTCGGGAGAAAGCCCTCAAAAGCAAAATACCTTGTCGGCAGAGCCGATATCGTAAGCGCACTCAGTGATGCGGTTGCACCGGGAAGCACCGAAACCTGTATTCCCTCTTCAGCTGCCATAGCTACAAGCTCGGAACCCGGATCTGATATTCCCGGCATCCCGGCATCTGTTATAAGGACAACGTTTTCGCCTAATCGAAGCTTTTCGATAAGTGTTCTTCCCTTATCCCATTTATTGTGTTCATGATAGCTTGTAAGCTTTGTATGTATATCATAATGATTGAGCAGCTTCTGAGAATTTCTTGTATCCTCGGCAGCAATAATATCCGCCTCCTTCAGCATTCTTACCGCTCTGTAGGTTATATCCTCAAGATTTCCGATAGGTGTCGCACATAAATAAAGTATTCCGCTCATAAAAAGCTCCCTTAAATTTTATAAAAGCAGACAAAGCTGCTTTAAAATCATATATATTCCAATCCCTTGCGGACTGTATGTTCCTTGCCCGCTTTACTTTAAGATTGGCATTTGTGTTAAGTTTATCATTATTGATTTTTGCAAACAAGCACATGATTATAAACATTTTATAAAGGTACAATAATCATTATGCCAGGTTCAAAAGATCCTTTGACAATATATAAAAATGTGAGAATTATTTTTATTTTAAGTGTTGACAAATAAGCAAAATTTTGTATAATAACAATAACAGTTATCATTATTAAAAAGGAGAGCAACATGGCAGCTCATAAATTCAGCCGTCAGAGAGAATCTATTATTGAGAATCTCAAAAACAGAGTGGATCATCCTACAGCTGATATGGTTTATACGGACATAAGACAGATTTATCCGAATGTTAGTCTCGGAACTGTTTACAGAAATCTTTCAATGTTGGCTGAAGAAAACAGGATTCAGAAGCTCATAACTGATGATGGTGTTCTTCATTTTGACTATAATGTTAACCCACATAACCATTTTGTTTGCCGTACCTGTCAGAGCATGATTGATCTTCCGATGATCAAAAGCGAAAGCTTTTTAAATGAAGCCCGCAAGCTTTATGGCGGTTCAATCGAAAAATGTGATGTTACATTTTATGGTATATGTGAAGAATGCTTTAAGTCATTAACCCATTAATTAAATCGGAGGAAATAAAAGTATAGAGGAAAATGCAGAGCCCTTCCGATTTATAATATCTGCGATTCTGGTAAATCCGGAGAAAGGTAAGAGAGAGATGAAAAAATATGTATGTAGTGTTTGCGGTTATGTTCATGAAGGCAACAGCGCACCGGACGAGTGCCCAATCTGCCATGCAGGAGCAGACAAATTTATCGAGCAGGGAGACACAAAGACATGGGCTGCCGAGCATGTAGTCGGTGTTGCTTCAGATGTTCCTGAGGACATTAAATCAGATCTTCGTGCAAACTTTGAGGGTGAATGCTCAGAGGTTGGTATGTACCTTGCTATGGCACGTGTTGCACACCGAGAAGGCTATCCTGAAATAGGTCTTTACTGGGAAAAGGCTGCCTATGAAGAGGCAGAGCATGCTGCTAAATTTGCAGAGCTTTTAGGAGAGGTTGTAACAGACAGCACAAAGAAGAATCTTGAGATGCGTGTTGAAGCTGAAAACGGAGCTACAGCAGGAAAGACCGATCTTGCCAAGAGAGCAAAGGCACTTAACCTTGACGCAATCCATGATACAGTTCATGAAATGGCAAGAGACGAAGCTCGTCACGGAAAAGCCTTTGAGGGACTTCTTAACAGATATTTCGGTAAATAAATATCAGTAAATAAATTACATAATATATCAATAAAGGCGTCTCAATCGATCAAGTATTGTTCGATTGAGACGCCTTATATTAATTATTTCCAAATGCCAAGTCGCTTTCGAATGCTATAGTACATGCTGTTTTCCATAGCCATAACCTTCTCAAGCGGTACACTTTTAAATACAGGCATTCGCATTTTTATTTTTATCCAGAAAAAAGAATAGACTGCAAGAATTGCAAATGTAATTCCTGTTACAAGCCAGATCATATTGCGCTCTGCAGGATCCGTTGAAATATTGAGTATCATATATACGGTTCCTACAATACCGATAAGCGGGATCACAGGTCCAAACGGAACCTTAAAGGAACGCGGAGCCTTTGGCAGCTTGCGTCTTAAAACAAGCACATCAACATGTGCCAGAATATATGAGATCATCCAGAATACAGAGCCTACAAGGATCAAAAATGAAATAGCATCGGATGAACCATCACTGAGCTTTGCAAATATCATAATGAATACGCTTACAAAAACAACTCCGAACCACGGAGCCTTGTTCTTGTTTGTTTTTGCAAAGATCCTTGGCATCATATTCATTTTTGCCATTCCCTGACATATCTCGCTAAGCCCCTTAATTGTTGAATTCTGAACACTTACTACCGCAAGAACCGAAACAACAGTCATCCATATCTTTCCAACCTGACCTAAAAGGCTCTCTCCATACAGCAAATGCGGAGCTGATGAATTTGCAAGCTCTGCCCACGGAGTATAATTGTGAAAGCCCAGCACCATAAGAGACTGCATACCGCAGATGATCAAAAGTCCTATTACCATTCCGAGCGGTACATTTCTCTTTGCATTTTTTACATCCTTTGATACCGGAATTACATATTCCGCTCCGATAAAGAGCCAAAATGCAACTGCGATCATCGGCACGATCTTCGATATATCTGTTGTTGTACTGTATGGCTGCGATACGACCTCTCCTGTTCCAAGCTTCAAAACACCCAGGATGCCCATTACGACAAGTGAAAATATAAGCAGATATGTAGCCGTATCCTGAATCTTCGAAAACATATCCACGCCTCTTAAGTTTGCTATCATAAGGATAACAGAAACAATGATAACCCAAGCCATTCTTGGAATCGGAATCGGAACTGTTGATGAGATCGCATAAGCAAATATTGTTGCCTCAACTCCAGATGAAAGTATATTGCATATCAGATATCCTCCTACCATAGAGATAAGAGTCGGAAACGGGCCAAGTCCCGCGAGTGTATACTGTGCAAGTCCTCCTGTGGTATTTGGCATAAGCGCATTTAATTCTGAAAGCGAAGCAATGGTAGTCATATTTAAAAGGCAGGCAATAACCATCGCAAATATAAATACGACTCCTACCGTTCCGGCTCCCTGTCCGAGTGAGACAAGACAGCTCGTGGTAGTTACCAGGCCCACCGCGATGGATACAACGCTTTTAAGTCCTAATTTATTTTTCATAAATGCTCCTCCTAGTATCTGTATAAGCAGCTAATATCTGCCTCCCTGCTTTACAGAGCGTCTGTTCCCTCGTCTCCTGTACGTACACGGATTACATTTGAAATGTCATATATAAATATCTTTCCGTCTCCTATATGTCCTGTATAAAGCTCCTGCTTTATAAGCTTTACAATGCTGTCAACCTTGTCCTTTTCTACAACTATAGCAATCTGCTGCTTTGGAAGGAGCTCCATTTCATAGTTTTCATCTACCTGGTATTCTCTTGTTCCCTTCTCAATACCGCAGCCAAGCACCTGTGTAACTGTCATTCCTCTTACCCCTGCCATGCTGAGTGCGGATTTGAGTCCGTTAAATTTTGACATGCTCGTAATAATCTCTATTCTTGCTAATTCCATAAGCCTGTTCCTTTCACTTGTTTTTGCTGTCTTTTTCTTTTCTTTTTTCTTTTAAAAGCTTTTTATATTTTTCCGGTGTGGTTCCCGCAAACGCTCTAAAATCCTTCAGCATATGCGACTGATCGTAATATCCGCAGCTTAAAGCTACTTCCTCGCTGTCAGGTCTGATGCTAGCCTCGCTTATTTCGTTTAAAAATGTCTGAAAGCGAATAAAGCGTTCAAATTCCTTTGGAGAAATGCCATGAATATCCTTGAATATCCTTCGAATATAGCACTCGGAATATCCCGTTTCTCTGCTCAGCATCTGAATAGAGATATTTCCTCCCGTTGCATATATTCTCTTTCTCATATATTCCTCTAATCTGTGAACCGAATCTCTACCGTCTTCTCTCTGGCTTTTCTCAAGATACCCCATAAGTATCTCTGCCCTTCTACTTACATTCGCCGCTTCTGCCAGCTGCTCGGTAAGTCCGGCTCCATATTCATTTATATCAATCTCCAGATCATTATTTACAATATCATGTATGGTCATATCACTCGGCAGTATATATCGCCCCGGCAGGAACCTTGCACCGAAATAATAGCGTCCGCCTTCAAAGCTCCAATCCTTTGCCCGAAGGACGGTCCCGCCCAAATAAACCTTAACATCATTCTCTCCGATGCCGAAAACCAAATCCGTACTGCTGTCTGGAACAGCCAGAAAATCCCTGGCTTTTTCACTTTGCATATTGAATTCATAGAAATTGGCTATTCCCATTCTTTTAGGAAATATTTCCTTATAATCCTCTGCGTCCATCAACAAATAAGGCTGTACAGGTTTAATTATATCTTTTTCACTCATGCATCGGCTCCTGAATCTTATGCCATTTCCGGTTTATCCCATAATGGCAATTTTATTCCAATTCCAAGCTTTACTGCGTTTCTGTAGATAAGTCCGCCCCAGGCAATATCCTCAACCGGCATACCGCCTACTGAGTAAACGATGATATCATCATCTGACTGCCTGCCCGGCTTTCTTCCCTCAATAATATCTGTAATATCTATGATGTCCTCATCAGTGATTTTACCCTCATGCTTAAGATCGGTAAATTTTGTTCCAATGATTTGCATATCCGGATATGTAGGATATGGATACTCTTCCTCCCATGCCTCGTAAAGCTTTCTGTTGTCTACAACAAGCTTGCAATTATTTACCAGGAAGTCATCATCAAACTGAGCTGCAGACGGCATGCTTATAAGCGCACCCTTCTTAATCCAGTCGCCGCTTATATATGGGAATGACGAAACATCATTTCTTACTGTAGTAGTAAAGCTAATAATATCGCTGTCCTTTACTGCCTCCTCTACACTGTCGCAGATTTCAATATTTTTGATCTGCGGAAGCTCTTCCTTTACAAACTTAACAAAGGAATCAAGCGATTTTTGACTGCGGCCCTTGATCTTTACGGTATCGAGGTTAGGGCAAACAGCTACAAATGCAGCCAGAGAGGTTTTGCCCATAACACCCGGTCCGATTATAGAAACGATTTTAGAATCCTTTCTTGCAAGATATTTCGCACCTACGCCAGGTATTCCACCTGTTCTGTATGCACTTACAAGGTTTGCTGACATAAGTGCAAGCGGTGCTCCGGTATCCTTGTCATTAAGCATCATCATAAGAATTGATCTCGGAAGACCTTTTTTCTTATTGTCGACGTTTGAACCATACCACTTCATTCCGGCCATCTGTGAGCTTCCGCCGAGATATGCAGGCATTGCCATAAATCTTCTGTCATCTGCATTCTTAGGCATACCCGGGAACTTAGGATCATCCGGAAATGTGATCATACAGCCGTGTGAATTGTGGTTTTCGCCGCCCATTACATAGTCTCCCTTGTAAAGAGTAACCAGCATATCCTCCATTACCTCTACGCACTGCTTCATGTCCTTTACGCCGGCCTTGATCATATCAGGCTCACTTAAATATAAGAAATCAATTTTTGAGTCCATCTTTTTGTCTCCCTTCGATATAATATTTAATTTAAAAGGTATTTTTACCTTTTCATCCTCTTTTATTATTTAATGTTTGTGTTATATCTCCGGAAGAACGCAGAAGCTGTCCTTGTTACGGATGACTATAACACATTTTTTTTAATTTTTATATCACAGCCTTAAATCTATCATATCTGAATGCACTGATATCAAGCGTTGTCTTTTTATCAAGTGCTGTCTCAGAAAGCAGTTTTCCTACTATAGGTGATATACCGAATCCATGTCCTGTAAATGCACAGGCAACTATAAGTCCCGGAACCTCATCGATTTTTCCGAGTACAGGAACACCATCTATCGAAACATCCTCATAGCCTGCCCATGTACGAACAATTTTTGCATCTGCAAGCTTTGGAACATATTTCATAATTCCTCTGCATATTGCAGGAGCTGTAATGCTTGCTGTCATGTTATGTCCGTTGTCCTTATTTACTGTCTCATAGCCTGATGCACCACCGAATACGAATGAACCATGATTTGTCTGATGTCCGTAAAAATCAGCATCTGCTGTTCCAAGCATCTGCGGAAACATCTGTGGCTCAGCCTCTGTTACAAGTGCTTCAATAAGGTCATTTGACATCGGAATATCAATTCCTACAGTTCCAAGGATCTTTCTGCTTGCATATCCTGCTGCTACAATGATTCTGCTGCCTTCAAATACATCCTTTGTTGTAACAACCTTCCTTGCCTGACCCTTGATTTTTCTTATCTCGACAACCTCCTGTCCTGTATAGAACTGAACTCCCATTCTTCTGGCTGCCGAATAAAATCCAAGTGTTGCTGTAAGAGGATTTGCATGACCGTCTGTCGGACACCAGCTTGCACAGCTTACCTCATCGCTTAGGTACGGATTGATTTCTCTGACCTCCTTGCCGTCGATCATTCTTACTCCAAGTCCTAATGCTACTGCTCTGTCTGTAAGCCCCTGAAGAATCTCCTTGTGATGCTCGGTTTTTCCAAGTCGAAGGTTTCCTTCCTTATGATATTCAACATCAACTCCGAGCTCCTCCGAAAGAGTCTGCCAGATATTTTCAACTGCATACATAGCAAGCGGAAGCTCTCTAGGATCACGTCCTGACTGACGAACACCGCCGCCGTTTCTGCTTGAACCACCGTTTCCGATGCTTGCATCACTTTCAAGTACGATTACACTGCTTCCCTCTTTTGCCAGATTATAAGCAGTGGCACATCCTATGATTCCGCCGCCTACAATGATTACATCTGCATTATTTTTCATCCTGCTGACCCTCCTTTGCGAATATTCTCATTTCAAGAGGTCTCATAGGTGCTCTTGATGTTGCCGGCTCAAGTACTGCCGGTGATACTTTAAGCTCTCTTGCTACGATGCCCTTTACAAGCTTCGCACAGGTCTGTCCCTGACAAAGGCCCATACCGCATCTTAAATATCTGCGGATTTCTGTGATCGTATACATTCCGTCATGCACTGCCTGCCTTATTTCACCCTTTGTTACTTCCTCACATCTGCAAATTATTCTATCGTCATCCGGCTCCGGAACCAATTCCCCAAGCTGGTCAATTCTGTCAAAAATATTATCCATAATCCTTCTCCCTTCTTATTAAGCGCGGTAAAATCTTGCTTTCATTGCCATGTCTGCAGGTACTTTGATAGTAAGAAGATTTGTATGATCAAATGCCTTTGAGGTTTTGATATCTACAACCTCTGCCTCACAAACTCTGCGTCCGTCCCTGCCTAATCCATAGCCCTTATCTCCCTTTTCGGGAAGAGGAAGAAATTCATATGGAAGAGTTACCGTTGCATATCCGGGTTCAGCATTTTCATTTACAAGGAAAATTGCCTGACCCGAGCAGGATGCTACACACATTCCGCATCCGATACATGCTGCAGATTCATCTACGCATGGAAGAGATGTTATATGATCTCCAATCTTGATGCAATGCTTAGGGCAGGCATCCTGACATGGATTACATGGAATATTCTGTGTGCATTCCATAACCGGATGGATTCCAACCTGATGTGTAACACCAGGAAATCTTTCAATCTCATCATCGGCTACAAAGCCCTTCTTAAGAAGATTCATCGAAACATCGATTCCTTCTTCTGTTTTTTCAATTAATTTGCCTTTATTTTTAGGAGCAAACATTCCCTGACGCAGTCCGTCAAGTGCCCTTTCATTTGCCTCTACGCCTTCCTTCAGCTTGTCATCTTCAATATATCCCAGATACCTTGCTGCACAGATTCCGGCAATTCGGCCTTCAATCATAGCTGAGCTTGCTTCCTCAATTCCGGATACATCACCTGCTACAAAAATTCCCTTTATTGATGTTTCGCCGTATTCGTCTACTACAGGCACCTGTCCTCCGCGCTTAGGATCGTCTACCATATCACAGCCAGCCATTTTCAAAAGCTGTGACATCGGAGAAAGTCCGACTGCCAGACAAATTGTATCCACATCAAAGTGCTTTTCTGTTCCCGGTATGAATTTAAAATGGCTGTCAACCTCTGCTATTGTTACTCCGGTTACATGATCCTCGCCCTCTGCCTTAACAATAGTATGTGAAAGATAAAACGGAACTCCGGTTCTTGCAACCTTTGATGCATGAACGCCGTAGCCACCGATTCTCGGTGCTGCATCTACAAGTGCTACTACCTCGCATCCGCACTGTGCAAGCTGGAAGCTTACTACAAGTCCTACATTTCCGCTTCCAAGCATCAATATTTTGCTTCCCGGTCTTACTCCATGAAGATTCATCATTGTCTGTGCAGCTCCTGCACCTATTACACCGGGAAGTGTCCAGCCATCAAAAGTAACCATATTTTCGGCTGCACCTGTTGCAATGATTATTGCATCACCCTTGTAATGAAATATTTCATCACCCTGCTTTACGGTTATTTCCTTATCCTGATACATTCCGACTACTGTGGAATTTAAGACAACCTCTACTCCTGCTGCATCTGCTTCCTTTAAAAGCTGCTCTCCTATTACAAATCCTCTTATCTTGGCCTTATGCTCCTTTGATCCAAAGAATTTGTGAATCTGCTTGAACAGCTGACCACCGGGTCTTTCATTTTCATCAAATACGATTACCTTAAGTCCTTCCTTCGCTGCCTCAATAGCAGCAGATAAACCGGAAGGTCCTGCACCAACTACAATCAAGTCATATCTTTTCATATTCTCTCTCCCCCCTGTATTCAATCCTTAAATGGTTCAGCAGATACTCCGTATTGAGTCTGCACCTTCATGCCGCCCTTAAGCGGAGTAACACAGGTTCTTACATTCGGCACTCCGTCAACAACCATTACACAGTCTGTACATCTGCCGATTGCACAAAAGATTCCTCTGGGCTTGTGCTCCTTTTTCGTATATCTGTGAATATTTATGCCTGCTGCTTTAAGAGCTGCTGCAATAGGCTCACCCTCATGTCCCTGAAGCTTTATGCCGTCATAGGTAAAATTCACAAGCTTTCCTTTTTCTGGAACTCCCAATATCGGATGTTCAACGATTCTTGATTCCATAAATTGCCCCCTTAATCTGAAAATAATAAAAGGATGCCTGCTATGCAGACATCCTTGGCTGACTTACGTTCTTTACGTGCACTAATATAACTATACTTTGTTTATTTGTATTGTAAAAAACGATACTAAATAGCTTTAGATTTTATTTGAATTGATTTTATTTTTTAAAAAGCTCCTACTATGAAAACAGAATTTCCTTCAGTGTCTCGTAGTTATCAGGTGCATTTTTGGCGATATTATCTATAGCTGCACTAAAGCATGAGACATCGTCATAAAATACGGCAAGCTCCATGCTTCCCTCTCCGCCATCAGAATAATCATCCGATTTATCCTTAAGCTGCCATAGACCGTTTTCATATAAATCAGCTATCAGGGCATCTGCATCCTGTATTTTGATTGCCTCGCCATTTGTCATATCCGAAAACTTATATGCATCCGTAGTATGATATTTCATATTACTGTCAAAATCATAGTAGACATACTCGGATGAAGTCCCCTTATTTTCATAAAAGGCTATTGCAGTGATCCCATCGGTAAAATTATCACTTCTCCTGTTTTTTGAAATGCCGCTGAATATACTGTCTGATTCATCAATACTGCTGAAATACTCATCAAGAAGAAGCTTAATATTAAGGCTGTCAATATTTTCCGATGTAATATCATATCCCAATATAAAATCCTCAAGCTCCTCATCTGTATATTCATCATTTGAAAGTCCTGCTTTGTTTTTCAGCTCATTAACTGTGATATTTTTACTCATTTCGACTTCCTCATCGTCTTTTTGCTCGGTCTTTACATCTGAATCGGCATAAAGCTGAACCTTACTGTCAGCTTCCGTATTATTACTGCTATCCTTGCTCTGTACAGCACAGCCTGATGCATTTACCATAATTGCTGCCATAATCAATATAAAAATTCTTTTTTTCATCTTCATTCCTTCTATGATGCCATTTTTTCTGCCATTTCATCCAGAAATTCACCTGCTAAAGGAAAATGTTCTCTTAAATTTTCCATGGCCTCACTGTTTCCTGTAGCCTGATAGCTGTAATACTCCGCCCACAGCTCCTTTGACTGTGCAAGCGTTGCATTTCCTCTGCTGTCATACCAATATCTTGTACTCCAGTGTCCGTAAGAGCCGTGTATTATATTGCCGGTCACTCCACCGTATACATCACTGCAGGCTTCATTTAATGCTCCGTTCATATCCTTACTGTAATAGCCTTGAATATTCGAAAGAAGCATATTTTCTGTTTTTGAAAGCGTTGTTGATTTTATTTTTCCTGCACTCATTATATACTCTGTGAGGTTATTTTGCATAGTCTCATCTGTTGTATATCGCGCTACCGTCTTCTCTACATCCGCTCTGACATCCTTATAAATGAGTTCCTGAAGCGAGTCACCATTTTCATCTCTGTAGCTTACGGAATAAAATTGCCCGTCATCAATATAATTATAATCAATTGCATGACCGCTTTCATGAAAGAAGGTTGTATAAGCACCTCTGGGATTTGAAGCCTCCTTTGTCATATCTACATTTATAGTATTGTCCCTTGTGGTAAAGTATCCCGTTTTGTCTCCGCTTATATTTCCTATGGTATAGCTGTCAAGCTCGGTTAAATACAGGCTTCTGTATTGCTCCGGTGCCGAATAAATTATATATTTGATCTCTCTTACCTGCGTAGCATCAAGCTTTTTTACAAGCTTATTCAGCTTTTCTGCTTCATCCTTATGCTCGGTCTCAAATTTTTTGATAAGCTCGTTTTTCTTTTTATCATCTGCATTGCCTGATGTATTTGTGCTTAAGAAAGCAGATAAGCCTATATTTACCAATGAATCATCACAGACTGTGGTAAGACTATGTATATAACTGTTAAGCTCCTCCAATCGCTCTGAAATTGCTCTAAGCCTTGTTCCGTAATGGGCATCTATTGCCGAGATATCATTTTCTACTCTTATCATGTACTGCCCTTTCTAAATCCTGATGCTGCCAGCTCATCGGCTGCTTTAATTCCTGATGAAGCATTTTCTATAAGACTGCCGGTTTTATCAAAAAGCTCTTTAAGACTTATCCTTACACTGTCAACAGCAAGATTTATATTCTGTATTTCAGATGCTACCAGATTGCTGCCTGAGGGCTCGATGGCTGATACATTATCAAGAATAGCCGATGCATTTTCAATGGCGCTTAGCTGCTTGTCAATATCTGTTAAATCATACTTTATGTTCATGGCCCTTCCTTTTTATTAAGCAAGGCTGCACACTCCACCTCTGAAAGATACTCTGCGGTAAGGCTCTTAATCTCTTTATCAAGACCCTTTACATAGCTGCTGATTTTTTTTATTTTCTTTAAATACTTAAGTATCTCCTTTGCGCCCTCTCCAAGCTTTATATTATTGCCTGATACTGAAGAAATGATCTTCAGCACTACCTCTGCAGCCTCTTCTATCAAATTTATATTTTTCTGTATATTGCTTGCAGCAAGCATGATACCCTCATCATCGATTATCGTTTCTGCCATGTACCAATCTCCTGCACTAATATCAGCCTCTGAAGGAAGCGGCTATACTCTGATCTGTCTCCTCTATTATGCTTGCTGTTGATTCAAGTGCTGATGCAATCTCCCTTATGAGCTCCTCTGCCTTTAAAAATCCCGGCTTCAGCTCCTGATATCTTTCAGAATAAGATGTACTTGCTGCTCCTTCCCATTCACTTTGAAGCTGATTCAAAAGAGAATCCATTCTGCTTATAACCTCTCCTACCTTTTCAGCCTCGCTTCGATACTGTGAACCTCTTTCTCTCATCTGCTCCGGTGTAATCCTAATTTGCTCAGACATAGTTAGTTTTCCTCCTTTGGTATAAATAATTGAATTGATAAAAAATGATGTCATTGCTGACAATTGAAATTTAGAATTGAATCAGAAATTATTTAACGGAAACAAATCCGTCAAATAAAAAGAAACCGATATAGAATGTTTTCATCTATAAACATTTTATATCGGTTTCTCATTTATGTCAATATATTAACTCTTTTAAGTTATGACTTGTTATAGCTATAAATATCTTTTATGATCTGCTAAGTAAAATCCTGTCGTTGTCCAGCTCCTCTCCCGTTCCTTCTTTAAATCGAATAAGAAGATCGTCAACCGTCATAAGATCTCGCTCACTACCCTTTACATCCAGTACTATTCTTCCCTTATCCATCATGATTGTACGATTGCCGAGATCAATGGCAGACTGCATGTTATGAGTAATCATAAGACAGGCAATATGTCTCTCACTTACAATGTTTTTTGTAAGCTGCAATACCTTCTGCGCTGTAGCGGGATCAAGTGCCGCCGTATGCTCATCAAGTAAAAGCAGCTTAGGTGTTACAAGTGTTGCCATAAGCAGTGTTAGTGCCTGCCTTTGTCCGCCCGACAGAAGGCCCACCGGGCTGCTCATGCGATCCTCAAGTCCCATATTCAGAAGCGAAAGCTGCTCCTTAAATGCTGCCCTTTCCTTTGATGTAACACGGCTGAACATCTTTCTGTGCTTACTTGAACGAAGATATGCAAGAGCCAGATTTTCTTCAATAGTCATATTCGGTGCCGTTCCCTTCATAGGATCCTGAAAAAGATGTCCTATATATTTACTGCGCTTATAGCCCTCTGTGAAGGTAATGTCCTCCCCATCAAGATATATGTCTCCGTAATCCACAAAAAACACGCCGCATATTGCATTAAACAATGTAGACTTACCTGCTCCGTTAGAACCTATAATAGTTATAAAATCACCATTATCAACATGCAGACTCAGGTCTCTAAGCGCCGGCTTCTCGTTAGTCGTTCCTCTGTTAAATGTCTTGCTTATATTCTTGATATCTAACATTACCTTTCCTCCCTGGCTGCCCTTCTTCTTGCCATTGCCTGCGCCTTAGTACGTCTGAACTGCATATGTCTTTTAATTGCCGGCATTGATATTGCTATTGCTACGATAATAGCCGATACAAGCTTAAGTGCGCTTGCCGGCAAATTCATTCTGAGAGCAATAGCCACTATAACCCTGTATAGGCATGAGCCGAAAACTACACCGAAGGCTCTTACACGGATCGACCTTTTTCCGAAAATTGTTTCACCGATGATAAGCGATGCCAGTGCTACTGTTACCATGCCTGTACCCATATTTATATCACAGGATTTCTGATATTCTCCGATAAGACAGCCTGCAAGTGCGGTTAAAGCTCCTCCGATGCACAGGCCGATCGTAGTCATCTTTGCTGGATTGATCGATGACGACTTTACCATATCCTGATTGTCACCCGTAGCCCTAATCGATAATCCGAGTCTTGTTCCAAGGAACCACAGCATAAGTGCAACAACGATCGCTGCAAATATGACAGCAAGAACAAATTTATATTCTCCCTGAAGAGGTGTATTTTGAAGCAGGTCACTCATTCTTGAAAATAAAGTGTCTGTATCATTCAAATTGATAACAGATTTACCCATAATGGCAAGATTGATCGTATACAGACCGGTATTTACAATAATACCGGCAAGCATACTCTCAACATTCATATATGTCTGCAAAAATGCATTAACAAGACCCGATAAAATTCCTACACCCATTGCTGCAAATATTGCAAGAATCGGATGTCCCGCTATTGCTACAACCGCTCCTGTAGCACAGCCCAGAGTATAGCAGCCGTCTGTAGACAGATCGCAGACATTAAGCATAGAATACGTAAGAAAAAGTGCAAGCGCTATAAGAGAATAAATAAGTCCAAGCTCAAGCGCGCCCTCGATTATAGACCACGTGATAAAATTTGACATTGATTTTCCTACCTTGATTTTAACTATCCAAAAGGGACTGTCACATTATGCATTTAATGCGACAGTCCACTGTTATTTTGAACATATGCAACTATACCATATAAGGCAATATTATTCAAAGTTCTCCTGTGTAGTAAGCTCTACAAATCCCGAGCAAAGTGGCTCGAACTCAGATTTTATGGTGTCAAGATCATATCCGAGAGCCTCAAGTGTCTCTGTATTTACCGAAACAATACCGTTGTCAAAGGTCTGAACAGGAGTTTTTGCTACATCAGCTCCGTTAACAAGCACATCGACAACCATATCACCTGTCATTACGCCAAGATTTGCATAATCTACACCATATCCTGCGAATGCACCGTTGAGTGCGAATGAATCGGCTCCGCAATACTGTGGGATGCCTGCCTTGATAAATGTTTCGTAGATTGAAAGCTCTGCTGTCATGATAGTATTATCTGTAGGTGTAAATACTGCATCTACGCCTTCGGCTACCAATGAATCAGCTGCAAGCGAAACATCGTCTGTTGTACTTCCGGTCTTCTCTATATATTTGACGCCATTCTCATCACACCATTCCTTAGCCTGCTCGATAGCTGCCTCAGATGAATCCTGAGCTGTATCGTATAAAAGACCGATCTTTGCTACATCCGGATTCTGCGCTTTGATAAGATTCATAATAGCTGATGTATCAAGTGCATCGGATGTACCTGTAAGATTTCCTCCCGGAGCATCCATAGATTCTACAAGTCCTGCTCCTACAGGGTCAGTTACAGCAGAGAAAATAACAGGAATCTGATTTCCTTCAGTTGCTGTCTGCATTGTGATAGCTACCGGTGTAGCAATTGCTACAATAACATCTACATCATCTGCTACAAGATCCGTTGCGATCTGATTGAGAACGGTTGAATCTGCCTGTGCGTTGGAATAATACGGCTCATACTCAAATGTAACGCCTAATTCCTCACCCTTTTTATCAAGCTCTGCCTCAATATTTGATACGATCTGATTAAGTGATGCATCATCTACATAATTAACAATTCCAACCTTATAGGTTGTACCCTCAGCTGCTTCCTGTGACTTTTCTGAAGCCGCACTTGATGATGAAGATGCATCTGATGATGAAGATGAACCACATGCTGCAAGTGACAATGCCATTGCACCTGTCAGAAAAGCTGCTACTAATTTCTTTTTCATATTCTCCTCCTAAATATTTTCATTAAATACGATACCAATGTAGCGCATTAACGTTTTGAAATATACTTTACTTCTAATATTACCAATAGTCAACAGATAGGCAGAAGAATATAACATCTTAAGATTACTTATCTACATGTATTCCGTTTACAACCGCTATCGCAAGCAAAACTCCGCTTTCATCCTTTATATCTATCTGATATGTACAGCTTGTTCTTCCGTTGTGCAATAGCCTGCTTTCGGCATATATAACCCCGTCGGTCCCGGCATGCAGAAACGATATCTGGCTTGCGTTTGTTACCGTTGCATATGGCATATTATAATTCGATGCAACCGCAAATGTGAAATCCGCAAGCGTAAAGAGCGCACCGCCCATTACAGAATTTCTTGCGTTCTTTTGTTTGTCGGTAACCCTGAAACAGCATTTTGCATATCCCTTCGAAACCTCAAGTATATCTATACCTGTTGTATCGATTGCATATTTGTCTCCCTTAAACTGCTCTCTTGCATCCTCTGCACTGTAAATATTGCTCATATTCTTCCTTTCACCTCTATAGCCTTATGCGGACACATCTCCTGACAGCAAAAGCATTTTATACATTTTCTGTAATTATATACCGGAGGCTTGCTTCTGCCGTTTTTAAATGAAATCGCCTTGCCGTCAACAGGACATGCTTCAACGCATACTCCGCATTTTTTGCAAAGCTCTGCCTTTATCCTTGGACGTCTTTTAAATACCGACAGCCCAGTTACAAGCTTCATAAGTCCTCTTGATGTATGCCTGCTTCTTATGACATCAAAATCCGGCTTCATGTATTTTGATATAATAAAATCAAAATCCGTTTCTCCCGTATCCGTAACAAGCTCGATATCTTCTTTTTTATATTTTCCAAGCCCCATTTTTTCCCCGAATACATTTGTAGGTACGTTGCCGGGATCAAGATTTATAAGTCTGGAAAATACCGAATCAATAGCAACAGGGTCTCTTGACATAAGTATAACATTCATTTGCACGGGTGTTCCCGATGTAGGCCCGTTTCCCTCCATAGCGGTTATTCCGTCCATTATATAAAATCTCGGCTTCACCGTGAGATTCAGATCAATCAGCATTTTAGCAAAGCTTTCCTGACTTGTATATACCGTATGTCCCTTTGCCTTATTTAATCCCTGTATACAGCCGTATTGATTTTTCACTGCACCGGTTATATATTCGAGTGCATGTGTCTTCATCTTGGAAACGCTTATAAGCGCATCTGTCTCAACAACCTCCTTCGCAAGCACAAATTTCTTTGCATGTATCCCCTGCTCGTTTTCAATACGGATGCCCTCGTCAAAATCAGCTAAGGCTACATTGTATTTTTTAAATTTTGTATCAAGCGAAAGCTCCTTCATAATCTTAGCCGTGCTTCCAAAGCCGCATGAATCTCCTGCCGACACTTTTTGATATCCGGCCTCGTTTAATATTCTTGCTAGTGCGACGGCAATATCAGGGTGTGTGGTTACCGCTCTTTGCGGTTCGGCTCCTCTTACAAGATTAAGCTTTAAAAGAATTTTTTCATCCTTTTTTACAAGCTTATCAAGTCCTCCTAAAAGCTCAAAGCCTTTTTTCAGTTTTTCAACAAGAAGCTCCTCATCATATGAATTGCAATTTATCAATACTACCTTACTTTTCATTTATTTTCTCTTTTATCCTATAATCAAAAAAATCCCCTATAAACGAGGAGTGCCCCGGATATTTCTATCCGGGGCAATTATTATGAAAAATACTAAAACGCGATTCTCGCGCTGACTTTGTTTTGATATTATGTATATTACCATGGATATATGAACAAATTATGAACATTTGATAAATTATCCGAAAATTCCTTTGAAAAATTCACTTAATTTGTTTATTATTCCACCAAAGAAGTCTCCTATATTGTTCAAAATATTATTTACATCTCCAGTGCCGCCGTTTGAACTTGTATATTTTTCATAAAGACCCTTAAGCTGTCCCAACAAGGAATCCCAGTCTATATCAAGACTTCCAAGCTTTCTTAAAAGCTCACGTATAGACGATATCTCACTGTCACTTAGTGAAACATCAAGGCTTGATGCAACCTCCTTTATCTTTTCATCTATAGAAGCATCATCCATATCATCTATGTTATTCAGCTCTTCCTTAAGCTTTGCAACTATCTGCTCAGCCTTTTGCGGGTCATCTATCGCCTCTCCCAGCTCACTTGTAACAGCAAGCTCCTGTGTAGCTGCCTCTACATTATCCTCACTTAATGTTCCGTCTGAGGCTGTATTATATGCCTTCATTATACCGACAAGAGCCGCGGTACCGGAGATTTTTGCAGGTCCTGCGACATATACATCTGCATTTTTTACTCCCGCTGTTGCAAGTGCACTCTGATACATTCCTACAGTGCAATAATTTATATTATATGTGGTTACATTGATTCCGTTTCCATCCTCCTTAAGTATTATCTTTGAGGATGAAAGTGCGGTATCTCCTATCTTGTCATAGCTTACATATGAGTCAAGATATTCATGCTCCTCTTCATTCGTCACATATATGACATCAGAATCATCAAGATTAGTAATATCGAGCAGCCTTAAAACCTCCGCCCTTTGTTCATCAGACAGGTCGGCTCCGAGTGATATTTTCTCATCTCCTACGGCTGCAAATGCACTGTTTGCATACAATGGCAGTGTAATTCCCGCTGCAAGTATAAGAACTGCGGTTTTTTTGATTATGCTGTTTATTTTCATTAAATTTACATCTCCTTTGTCTTGTAACTGTTTCGAACTTTATTCACAAAATCGTATTCTTACGCGATTTATTCTTTATTTAACAGCAAAAAGTTCATATTTTTGTTACATGCAAATCATTATTCACTCATATTTAAACCTTAAAATAATAATTGTCAAGAAAAATGTTGCTGGATAAATCTTGATTTTCTTTTTCATTATTCGATTTAATATCGGACTCCTTCTTTTTTAGAGATCGGGCATTCAATGCTCCGATCTCTTTTATGTAATGACACCAAGCTAAAAATTCCAAAGCCTTGACACCACCATCATATATTCCCAATATGCAAATTTAATTATCCCTCGATGATCAAAGCTCGTATATATATATATATATAACAAATCAAAGCTGATACAAAATTTATAAAATATACAAATATCCTTTCGGAGGTAAATTAATTATGACAGATAAGAAAATCGAATTAAACGAAATGGCATTAGAGAAAATTAACGGTGGTTTTTATTTTGATTATGAAAAAGGAATCGTTGGCTTTACAGCTTCCGGTCCTTTTTACAAATTCAAAAACAGAAAAGCTGTTGAATTTTTCCTGCAAAGCGTTAAAGACAAGACACCGGACGATCTTACTCCTGCAATGAACAAACGAGGCGACGATCTTCTTGAAATGCTTATCAGATTTCACCATGTTGAGCAGATTTGATGCCGCAAGGATCTGCCGGCAGATAATTTTCATCCGATTTAAATTCGTCTCAAATGGCATATGACCCATATGTAAATCTAAGGGTCTGTCGCATTATGCATTTAATGCGACAGACCCTTTATTTTATCTGTTCCAGCACCTTTTTTTGTCTTCCTCGGTAATGGCGCGGACAGCTCTGCACGGATTTCCAAAAGCAACCGTATCACTCGGAATGTCCTTAACCACGACACTTCCGCCGCCGATCACAACATTGTTTCCAACCGTAACTCCGGGCATTATATGTGTTCCGGCACCAATCCATACGTTGTCACCGATAGTAATAGGATAGGCATATTCCAAGCCTTGGTTACGCCTTTCAAAATCTATAGGATGTCCTGCTGTATAAAAGCCGCAGTTCGGTGCAATAAATACGTTGTCACCAAAGCTCACCCTTCCTTCATCAAGTATAACAGTATTATAATTTGCAAAAAAGTTTTCGCCTATCTCTATATTATAGCCATAATCGCACCAAAACGGAGCAATTATACAGAATTCACCCTTTGTCCTGCCCAACAGTCTATTTAGGATTTCCCTCTGTTTTTTTTCTTCTGACGGCAAAAGCTGATTATATCCAAGACAAAGTTCTCTGGCTTTGCTTCTTTCCTCTAACAATTCATTATTATAATTGGCATCATATATCATCTGCCTTTGCATTTTTTCCTTCTCAGTCATTTTTTCTTCCTTATATAATATTTGTAAGTAAACAAAATGTCCTTTAATCCCGGCCTCTTGACATTATTTAAGGCCGGAACAGCATTTTTGCTATTTCGGCCCTTTTTATATCGATTCAAAATCTCTGTAAGCCCTTGAACCTAATGATATCAAATATCCATAACCTATTGCTATCTCAATTTGTATCAATACATATCGAATTCTATGATTTTCTTCTCTTGATTATTTCTGTAAGCTCTGCAAACATTTCAAGTGACAGAGCCTCTCCTCTGACAGACGGTGAAAGTCCCGCCTCCTCAAAAATTTCTTCCCATTCTTCCTTTGAAAATGTAAATGTGTCATTGCTTCTAAGGCAATTTATAAAGGTTTTTCTTCGCTGTGCAAATGCAGCTTTTATAAGTGCAAATAAAGTTTCCTCGCTGCTTACCTTTATCTTATCCTTTAGCAAAGTCAGCTTTATAACCGCACTTGAAACATCGGGTCTCGGCATGAAGCAATTCGGCGGAACATTTGCCGCCAAATATGGCTTTGAATAGTACTGAACAGCCAAGGACAAGGCACCGTAATCCTTTGTACCCGGTCCTGCGCTCATCCTTGCTGCTACCTCCTTTTGAATCATAACTGTTATTGATTCAATAGGCACATGCTTTTCAAATAAACCCATTATAATAGGTGTGGTTATATAATATGGAAGATTTGCGACAACCTTGATAGTTTTATTTTCATTTTCTTCTTCTACAAGCTTTTTTATATCAAGCTTTAAAATATCTTCATTTATAATTTTTACATTGTCATAGCCATCCAAAGTATACTCAAGAACCGGAATAAGATTTTTGTCTATTTCCACACTTATGACCTTTTTTGCGTTATATGCCAAAAGCTGTGTTAAGGTTCCTATCCCTGGTCCTATTTCAAGAATCATATCATCCTTTGTAATTTCTGCTGCCGATATGATCTTATTAAGCACGTGTCTGTCTATAAGGAAATTCTGTCCGAATTTCTTTTGAAATTTGAAATTATATTTCTGTAAAACCTCTGCTGTCGCTTTTGCATCCTGCAGCCATGGTTCCGGTCTGCTCATTGTTTGATTATCTCCATGATGTACTTCTCAATTTCATTTGTCTCTACCTGCAGAGAAAATGCCAATTCAGAATATAATGCTTTTTCTGCCTGTCTGTAATATTTGTCGTCTGTCGATGTTATCTTTTTCCCTTGAGCTATCCTTGCACATCCTCTCCTATAGAGATTCTTTATAATGCCTAAAAGCTCCTCGGGTTCGTTTGTTTTTAATGCCGCCTTATACTGCTGATCTCTAAGCTTGTCATTCGGCACCCATACCGCTTCAATATCAGGCGCCTTCTTTAAAAAATCTTCTGCATCCTTTTTTGACATTACCGGTCTGATGCTTGTCCTTTGTGCATCAGTTGATACATACATTGTAGATTTTGCATCTCCGACAGGAAGCAACATATAATATTCTTTATCCCCGCTTCCGGTGAGATTCATTACTACTATTTCTTCTATCCTGCATATTCCCGTGTTAACCTTTACAACATATTCACCGACATTGTACATTGCATCCTCCTTTTGATATATTATAAAATCTCATTGTAGCCCTTATATGCACACTAACATGACCATCAATGCTTTTTTGTAAAGTCAATGATAATCATGTCTCTTGTTGCTTATGCTAAATCGATTATATCACAATCTTGTCAAAAAAAGGAATACCAAAATTCTTCTAAAGCCATGACAGTCACAAAACCGTCTGTAATTTGCTTTTTATATCCTTAACTATACTCCTTATATTAAATTGCTCTGCAGATACGGTAATGTGTGCATATTTCTCATATAACGGCACTCTCTCATCATACAAATCCTTAAGAGTCTGTCCCTTGCGTATTGAGACTCCTCTGGCTGCAAGATCTCCAAGTCTTTCGGCCGTCTCCTCATATGAGACCTCAAGGTATACTACTGTTCCTATGCTTCTTAGATGCTCCATTGCTCTTTGGCCATAAACCGCACTTCCCCCTGTTGCTATAACACATCTGTCGGCCTCTATAGAAGCATTTACATCATCCTCGATCTCATTAAATCTATCCAGTCCGTCCTGCTTGATTATCTCCGAAAGCAGCCTGTGCTCCTTTTCCTGTATTAACAGATCGGAATCTATAAAATGATATCCGAGATTTTTTGCAAGCACCACTCCTACCGTACTCTTACCGCTTCCGGGCATACCAATCAAAATTATATTTTTCATAGCTCCTCTTTCTTAATTAAATTAACGCGTTATTTTCTGTCTGAATACTTTATATTGTCTGACAGATTGCACTATGATTTTAAAACAAGAATGAAATAAAATAAACAGCTTTTGACCTTGGAGCTCTGGTGAATACAGGCTTGCATCAGAGGCTTCGACCTTGAAACCCTGGTATTATACATACTATTAAATTTAATAGCAGCTTATAAATTTAATAATATATTCTAATTCAGAAGTTGATTTGATAACATGATCACACCAGATAAATCGTTACAGATATAAATCAGGAGGTATATTAGATGTTAAACGAATCAGTGATCAGCTTATTAAAAAATGCTATGTGGGATCTTTCAACCTGTGCAAACGGCGAACCGAATGTAGTACCTGTTGCCTTCAAAGATGTTACTGACGACGGAAAGCTTGTTGTCGGCGATGTTTTTCTTGAGACAACATTAAATAACATCAAAGCAAGCGACGGAAAAATTGCTATTTCCGTATATGATGCAAAGAACCTTGAGGGATATCAGATCAAAGGAATTGCCAAATATGTAACAGAAGGAACCGTTGTAGATAACTTTAAGGCTATGGTAGAAAAGATGTTTAACGGAGCAGCTACCGCAAAGGGAGCGCTTATTATTACGCCTTCTAAGGTAATTGTCACAACCCCCGGTGCTGACAACAAAAAGGAGCTTTGATCAAAGCTTCTGCTAATAAATTTGATAGTAACTTCAAAAATAATCACCTTCAGGCTATAATAAAACAAATTAACAGACTGAAGGTGATTTTATATGGCAAGATACCAAAAAAAATTAGATGATGACATACGCTGTCCTCTTGAATATGGACTGGCAATATTTGGCGGCAAATGGAAATCCCGCATAATCTGTGTGCTGTCTGCTGCCGAAAGGATTCGCTACAGTTCTCTTCGAAGAGAGCTATGCAATATTACCGATGCCGTACTGGCTGCAACGCTTAAAAGTCTTATAGAGGATGGAATTGTCGACAGAATATCTTATAATGAAATTCCGCCAAGAGTAGAGTATATACTGACACAAAAGGGAAAATCTGTTGTTCCTATCTTGCAGGATATTTGCCAATGGTCAGGCATTTTCTACAAAGACGACACCGAAAATAAAATGCTGCAATGTCAGAAATGCGATCACAACATATAGCTGTAAACCGAGTAAATTCACCTTACATCAGTTTAGGGGTTTACACAAGCTTTGAAACATTCCCGGATTTGGGTCTGCCGCATTATGCATTTAATGCGACAGACCCTTTTTTAATGATTCGTGCTTATCAATTTTCTCATAATAATATGTAATTTTTTCTAATGCCTCATCAATTTCGCACTCCACGTCAAACACGGATATTGCCTTTTTCTCAAATTGCTTCTGCGCCTGAAATCCAATTTTTTTGCATACAATACATCTGCAATCAGATATAAGCTCTGTCTTTGAAACTACATCGGAAGAACCTTTACATCCACCTCCGTTGCCATTACATCCTTCACTGCCACAGTTTGCTCTGTTGCATGAATCAACTTTTATATCCTGTACTTTTGCATCATGAACAATTCTTTCTTCTGACAATCTGACTTCATCTGTCACCTCATAAATCAAAAACCTTGCGGCCTCGCCAAACTTTAAATCAACATGGATTCCGTCTAAAGAACCAATTGCAATTTTATAAGCCAAACAAACACATCCTCTCCTATATCAACTGCCTGTGAAATCTGCATCCAAAGCTCACAGGCAGTTTTGACACACTTTTTAATTAAATCTCTGAACAGCTACCGTATAAATATCCTCTATTAACCTGATACCTCCGGTATATCCAACATAAAAATCATCAAATACAACTTTATCCTGTACCGGCCATGATATATTAAGAAAATTTCCTTTCAGCTTTTCAGTAATTTCCTTTTCATAATATCCTCCGAGAATAAGTGGATAGCCATGATAATCATGCTGCTTAATCTCTTCATGAATTTTGTATCCATCTGTTTCAAATGAAACCTCTGCCTCAAGTCCAAAATTAAGCTTCTTAAATTCCTCTGTAATCTTCTCTCTGTAGGCTTTAGGTGTATCATCTACGACAAACTGCTTTGCAGGAACAAGTCCCAAGTCATTTACAAGGAATTTTGTTATTCCCAGCGAATATTGGGCATCAGCAATAACCGTAAACTGTTTGTTAATAACTCGGTTCTCAAGGAATAAATCCGCATATCTCTCTATCAGATAATAATAGTAATCTTCATGTTCCTTTATTACAGCTTCAACCTTTTCTTTATCTACTCTCGCAAAGTCTCCAACCGTTCTTATGAATTTACTTGTCTCCGTTGCACCAATCGGAAGCGTCGGATAATGAAGATACGGTATCCCAAGCTTTCGTTCCATTTTCTTCATATTGCCAAGTCCTACCCAAGGCGATACCAGCAGGTTAAATTCTGCTTCCGGAATCTTATTGATATTGTCAATTCCTCTTTTAAACCCAAAGATTGTATTCGGTGTAAGATCCAATTCCTGAATCAACCTCTCAAGCTCTCTGATATTTCCAAGCCAAAATAAATCCTGATACGGAACATCCGCCCATATATTTACAAGACCCTTCTGCTTTTTATCCGTTTTTTTCAGATACTGATCAACAATCGCATCCACAACCTGCTCATGCCCTCTGTAGTTATTTCCCTTAAATCCTGCTGTCGGCGCATAGATAACAGGTTTATCGGCATCTTCAAAGCGTGACACCACTTCACCGGAATCATCACCTACAATCTCAGGAATACATCCTGTCAGAACCACATACAAATCCGCATCGATAACCTTTAATGCATTTTCAATCGTAGAATTCAGCTTCTTTACTCCGCCAAATACTACATCCTTCTCATTAATACTTGTACAAGGAAAAATATTCGGCGAAAAATATCCGGAGCTTCCTGTGGATTCCGAAAGTTTCTGTGCACATCCCGGTCCCGAATGAAGTATTGGTAAAGCACGGTTAATTGCCTGAACAGTCTGCATGGCGCCAAGTGCACACTTATATCTTTGTTTGTCTAAAAGCTTTGCCATTTCACTTCGCCTCCTCTAAAAAAGCATCTACATCCTGCTGATACCACCAGCTTGTATACGGCAGCTTCGAACGCTTTGCCAGATTTTCCTCAAAGCTTCGATTTCTGATCGCATCTAAAACGGTCTTTGCAAATTCCAAGGTATGCTTATATCCAAATATCATATATTCATCAGCTACATAGATTGCCGGGGTTCCGTTCTTGATTGCCCATACTGTAGAACCCGGATGGCGTGATAAATACATATCCGGCTGATATTTATTCAGAATATTCATAACCTCATAATTCTGCTGGTCTGCAACGCTTGCCTCAAAATCAATATCATTATCTAACAGATATTTCATAGAAGGCGGTACATCGCCGTTTTCGTACTTCTTGTCATAATGCCACGCAAGTGCCCAGACAACCTTAATTCCAAGCTCATCCAGCACTCTTGATACCTCAAAGGTATATCCGGGTCCCATACCAAGAACTGCCGTAAGTCCCTTCAGCTCCTTCTTCACTTCTTCAATCTGCGGAATGTAAATGGCTCGCTGTTCTTCGATATATTTTTCTATCTTTTCACTTCTTCCGGTAACCCTTCCGATTTCACGAAGCCATGTCTCAAATCCTGTGATGCCACACTGATTAATACTTCTTACATACGGAACACCGTATTTTTCTTCCAATGCATTGCCAAGATAGTTGCCTAAAGTACCACAGATACAGATTGTTGCAATACTTTCTGACAAACGTGACAGCTCTTCTATAGTTGAATTACAATATAAAAATACAGGCTCCAAATCAAAATTTTTAAACATTTCAATAATTTCAGGTCTTGCACTCTCAAAGAAGTTTTTAAAATTAATCTTATTCGTCTTAATACCCTCTCTCGGAGGTTTTACAATCTCCTGCATAACTGCATGGTCAGATATATCAAATCCTGTTGCCCATATTCTGGATTTGAACCCTTCACAATGTACCGCTACAATAGGTACTCCGACTTCATCCCTGACTTCATCAACTATGCTGTCAATATCCTCACCGATAATACCCGTTGCACACGAGCTAGATACAAAAATTGCCTTTGGTTTATATCTTTTATTCACTTCCAAAATGATATTTCTCAATTTTTCTGTAGAACCGAAAATTGTGTCATTCTCATTCATATCAGTTCCAACGTAAACCGTATCACTGGTTACACCTCTCTTTTTTGACATAACCTTTGACATATAATAAGATCCTGCTCCCGTAACGGAACATCCCGCCGGTCCGTGATGAATAATAGCAACATCACGTATTCCTGCCAACTGCCCTAATCCGCACATTGAAAGACATGTGCTGGATTGTGAAAAGCATCTCGAACACCCCTTTAATGTTCCACATTCACTTTTGGTTGCTAAATCTTTTAATGTTCCAACGTAGCCTGTAATGGAGCCAATACGGTTCTCTCTCGTGGCTACATTTGAATTTGACAAATTCACTGGCATATAATTTACTCCTATCCCTGATATTCTTCATTAAACAGATTTGTAGAAAGGTATCTCAGCCCTGTATCCGGTAAAACGGCAACAATTGTCTTTCCTTTATTTTCAGGTCGCTTTGCCAGCTCTGCCGCAGCATAAATTGCAGCACCTGAAGATGTTCCTACCAAAATACCGTCTGTTTTTGCTGCTTCTCTGGCCGATCTATATGCATCGATTGTTTCTACTTCAATTTTTTCATCATAGATATTCAGATTCATTGTTGCCGGTATACGTTCAACAGGTACACCTTCAAAAGGATGTACACCTGTTATTTCTTCCGGATCCGGATTACTGTCACTCGGCAGTGATTTTTTTCCCGGCTGAATTGCTACCACCTTTAACTTTGGATTCTTACTCTTTAAAAATTTGCCGGTACCCGATACCGTTCCTCCGGTGCCGACATTCGCGACCAGAATATCCACATTTCCCTCAGTATCTGCCCATATCTCAGGTCCTGTGGTAGCTTCATGGATTGCCGGATTCGCGGGATTCGAACATTGATCCACAAAGAATATATTTTCTTCTTTATCTAATACCTGCTCCTTCAATACCTTGATCGCAGCAACAAAATCACCATCTGTTTCCTTTAGAGTTTTTGCTACGGCAGGTTCTTCGGAGAGCTTAATTGTTTTACCACCAAAAGCATTTATAACCTTAAAACGTTCCTCACTTACCTGATCCTGTATGTACACACGAAATTTATATCCTTTGCTTGCAGCAATTGCCGCAAGTCCTATACCTGTATTTCCGCTTGTTGTTTCTACTATGGTATATCCGGGTTTCAAAAGTCCTTTCTTTTCTGCATCCTCAACCATTGCCAGCGCAATTCTGTCCTTGATGCTTTGATTCGGATTGAAATACTCAAGCTTTACCAGGATTTGCGCATCCAGTTTATGCTTTTTTTCATAGTTACTTAATTCCAATAAAGGTGTTCTGCCAACTAATTCTGTAATCGATTTACTAATCCCCATAATATGAATCCTCCTTAAATCTTATAATCATCAGCAAGTTCCATCATTCCGTATTCCATCAGTATTTCTTCCAGTCTCTCCTGTGTCATTGGCGTTGGAATTACAAAATCAGTATTTTCTATAACTGCCTGTGCAAGATTTCTATATTCCTGTGCCTGATTAGAATCCGGTCTGTATTCTATAACCGTTTTCTTATTTATCTCTGCGTGCTGTACAATATTATCTCGTGGCACAAAATACAAAAGCTTTGTTCCAAGCTCTTTTGCGAACGCACGCAACAAATCAAGTTCTCTGTCTACATTTCTGGAATTACAGATGATTCCGCCAAGTCTTACTCCACCTGTTCTTGCGTATCTTTGAATTCCTTTTGAGATATTATTTGCCGCATAAAGTGCCATCATCTCTCCGCTGGCAACAATGTATATCTCTTTTGCTTTACCTTCACGAATCGGCATTGCGAATCCGCCACAGACTACATCACCAAGAACGTCATAAAATACATAATCCAAATCATCTGTATATGCGCCAAGGTTTTCAAGCATATTAATAGAAGTAATGATTCCTCTGCCTGCACAACCAACACCCGGTTCAGGTCCACCTGATTCCACACATTTTGTTCCGCCATATCCTTCCTTCATAATTCTGTCAAGCAAGATATCTTCTCCCTCTTCTCGAATAGTGTCTAAAACTGTTTTCTGTGCTAATCCGCCAAGAAGAAGTCTTGTAGAATCCGCCTTCGGATCACAACCGACTACCATTACCTTTTTTCCGTGTTCAACCAAGCCTGCTGTAAGATTCTGTGTAGTTGTGGATTTACCGATTCCACCTTTTCCATAAATTGCTATCTGTCTTAATTCACTCACTGCTTTGTCCTTTCTATTCAAATAATTTTTTTATTTTTATATACTTTATTAACTGCTCTATGGATTCTTCAATGATTCCCGGAATTTCATAGCTTTCAATTCCAAATTCTGCTGCCATATTGGCTGCCCCGTTTCCGATTCTACTGACTAACAGATATTTGCAATCGCACAGTTTTTCCAAATTTGTCCTGAGCTTCTCATCATTATGAGTACCTCCTTCACATACCGGTGTAACACTTCTCTTTTCCAGAAAATGAATCTGTTCCTTATCATCTCTCTGATAGATATAAAAATCCTTTGCCCTTCCGAAATGACTATTCACTACGATTCCGTCACTGGAAGCTACCGCAATTTTATATACTTTCTTATCCATGTGAAAATGTCTCCTTCACCTTCAGCTGTCTCTGATAAATCTGATCACCAAGCTCTGACTTACCCGGTACACCGACTGCATCTGCCCTGCAGTGCTGACAGTGCCGAAATACATCGATATATTTTGATGCCCTGGTCCTTGCTTGATCAATTTCAACGCACGTAGGCGCTTTATAATTTTTTAATTCATGCTGCGGTATCAAAGGTATAATGTTATAAATACTTGCACCGGCTTCTTTAACGGTCTTTGCAATTTCTTCGATATGATCTCCATTTATCTTAGGTACAAGTACCGTATTAACCTTAATCGTAATTCCCGCTGCTGCGACCTTTCTAATCCCTTCAAGCTGATTTTCAATCAGAATTTTTGCACCCTTTACTCCATCAATTTTCTGACCATGATAGATGATATATGCGTTGAGTTTATTCTCTATTTCCGGATCTACCGCATTCACTGTAACCGTAAGAGAATCTATTCCAACACCGATTACTTCATCAGCTCTTTCATTTAAAAGCAGTCCGTTTGTACTCATACATTTTATTAAATCCGGAAATTTATCTTTCACGATTTCAAATGTCTTTAAGGCATTATCGGATGCAAGTGTATCACCCGGCCCGGCAATACCTGCCACTTTGATATCCGGACAGATCTTCAAAGCTTTTCTTAGTATTTCTTCGCATTCCTCCGGTTTTAAAACCTTGGATGTAACTCCGGGTCTTTCTTCCACATCATTAATCGTACGATCACAAAATCTGCAGGCAATATTACATCCCGGGCTTACAGGCAAATGTATTCTCCCCGCGTTATTTTTTTGTCCGCCAAAGCACGGATGAGAATTTTGCAAATCTTTATATGTATTACTCATATGATACCTGCTTTCTTATCTTATTCATTTACGATTTAAAAACCGCTAACGATACCGGATGGACTCGAACCACCAACTTCAGCTTTGCAAACCTATGCCATTCCAGCGGCTACGGCATCTCAGATAATTTTTGTAAAATAAAGAAAGACCAGAGATTTTACATTCACAATCATTTCTGTAAAACCTCTGGTCTTTCCAGTCAGTTTTTTATTCTTATTTTTTCGGTTTTATCGATTTGTATTACTTTGCCATCCTGGACAATTAAAGTGACACTTCCATATTTTATGTCATTTACATGATGCTCTACTTCGGTCAGATAGGATTTATCTTCCTTTATCGTATTGACCTCCCTGCTCATAAAACCACCTCCCGAGGGTTATCGATTTATGAATTAAACAATGCACTTTCTTTGATTTCGTTCATATGACTATCCTCGTTAATTTATTCATAAAAAAAGCAGCCGACACGTCTTTGTGACAGCTGCGATTCATATCTTAACAGTTATCATCAAAAAGCATGCAGAAAACAAACCATATTTTTACATACAGAATCTCTACAACATATATTACTGCATTCACATATTTCTCTATTTGGCATGATTCATCTTCCTCCTTTTATTGATATTTTTTTCTCCCCAACTAGATTAATTAAATATTGTCACACAACTATCAATTTGAAAATTTCATATGTTTTATCGCCTGTGATAAGTATTGCTTATCGTTTATATATTATACAATAATGGGTCTGTCGCATTATGCGTTTAATGCGACAGACCCATCTGATACTGTATCATAGAATAAATCACAACGGTGTTTTTATATCATCTATCATTTTAATGATTTCTTTATCAAGTACATAATCGCATGCCGACATTGCCTTCATTTACCGCTTAATTTCCGAGCATCGGCAAATCACCGCTAAGCTTCGGAGCATCAACCTTGAGATATTTTGATATGCATTCAACAATAAAAGCATGATCCTCTACGTGCGGCAGCTGTGATACTGTAAGTACCATAACCATTCCCGTTCCCTTTACTCTTATCGGAAAACCGCCGCCACAGGCTACATACTCGCTTCCCGAAAGATCATGATCCGCAAGCGTCTGTCCCTTGCTCAATAATTCGAGATCGGCAAGCAATGAGCTCTTTTCAAGATATGCCACAGTATTAAATTTCTTCTGCATCCAGTGAATATTTGAAGATGTTGTGCTGTCAGGTGCATATTGAAATACAACCTTACCGTTTAATTTTCGTATTGCAACCGAAAGATATATGTTCCTTCTTTTCATTTCGTTTACAATAAAGCATCCAAGGTCAAATGCATCCTCCGCGCTGAAATGATCAAACCAAAGAAGCTCTTCCTGCTTAGTTACTATTTCTATTGCCTTTTCTATTTCTGTCATATAGTTTCCTCTCTATTGTTTTCCGAATTTTAGTTTAATTTTACCATATATACATAAATAAGTAATGCACGTTCTTGTTGTAATTGCATTAAAATACATGATAAAATATTTTTGATTTACAAATTATCTGATATCCGAAGCAATTAACACAAACCAGCTTTAGCCCAAAGGAGATCACACTCAGATGAAACACTCAATTGCTAAATCAATCTTGATTTTTATTTTACTGATATCTCTTTCATTCACAGGTGTCATGATCTTTTTCACAGTTAAAAATGCAAGTGATGATGCCTATGAGCATTCTCAGCTAAGAGCCTCAAGAGCTGCCGAAACCGTTTCCACACTCTACTCCGGACTTAACAAGGACATTCTGTTAGAGAACAGCGAAACCAAAAAAAATATATTGAATACCATGCAGGTATATCTTAATGAAAATAAGCTTTTTCTTCTATATATTATTATTCCGAACGAAAATGACGGAACTATGAGTTATCCATATATAGTCGGAACCAATGAGGCCCAGAAGATTGTAGACAATATCCACGCCAATCCAATCCAAAAACGATCCACATTCTCAGATTCGATCGTCAATGTAATGAATGGCAGCAGTCCTAAGGAAGATCTGGAGATGAACAATGAATTCGGTCACGTCATCTCAACCTATGTTCCGCTTTTTGACAGCAATAATGAAATCATTGCGGTTGTCGGAGCTGATGTAAGTATTGCCATGACATGGTTTTCCCTTATGAACTCGCTTCCATGGAAAATATTTGCCTCTTTTATAATAGGCTTTTTAAGTCCTCTCCTTCTTTATTTTCTAATGAAGAAAAAGGTCATCGAGCCTACGCAAAAAATCAGCAATGCCATGATGGAATTCGGTAAGGACGGCAACTATTCCACACCATTGCTTAAAATCGACAGTGATAATGAATTCGGTCTTATAGAAGCTTCATTTAATAACATGGCAATTAATATCCGAGACAATATTGATCGTATAAAAGAATATACAGAAATTCAAAACAGGCAGAATTATGAGCTGCAGACTGCCTCTAAAATACAACAGGGTTTTCTGCCTAAGCCTCACTTTGAAAATTCCATATCGGAAATAAATGCCTGTATGGTTCCTGCAAAAAACATAGGCGGAGACTTTTATGACTACTTCGAATACAATGGTCAGACCATATTGATGATAGCGGATGTTTCGGGAAAAGGCCTCAGCGGAGCAATTTTTATGGCCAGTGCAATAACACTTATAAGAGGATTTGTCAAAAAATTTAATAATCCGCATGATGTGCTTATAGCTGTCAATAAAGAGCTCGAGCATACAAACCCGAATATGATGTTTGTAACAGTCTTTCTTGCTTATATTGATACGTCAAACAGTATTATCCGTTACAGCAATGCCGGTCACAATCCGCCATATATTGTAAGTGACGGAAAAATAAAAACACTTGATGCCTCCGGCGGCCTGCCTCTTGGCATTATGACTGAAGAGGTCTACGAAACAGTTCAGGAGCTATTACCTCTTGGAAGCACGCTTTTTATGTATACCGACGGAGTAAACGAAGCAACAGATCGCTCTTCCTGTTTCTTTGGCCTGGAAAGACTAAAAAGCATACTTAAAAGCTCTAAAGGCACCGATGCAATAAAGCTCATTCAAAATGAGCTGAAAAGCTTTGCCGATGGCTGTGAACAGTATGATGACATTACGATGCTCACCTTCACATCCAAGGCAGAAAAGCTTGTGATTCCGGCAAAGAAGGAGTGTTTTGCCGATATAAAGGACTGGATACTTAACGATGAGACTATTTCTGATGATATAAGAAAGACCTTATGCCTTATGGCTGAAGAAATTTTTATAAACATTGCGTCATATGCCTATAGCAATAACGAGGGTAATGTAATAATAAGAAAGCAGCTCCAGATTGACGGCTCATGTATCCTTCAATTTACAGACAACGGAATATCCTTTGATCCGACCAAAGATATCCTGGATATTGACGAATATGATCCGTTCAATCAGGTCGGCGGCTTAGGGCGCTTCGTTGTTGACTCCATGTCTGATGCATGGCACTATGTCAATATTGATGACAGCAATATTTTGCTGGTAATAAAAAAATCCGAAAAATCAGACCCTTTGCTTCAGCACTGACTAAGCTCATGAGTTGTCCGGATTGATGCTTATAAGAAGGACTTTTGCAACATGAATATTTTTATAGGAGATACCCAAAGACTCAATGATCCTGAATTATTTCAGATCTCTTACAATATGATGGATAAGGATCGTCAAGCCAAAATAGACAGATTTCGATTTAAAAAAGATAAAATCTTATCCTTAGGTGCCGGTCTTATTATCCGAAAGGCTCTTTTGGCAGCAGGACTTGAGGATGCCAAAATATCCGTATCTCCATCATCCGGAAAGCCTTATATTAGAAATAATGACAAATTTTTCTTCAGCGTAAGCCACTCGGGCACCAAGGTTTTGTGTGCCTTTGGAGGTTTTCAGATCGGATGTGATATCGAACAGATTGGTGAACCATCTATGAATGTTGCAAAACGTACATTTTCCGAAAAAGAGCTAAAAAAAACAATATTTATGGATGCAAGAGAATTCAAGAGCTATTATTTTAAAATATGGACCGGAAAGGAAAGCTATTTAAAAATGACAGGTGAAGGACTTACCCGTCCTCTAAACAATCTGACAATCCGTGTTCCATATGGATGTCAGATAATAGGAAAAGACAACGACAGGGTAAGCTTCATTGATATAGACTGCGGTAAGGATTATCAGGGTACTGTCTGTACAAGAGATTTCAGCCTGCACGAACCAATTTATACATATAATGCTATGCTGTAATAATCACAAAATATAACTATTAAAAAGAGGTAACTTCTATGTTCAATATTAAAACACAGAAAAATGACAACGAAATAATCGTTTTTATTGATGGTATGATCGACTCTACTACAGCCGACAAATTTGCAGCTCAAATGGAGGAGGTTTTGATTCAAAAGCCAGCTTCTATTATCCTTGATTTTGAAAAGGTTGACTACATATCATCTGCAGGCTTTAGGATTTTATTTATGGTTGCCAAGGAAATGAAAAAGAACCAGGGCAAATTAAGTGCACGCTGTGTCAGTACAGAAATACAAAATCTGTTTAATATGGTTCATATGGATCATGTTATGGAAATACAGGTTTAGTTTTGTAAATATTCACTCGGATTTGAATGACTGCACATCTGCTTAGGCAGCTCCGAATCCGACACGCAGGACCTACGAACATATCCTGCCAGTATGATAATTTACCTATAAAGGAGGATTTGAATATGAGCCTTACACTTCTGCAAAATCAATTAGGAATTTTCGGAGCTGAACAGCTCTCTAATGACGGTTCAAACTACAATCTTGAAACCATCACAAAGCTCGATCAAAGCATTGATCTTATTCGTTTAAAGGAAGCTCTGAATGCTGTTGTATCGGCTCATCCATATATCAATGCACATTTGGCACGAACATCCGATCAAAATGTATGCCTTGAGCTGCCGGATAATATTTTGTTTGATGCTCCTATATTTGATGTGGATTATACAGAGATCAAATCAAGGCAATTGGATCATTCCTATGATTTTTTCAATGATCGTCTGTTCAGACTTGAAATATATCATACTCCCTGCGGCAATTATCTGTATACAAATTTCTCGCATATTATCTTTGACGGCTGGTCCTATCAGCTGTTTTTCAAGGATCTTTCCAGAGCCTATAACAATGAGCCTCTTGCATGTGAAGGCGATGAAATTCTCTCTATGCATCTTGCAGAAAATAAAGCAAGGAAAAGTGATACCTTTGAAAGTGAAAAGGAATGGTATATAAAGGAATTTTCAAGCTTCGATGAAGTTGATTCTCTTCCGCTGCCCGATAAGCATGAGACAACCAAAGCCTTCAGAGAATACTGCCATCTTCTCGATGTCGATAATGCTGCTCTTGATGTATTTATCAAAAATAATCAAACCACCAAGTCAGCTCTATTTAGTGCTGCCTTTGCTTTAGCATTGTCAAAATTCAGTGCAGACAACAAGGTTTTCTTTACGACAATATATCACGGAAGAAAAAATGCCGATGTGCAAAACACATTGTGCATGCTCGTAAAAACTCTGCCTGCAGCAGTAGATTTTTCTTCCGTAGATGATGTCAGTGAGCTTCTTAATAAGCTTCGAACCCAAAATCAAAAAGCCAGGAGCAGTGAAGCATATTCTTTTGTGGATTTGAGCAGGGATCTCGGTCTCAAAAGCAATATTTTATTTGCATATCAGGATGATTTTCACCATTATGAGCTGACAACAGACGGCCTTACCACAGCTATTGACTATGTAGATACAGAGATTCCGGGGATTTACTTCTATACACAGATTTTCAAAAAGCCGGACGGCTTCGAATTTTCATGCTTCTATCCTGCGCACAATTACAGCGAAGCAATAATAGAAGGCTTCTTTAAATCCTATCAGCTTATTCTCAATGAGCTTTTAACCAAAAGCAAGCTTAACGACATTGAGGTGTCGGATAAGGAGCAGCTTAACAAGCTTGATCTCTTAAATACATCGAAATTCAATAAGACACTCGGCCAAAAAAGCATTATCTCTCTTTTCAGAAAAAGCGTTCAAAAATATCCGGATATTAAAGCCGTAGTCTATAAAGACCACAGCTATACATTTAAGGAGCTTGACGATATAACAGAACGCCTTGCAGCTGTAATTTTTGAAAAAGTTAAATCTAAAAGCGCCAAGTCTCAGCCTGTTGTATCCATTATCATTTCAAGAAATGAAAACATGGTTATAGCTCCGCTTGCAGCAATGAAGGCCGGCTGTGCTTATCAGCCGCTTGATCCTGCTTATCCTAAGGAAAGACTCAACTTCATGGTTAAGGATGCAGATGCTGCTCTCGTTATCGAGGAGCCTGCATATTCGGATATCCTTAATGAATATACAGGCGAAAGACTATCTACCGACAGCTTTAGTTCTATTTTTTCGGGCGATATGCCTTCAGTTGCGCTGCCTGATGTATTACCAACCGATATCATGGTTCTTCTTTATACCTCAGGCTCTACAGGTATGCCTAAGGGCGTAATACTCGAACACGGAAATATTTCCACATGGTGTGATTGGTACAGCCGTTATCTTGATCTCAAACCCGGAGACAATCTTGCCTGCTATGCCTCCTTTGGTTTTGATGCTCATATGTCTGACATCTATCCGGCTTTGACAGGCGGCAAAACAGTCCATATTATACCTGAGGAAATCCGTCTGGATCTCATTGCGTTAAACCGATATTTTACAGACAACAATATATTGAGTACCTTGATCACTACAGCTGTTGCGTATCAGTTTGCTTCAAATATCGATAAGACCAGCCTCAAATATCTCTTAACCGGAGGTGAAAAGCTGGCTTCAATAAATCCGCCTGCAGATTACACTCTTATAAATCTGTATGGTCCGACAGAAACCACAATCACTGTCACTGCAAAAAAGGTTTTGGAAAATGAACCCAATATCCCAATCGGTAAATGCTACGATACCAATAAGCTCTATGTTGTAGATTCATATATGCACAGGCTGCCTGTAGGTGCACCCGGCGAGCTTATAATAGCCGGTCCGCAGGTTGCAAGAGGCTATCTGAACCGTCCCGAAAAAAATGCCGAGGTGTTTATCCTAAATCCATTTGCCTCGGAAAATAACCCCGTTTTTTCAAGAGCTTATCGTACAGGGGATATTGTACGCTATCGTGAAAACGGTGATATCGAATTTGTCGGAAGACGTGATCAGCAGGTTAAGATCCATGGATACCGCATAGAATTAAAAGAGGTTGAGGCTGTTATCCGTGAATTTGACGATATTACCGATGCAACGGTACAGGCATTTGATGATCCAAACGGCGGTAAGTTTATTGCGGCATATATTTGCGGAAGCAAGCCTATTGATATAGAAGCTCTTAATTCCTTTATTGCATTGAAAAAGCCTGCTTATATGGTTCCGCTTGTAACCATGCAGCTTGAGAGCATCCCTCACAATGTCAATCAAAAGGTGGATAAAAATGCTCTTCCAAAGCCTGAGCTTAAGGCTAAAAAGGCTGCTCATTCAGTCAATGCACCTTTAAATATTCTTGAAAAGGACATTAAGGCTTTGCTTAGCGAGCTTCTCGGAACCGAAGATTTTGGTATTGCGGATGAGCTGACAGCTGTCGGACTTACATCCATTAACAGTATTAAGCTTGCAGCAACCTTATTTAATACATACGGTATTTCTCTAAATGCCTTTGATCTGCTTGACGGAGCAACGCTTCAGACTATAGAAAATAAAATACTCGAAAGTCTGCTTGAGCCTAAGGAAAATGACAGCTCTGATGATAATGCTCTAAAAGCAGCTTCTAAAGAAGCAAATAGTTCAAATAGTGAAAAAATATTATCTGCTCCTCTTGGCTTTGCACAGCAGGGAGTTTATTCAGAATGTCTGTCAAATCCCGAAAGCACCTTCTACAATATTTCATATTGTATCGGCTTTCCCGACGGCACAGCAGTATCCGCTTTAAAAGAGGCTGTAAATCAGCTGATTATGGCGCATCCTGCCCTAAGAAGTCATTTCAAGGCTGACGATACGCAATCCATCATACAGATTGCAGAGCCTGATTTTGAGCTGCAGATACCTGTGTTTGAAATGACTTCTGATAAGCTTAATGAATATAAGAAATCCTTTGTTAAGCCTTTTTCACTTGAAAAGGCTCCTTTGGCACGATTTGAAATCATTAAAGCAGACAGGCTTTATCTTTTGATCGATATCCATCATCTGATTGCAGATGGAGCTTCTATCGATCTTATGCTTTGTGAGCTGTGCAGTCTGCTTGATGGCGGGAATATTTCACATGAAGCCTATACTTGCTTTGACTTTGCCTCTAACCAGCATATCGATGAAGCAAATGAAAGCTTCTTTGATGATATAATGAATGGCGTTGAGGAGGCATCTTCTCTGATTCCTGATATTTATAAAAAGAACGCTCCTCATACAGAAAAAACGATTGCCAGACCTGTTGATCTTACACCTGTAAATACCTACGCAAGAAAGCATGGCATAACACCTGCTGCCGTATTTTTATCAGCTTCATTCCTTGCAATAGGCCGCTATATATGTGAGGACAATGTGTCAATAGCAACCATTTCCGGCGGACGAAGTGATATACGAATTTCCGATACTGTCGGAATGTTTGTTAATACTCTGCCTCTTGCAATCTCAATCAATACAGATGAAAAGACTGCTGATTTTGTTAAGAGAACGGCTGATCTGTTTACATCCGTAATACGACATGAAAATCATCCTTTTTCGGCAATTGCCGCAAAATATGATTTCAAGCCACAGATTTCATATGCATATCAGGTTGGCGTCTTAAACAGCTATACAACAAAGCTTGGCACTCTAAGTACGGAAAATTTGGCCTCTGATCAGGCAAAGCTGCCTATATCAATACAGATTTTCGGCAATGATGCAGATGGCTCTATACAAATCAACTATGATACTGCTCTCTTCAGTGAGGAATTTATCCAGGGATTTGCCCGAAGCATTGCTCTTGCTGCCTTTGGTCTTATAAACCTTGAGTATGTCAGAGATGTCAGCCTTACCGATAAGAACGACTGGGCAAAGCTTGATGGCTATAATCAGCCAATGAAGCTCGACTTTGACCAGATGGATTCTGTTGTGAGCAAATTTAAAAAGATAGTTGAACAATTCCCCGATAAGGAAGCAGCTATTTATATGGATAAAACCTATACCTATAGGGAGCTTGATGAGCTTACAGACAGACTTGCTGCATGCATCTATGATCGAATCAGCAAAGCAACAGGCAAAGCAAACCTTGCCGAGCATGTAGTTTCAGTCATAATTTCAAGAAGCGAATATGTATTTCTTCTGCCTCTTGCCATACTGAAGACCGGCTGCGGCTATGAACCTCTTGATCCAAGCTATCCTAACGAACGACTGAATTTTATGGTCAAGGATGCAGATTCCTGTCTTCTTATCGCTGAAAACGAACTTGCTTCGCTGATAAATGAATATCACGGAGATGTACTTCTGCTTGATGATTTGATAGCATCGGCAGCTGATATCACCGATTATAAACTGCCTGAAATGCCAAAGGCTCATGACCTTATGATAATGCTTTATACATCAGGTTCAACCGGCCAGCCTAAGGGCTGTCAGATCGAACACGGAAACATGGTAGCCTTTGCCTACGGCTCAAACTATGAAGGCTTTTATACCACAGACGGCAGAACCGCATCCTTTGCCTCATTTGGCTTTGATGTATGTATGTCTGACACATTCTGTACGCTTTTAAACGGCGCAACACTCTGTGTTATTCCTGAGGATATACGTATGAACCTAAATAAGCTGTCCGAGTACTTTAATGAAATGAGAATTACACAGGTTCTGCTCACAACGCAGGTTGGCGTTCAATTTGTACAGAACTTTCCAAAGATGGACACTCTTCGCTTTCTTGTTATGGGCGGTGAAAAGCTCCCTGCTCTGTCGCCTGATGAGCTGAGCTATACTATCATCAACGGATACGGCCCTACAGAAAACTGCTGCGGTGTAAGTCTCTTCCCTATCCGCTTCTGGGAACCGAATATTCCTATCGGAAAGCCGCTTGTTACGATTGCAGGCTATGTGCTTGATAAATGCGGACATCGTCTTCCGGCAGGTGCAGCAGGTGAATTCTGCCTTTGCGGACCGCAGGTAACCAGAGGCTATCTGAACAGACCTGATAAAACGGCAGAAGCATATACATCATCCCCGTTTAGCAGCTACAAAATGTATCATACGGGTGATATTGTTCGTTATCGTGAAGACGGTGATGTGGAATTCGTTGGCAGAAAGGACGGTCAGGTAAAGATCCGCGGCTTCCGTGTGGAAACAAAGGAGGTTGAGGCAGTTATCCGTGAATATCCCGGCATAGATGATGCCACGGTTCAGGCCTACAGCTACGATAACGGCGGAAAATATCTGGCTGCATTTATAGTAAGCAAAAGCACAGTCAGCATTGATGATCTTAATCAGTTTATAAGGGATCGAAAGCCTGCATATATGGTTCCGCTTGTAACCATGCAGCTTGAAAAGATTCCTCTTACAATCAATCAAAAGGTTGACAAAAAGGCCTTACCTAAGCCGGAAATCAAAAAGGCAGCTTATGAAGCTCCGACTACTAAGGCAGAGGAGGATTTCTGCACTATATTCCAGCAGATTCTCTCCGTTGAAAAAGTAGGTATAGGTGATGATTTCTTCGAGCTTGGAGGCAGCTCAATAAGTGCTATGCGTGTTGTAGTTGCAGCCAATCAGCTTGGATACGGCATCGTTTATCAGAATGTTTTTGAATATACAACTCCAAAGGAGCTTGCTGCCTTTTCCGGTGGTGAAAATAATGCAGTCGTTATAAACGAATCCAAATCTGATAATCAGCACAATGACTCCTTCTACGGCTTTGGAACAACCGAAATCGGCCCGGACGGATATGACTATCATGCTATAAACGAGCTGCTTCGTGGGAACACAAAGGAAGCCTTTCTGCGAAGTGAATGTCAAAAAACAGATACCGTTTTGCTTACAGGTGCTACAGGATATCTTGGAATACATGTTTTCAACGAGCTTGTTTTAAATACAACCGGACAAATCTATTGTATGGTTCGCAGCGGAAAGGATATAAGCGCCGAAAACAGGTTTAAGAAGCTTTTGAAATATTATTTTGACACTGACTACGCTGAGCTCTTCGGAACCCGTGTATTTATTATTGCGGGCGATGCTACAGATCCGTCAACACTTAACAGCTGTAATATATCTGCACAGAGCATTACTGTTATTAACTGTGCTGCAAGTGTCAAGCATTTTGCCAAAGGAAACGAAATTGAGCATGCTAATCTTGGTATTGTACACAATCTTATTGAATGGTGTATTAAAAACAATGCCCGCCTTGTTCATGTTTCTACAGAAAGTATATTCGGACATCCATCAGGCGATATTCCGAGAAAGGGTCTTATCTACAATGAACATATGCTCTATGTAGGTCAGGTCTATGATGACAATCAATATGTCCGCTCAAAATTTCTGGCAGAAAGGCTGATATATGAAAGTATCCTGAACAGAGGACTAAATGCAAAGGTGCTTCGTGCAGGCAATCTTGCACCACGTATAAGTGACGGACATTTTCAGATAAATTCTACTACAAATAACTATATGAACACATTAAAGGGCTTTATAGCTCTGGGAAAGGTACCTTACGATATTGCATTCACATCAACCGAGTTTTCGCCTATAGATAAAACCGCAGAGGCAGTTGTCCTTCTGTCGCAAACACCGCGTGAGTGCGTATGCTTTATGATGAGCAATATACACCGTCCTCTCATGAGCGATGTAATAGCTTCTCTTAGGGCATACGGCTACAGCATCAGCTATGCAGAAAACGAGGAATTCCAGAACGCGCTTCAGGAGGCACTCAAGAATCCTGAGCTTTGCGATGCTATGAGACCATTCATGGCCTATGCCATGAATGATACAAGCAGTAATTCCACACTTTCACTCGATGATCTCAGTGTAGCTTATACTGCTCAGATACTGGCTCGATTCGGATTTGCCTGGCCTGAATGCGGTGCAGATTACTGCCGACTGTTTTTAAATGCACTTAACGGACTTGAATATTAACGCAATAATTAAAAAACTTACATAGGATAAAGCATATGAATTTACTGTTTCATGAACATTTTTCAAATATAGCAGCTTCATTTCCGGACCATATAGCTTTAGTTGATGAACAGGGCTGCCTTTCCTATCAAGAGACCGATGAGCTAAGCAACGGCTTAGCCTCGGTCTTAAGAAAGGCAGGGCTTGCACCGTCTGAAGCCGTTGCGGTCTTTGTATCACGTCAAAAAGAAATCATGCTTGGCGCTCTTGCTATTATTAAGGCGGGTGGTGTTTTTCTGCCTCTTGACGATGCATATCCCAATGACCGCCTTTTATATATGATGGATGATGCGAATGTCCGCTTCATTCTTGCCGATCGTGCTGCATTCTCTGAAAGAAACTGCCCGTTAAACGGCAGGCAGGTTTATTTCTTTGATGAAATAAATGCCAGCTCCGATTTTTGTGCATGCAGTAAAACCAAGGATGATCCTGTTATGATTCTTTATACCTCCGGAACAACCGGAAAACCCAAGGGCGTCATTCACCGTCATGCTCTTCTTCAGGGTGTAAATGACTGGCTGTATAATCACAACGATCTGAGCCTTACCGACAAAAGCCACATGGGTATTATGTCCGGCTTTACATTTGTTGCTACAAATGTATTTATGTTTGGCATACTTTTTGCCGGCGGAACGCTGCATATACTCCCAAATGAGGTGAAGCAGAATACGGATATACTATATAATTATATAAAACAAAACGGCATTACACATATATTTACTCCCTCAAGCCTTACGGCAGCAATGGCTGAGGAATACGATACCGGCGGAATCTCATTTTTTTCAGGCGGTGAAAAGCTTAGAAACTTCTCACCGTATTCATCCGATACAAGAGTTTATAACATGTACGGAAGCACTGAATTGGCAACTATATTTTCAATACGTGTTTTCGGCAACGAAACAATTATTCCTATCGGATATCCTACAAAGGGAACCGTCACTCTTTTAGTAGATGATGACCTTAAGCCTGTAAATGAGGGGGAGATCGGTGAACTTCTTGTCAGCGATCCACGAATGTCACACAGCTATCTTAATCTTCCCGAGCAGACCGAAAAAAAATGGATAACTATAGATGATAAGCTCTACTTTCGCACCGGAGATCGTATGCGAAGAGATGAAAAAGGCATATATTATATACTCGGAAGAACAGACAACATGGTTAAGCTTCGCGGCTTCAGAATAGAAACCGGCGAGGTTGAAGCTCAGGCAGCAAAGGCCTTTTCTTCTTTGGGCTTTGATGTCGGTCAAATCGTAGTCACACTAAGGACGATCAACGGCATAGATCACCTTGTCTGCTACTATGAATCTCCGAAATCCTATGATGCAAAAATAATTTCAAATGAAATTTCCGGCTTTCTGCCTTCATATATGATACCGGAAATATGGCAGGCATTAGATAATATGCCGCGAAATGCAAACGGCAAGGTAATAAGAAATGAACTGCCTGAGCCTGAGCTTCAGATTCATTTTCTCGGAGCTATTTCAAGTGAAGCTGAACTTCGTGTGCTTGAAAGCACAGGCCAGATATTAAATTTAGAGGGAGCAATAGATCCTGATGACAGCTTTATCCAGCTTGGCGGTGATTCACTAAGAGCCATGGAGCTTTCATCTATTCTTGATGCTCAGGGTATCAAAATCAGCGGAACAAGGATCCTATCTCTTCAATCTATAAGAGATATTGCCAATTCTGCCGAAATCAAATACGAAAGGCTCTGGACTGTCGATGAATATGAAGCTGTTAAATATGCTTATCTTAAGCATGGTGAAGCTGTACTAAGAGTGCTTCCGCTTACAGCCAGACAGGATGATCTTATATGTCAGATGCTTATTCACCCTGACCGTCCGATATCCGATACTCGATTTATGTTTATATTCGAAAGCGTACTTGATGAAGACATACTTAAAAAGGTACTTGAGCAGCTTTCAAAAAGGCATCCTGAAATGAGAACCTCTATCGCACACCATGATGTATCAGTGCTTCAGGGTGTTGTCACAGACCGAAGAGTACCGCTTGAAACAATTCAAACCGATGATACAAATATCGCTTCGGCCTATGCTTTAATATCTCAGTCTGAAGCTTCAAAAAGCTTTGATATGCAGTTTTCCCCTATGTTCAGTGTTATCTGCATTAAAAGAGCTAATGAGCCATCCTGCCTTGTAATCAATGCCAACAAAATAATCTATGAACCGGCCTTTCTTCGGATGCTCATTTCCCAAATGCTGGAGCTTTTGCTTGATTATTATCCGAATGACAATGAAATGCGTTCCTGGATAGCTCTTTTTAATGAAGCATCCAAAATAGATATAAAGAATTCCGATGCCAAAAGTACTGCTGATGTATCTCTGCCTGATAAAAATAAGCCAAATGAAATCTTTATATATTCGGATAAACCCGGAAAAAAAATATTCTTTATTCACACAGGCAATACCGGAAGCGGTGCATATTATCCGCTGGCCCAAAGACTTAAGGGGGATTATTACTTTGCTGTAATCGAGCCCTACAATCTGTATCATATGTCTGATGCCCGCTGCGGAATAGAAAATATTGCAGCAAAATATATCGAAATACTAAAAAAATATCAGCCAAACGGTCCGTATATCTTAGGCGGCTGGTGCTATGGAGGTGTCGTTGCACATGAAATGGCCTGTCAGCTGGAAGCAAACGGAGAGCGTGTTGAACAGCTGATCATGCTTGATTCACATGCCCTGACAGATTCTCATATGAGAGAGCTGGCAGCTCCGATGCAGGCTACGGTCAAGCGCAGCTACTTTGAAACCTGTCCTTTATTTAAAGAGCTGCGAGAAAACGGTATGCTCGAGGCTGTTATTGAAAACGCTTCACGTGTTGCAAGGGATCTGAACACTCATATTCCAAAGCATTACCACGGATATGTTACTTATTTTAAGCCTGAGCGTACGCCTGCAGCTGCAGAGGGTGATGTTCTCAAATACTGGCAGGAAATGATGAAGCTTCAGGCCGGAAATTATGAGAATTATTGTGAAAAGGATAAGCTTGAGATTATATTGACACCACGTGAGCATGACGAAATGATGGCTCCGGATTCTCTTGATATAATTGTTCCAAAGCTTTATCAGATATTTGAAAAACGATAATTTGAAATTTTTTCAATTTTTTTCTATTTTATGCTTGACATATCAGACTTTCCGGTATATGATAATCAAGCATGGTTGATTGGTCAAGCGGTTAAGACGTCGCCCTCTCACGGCGAAAACAGGGGTTCGATTCCCCTATCAACTGTCTTTAAGACATAGGATTTTTCCTATGTCTTTTCTTTTTTTCTGTAAATTTCTTTAACTATTCTATTGACATTATACATCTGTCCTGATATATTCATGAACGTTGATTAATCAACATTTAATTTATCTATCCGATGCAATAAATGCATCAGCATTAAGGCTGTATGAGGATATGCTCCTTAAATTTGCCTTGATGACACAGCAGTTATTTAAGAAAAGAGGAAAAAATGATAGAGCGCTTTGAGCAGCTTACTCTCGGCGTATCAAGAGTATACAAAAGTATCCAAAAAATAAAAAAGCAATCCATGGAATTTATGGGGCTTAAAAGCACACATGTTATGTGCCTTTATTATCTTGGCATATACAGGGATGGGCTCACCGCCGCAGAAATATGCAGGCTGTGCATGGAAAATAAGGCCGGAATATCCCGTATATTAAACGATCTCGAGCATCAGGGGCTTATATCCTATCTGCTTCCGCCCGGCGGAAAAAATTATCGAAGCAAGGCTGTGCTTACTCCTCTGGGGAAAACCTACACCACTAAGGTCAATAAACAAATATTGAAGGCGGTTCGTGCAGCAGGCAACGGACTTGACAGCACCGAACGTGAAACCTTTTACAGAGTACTTACCCAAATAGCAGATAATCTTGAGGCTTTTTGCAGCTGACTGTACAAATATATTTGCAAACCGATTTTCTGCTTGCATACACAAAATGATACTATTTGGTATCAGAAAAGAGGAAACAATGAATCATTTAAAAGAAGTTTATTGCAGAACCTTTCAAAAGGGAATGAAGGCTGCTCTGCCGGTTCTTCCATACAGAAAGCCCAAAATTGTCGGAAGTGTCAGAGCTCTTCCTGAGGTCATAATAAAAAACAAGTGCACAAAGGCTCTCATTATCACCGATGCCGGTATTATGAAGCTCGGACTTACAAAAAGACTTGAGGATTCTCTTATCAAAAATAACATTCCATATTGCATTTATGATAAAACCTGTGCAAATCCAACCACAGACAATGTTGCAGAGGCCCTTGAGCTATATCAAAGCAATAAATGTGATTGCATAATCGGTTTTGGCGGCGGCTCAAGTATGGACTGCGCAAAGGCTACAGGCGCAAGAGTTGCCAGTCCTAAGCAGTCACTTGCTGATATGAAGGGAATACTTAAGGTTCATGGCAAGCTTCCTTTGCTCATGGCTGTTCCCACTACCGCAGGAACAGGAAGCGAGACAACTCTCGCGGCTGTTATTGTAGACTCCAAAACACGTCATAAATATGCGATCAATGACTTTCCGTTGATCCCACGTATTGCTGTGCTTGACCCAAAGGTTACACTTTCGCTTCCTCCTTTTATAACCGCAACAACGGGAATGGATGCTCTCACACATGCTGTAGAGGCTTATATAGGCTGCTCTACCACTCCGGCTACGAGAAAGGATGCCCTTCAGGCTGTTAAGCTTATATTTGAAAATCTGGATACCGCCGTAACTGACGGACAAAATATAGATGCGCGAAGAAATATGCTCCACGCTGCATATTATGCCGGCTGTGCATTTACCAAATCCTATGTCGGCTATGTACATGCTGTCGCTCATTCACTCGGCGGAGAATACAACATTCCGCATGGCCTTGCAAATGCAGTGCTTCTTCCTTTTGTTCTTGAAGCATATGGCCAGGTAATTGATTTAAAGCTAAAAGAGCTTGCAATAGCCGCAGGTGTCGCTCTTGAAACCGATGAACCGGACAGTGCAGCCAAGAGCTTTATACAGGCAATAAAGGATATGAAATCGCGGTTTGGCATACCTGATACTATACCCGAAATACAAAAAAAGGATATTCCAAAGCTAGCAAACTATGCCGATAAAGAAGCCAATCCTCTTTATCCCGTTCCCGTCCTTATGAATGCCAAGGAGCTTGAACAATTTTATTATATCCTTATGCCTGATACAAATAAAATCCCGGAAGCCTAATATTGGAGAAAAAAATGAACGAAATTCAGATAACAGAGCTTGTTGACAAGCAGCATAGATATTTTCTTACAGGAGCAACTCTTGATATCACCTTCAGATTAAATGCCTTAAAGAAGCTAAAAAAAGCTATCATAGAAAATGAACAGGCAATAAACAGCGCAATAAGACTTGATCTTGGAAAAAGCGGTTTTGAGTCATATATGTGCGAAACCGGCATTGTATTAAGCGAAATATCCTTTATGCTGAAGCATGTAAGAAAATTTGCAAAGGAAAAGCGTGTTAAAACTCCGCTTGCACAGTTTCATTCAAGGAGCTTCAAAAAGCCGTCTCCGCATGGCGTTGCATTGATAATGAGCCCATGGAATTATCCGTTTCTGCTTACAATCGAGCCGTTAGTCGATGCATTATCAGCCGGAAATACTGCCGTACTTAAACCGAGTGCATATTCGCCTAATACCAGTGCTCTCATACAGAAAATTATATCTCAGTGCTTTGATCCCGAATATGTAGCAGTTGTAACAGGCGGAAGAGCCGAAAATACCGCTCTTCTCGATACTCACTTTGACTATATCTTCTTTACAGGCAGCATGGCTGTAGGAAGGGAGGTAATGAAAAAAGCCTCCTCAAATCTCACACCTGTAACTCTTGAGCTTGGCGGAAAGAGTCCGTGTATTGTAGATAAAACAGCAAATCTGAAGCTTACAGCTAAAAGGCTTGTCTTCGGGAAATATCTTAACTGCGGTCAAACCTGTGTTGCTCCCGATTATGTTTACTGTGACAAAAGCATCAAGGATGACCTGATCAAGGAAATAAAATTGCAGATAACAAAGCAATATGGCGATTTCCCGCTTGATAATATTGACTATGGAAAAATCATAAACGAAAAGCACTTCAACCGTATTAACAGGCTTATAGATAAAGAAAAAATTGTTTTTGGCGGAAGCACTAATCAAAATACTCTTCAGATCGAGCCGGTTGTAATGGACAATGTCACCTTTGACGATCCGGTTATGCAGGAGGAAATATTCGGACCTATAATGCCGATACTGACCTATGAAACGCTTGATGAGGCTATCAGCAGGGTAAATTCTATGCCTCATCCTTTGGCACTTTATTTCTTTTCATCTGATAAAGCAGCAATCAAAAGGGTTACTGCTTCATGCGGCTTCGGCGGCGGATGCATCAATGACACCATAATACATCTTGCAACAAGCCAAATGGGCTTCGGCGGATTCGGAGCCTCCGGCATGGGTTCATATCACGGAAAGGACGGCTTTGATACATTTACTCATTATAAGAGCATTGTAGATAAGAAGACCTGGCTTGATCTTCCGATGAGGTACCAGCCATATACAGATTCACATAATAAAATGATACATTTCTTTATGAAATGATACCAGAATCAAAAGGTCAGAAAGCCGATGCGAGCCTGCTTACTCATTCTATATATAGCAGGCTTCAAAATCCATTCATTTTTCTTGACTTTGTTTTTTTCATATATTAATATGAAAAAAGCGTTGACGAGAGATAGTAAGCAGCTGCTGTGCTGAAGAGAGAGAACAATTGGTGGGATGTTCTTGCATAAGTCTGCCGAACCGGGCTCTGAGCTTCAATCAAATAAAAAGTGAGCGGATATCCGTTAATTAGGGTGGTACCGCCGAATCAGTAATTTCGGTCCCTTAGCTCTTTTCAAGAGTTAAGGGCTTTTTTACTTTATCAGGAGGGAATCAAAATGAAATTAAAAAATCTTGTTGGAGACAGGTTTAAAGAACGTCCGTCTGACTGTGTCATTGACAGTCATGCCTTCAGTGTCCGCGGAGGTTATATTAAATACGTAGGAAATGGAATTTATTCTCTTTTTCCTCCGATGAAGCGTATTACAAAGAAAATCGAACAGATAATCAGTGAGGAAATGGATGCTATAGATTCCGAGGAGGTTCTCCTGCCTGTAGCTCTTCCTGCAGCTCTTTGGGAAGCATCGGGACGATATGAAAGTGTCGGAGAAGAGCTCCTTCGTTTTTCGGACAGAAACAACTCAAAGATGGTTCTCGGCATGACTCATGAAGAGGCTGCTGTTCAGCTTGTAAAGGAATATGGACAGACCTATGCTAAATATCCTTTTTCAATATATCAGATCCAGACAAAATTCCGCGATGAGGCAAGACCTCGTGCCGGGCTTATCCGTGTACGTGAATTCACAATGAAGGATGCCTATTCCTTCCATACCTCACAGGAGGATCTTGAAGTCTACTATGAAAAGATGGCAAAAGCCTATTTCAGAGTATTTGAAAGAGCCGGAATACCTGAGGTAGTTTCGGTCAAATCCGATTCCGGCATGTTCGGCGGAAGTGTTTCTCATGAATATATGCTGCTTGCAGATGCAGGTGAGGATTCTATCGTACTTTGTGATAACTGCTCCTTCAGCGCAAATATGGAGGCTGCAGAAACCAAAGCAGACAACAGCAATGTTTTTGCCGCTTCAGAGCTCAGAAAGATATATACTCCTCACTGCAAGACCATTGAGGATGTATGTGATTACCTTAACAACCGTGTTGAGGAATCCTGCAAGGCTGTAATTTATCAGCAAAACTGCGATGATTCATATGTTGTTGTTTTCATTCGAGGTGACTATGAGGTCAATGAAACAAAGCTTACGAATTACCTCGGTGAAAAGGTTCACCCTGCTGTAGTTACAGAAGAAAGCGGCCTTGTTCCAGGCTTCTGCGGTCCTTATAACCAAAATGCAAAATGCAAAATAATATATGACAAAACACTCGAGGGTATCGAAAATCTTTGTGCCGGTGCCAACCAGGAAAATTATCATTATATCGGTCTGAATATCAAACGTGATATCGGTGATGTCGAATATGTAGACGTTTCCAAAATCAGAACAGGTGATATCTGCCCTTGCTGCGGTAAAAAAACAATCCGAATCAGCCGAGGAATCGAAGTAGGAAATATCTTCCAGCTCGGAGATAAATATACAAAATCAATGGATATGACCTATACGGATGAGGATGGAAGCATCAAATATCCGATCATGGGCTGCTACGGAATAGGTGTCGGACGACTTGCCGCATCTGTCTGTGAAGCTAAGCACGATGACTATGGCCCGATTTGGCCTATATCTATCGCACCATGGCAGGTTCATCTTTGCTGTATGCGCGTGGATAAGCCGGAATGCAAGGAGGCTTCAGATAAGATCTACGATGAGCTTCAAAAAGCCGGTGTTGAGGTTATATATGATGACCGAAAGGTTCGTGCCGGTGCAATGTTTGCAGATGCAGACCTTTTAGGTGTACCTGTTCGTATCACTGTAGGTCCCAAGGCACTTGCAGATGGTAATGTAGAGCTTTCTACACGTGATAAAAAGGTTTCAAAGACTGTCAAGGTTGAAGATATCATTACAGAGACAAAAGCCCTTATACAGGAGCTTTTTGACGAGATTAATTCAAAGGTCATAGACAGATAATCTTAGCTTGAGAGATTGCTCATAATAACCCGGTTTAAGCTTTTAATTGTTTAAAGGCTTAAATTGGGTTATAATATTGTTTCGAGAAATTCGGGAAGGAATACAAATCACATATGGAAAACAGAGAAAAATTAGGAAGCCGCCTAGGCTTTATCATGCTGTCAGCCGGATGCGCAATAGGCTGCGGAAATGTCTGGAAATTCCCGTGGTCCTGCGGACAAAACGGCGGAGGCGGATTTATGCTGATATACGTTATCTGTCTTATAGTCCTGGGATTTCCGGCTATGACAATGGAATTTTCAATCGGACGTGCGGCTCAGACAAGCCCTCTTTATATGTACAATAAGCTTGCCAAAAAGCCGAGCAAAAAATGGGGTGCTTTAGGATACGTATGCTTCATCGGCAATATAGCTCTTATGGCTTTTTACACGGTTGTTGCAGGATGGCTTATATATTATTTTGTAAAATTTCTTACGGGCGATACTGCATCATTAGGCTTTTCTTCAATGATAACCAATCCCTCTATAAACGTTATTTTCCTTATAGTTACGGTTGTTATAGCCTTCGTAGTCTTGAGCTTCGGACTTCAAAACGGACTTGAAAATGTTACAAAATACATGATGCTGGCCCTTCTTGCACTTGTTCTTGTTCTTGCAATAAAATCAATCATGCTGCCTGGTGCTGCCGAGGGGCTCTCATTTTATCTGATACCTGATTTTTCCAAAATAACAGGTAATACAATTGTGAGTGCTATGAACCAGGCATTTTTCACTCTTTCCATAGGAATGGGAAGTATGGGAATTTTTGGCAGCTACATAGGCAAGGATCATTCACTGATGGGTGAATCCATCACTATAATCTCTCTTGATACATTCGTTGCTATAATGGCAGGTCTTATAATCTTTCCTGCCTGCTTCAGCTACAATCTTGAGGTAAATGCCGGTCCCAGCCTTTTATTTGATACGATGGCTACTGTATTCAACAACATGAACGGCGGCAGATGGTGGGGGGCTCTGTTCTTTTTGTTCATGGTTTTTGCAGCTATGTCAACTGTACTCGCAGTATGCGAAAACATTGTCGCTATGTTTAGAGAAAAAACAGGTATTTCAAGAAGAAAAAGCTGTGTTATATGTGGAATCATCGTTTTTGCTCTGGCGCTTACAACAGCACTTGGCTACAGTGTCTTTCAATTTCATCCCTTCGGAGAGGGTACCGCATGGCTTGACCTGTGGGATTTCATTGTTTCAAACAATATACTTCCTCTTGGCTCTCTTGTTATTGCACTGTTCTGCTGCTACAAATTCGGCTGGGGCTGGGATAACATGGTTAAGGAGGCCAATACCGGTAAAGGACCTAAGATCAAGCCCTGGATGAAGCCTGTATTTAAATACATTGTTCCGCTTGCCATCGCATTTATCTACATTTACGGAATGGTGACATTTAAATATAATTAAAAGATTGCAATACAGCAAAATAAAATCAGCTTGTTTAGATACTTCTTTATTATAGTATCTGAACAAGCTGATTATTGTTATGCATTATTTTTTGCTATCATTGCTCTTTTTCTAAGTCTTGGATCAAGCTCTTTCTTTCTGATTCTGATATTCTCTGGAGTTACCTCAAGAAGCTCATCATTATCTATAAATTCAAGCGCCTGCTCAAGCGAAAGAACTCTTGGCGGTGTAAGAATCAAAGCTTCATCCGCAGAGGATGATCTTGTATTTGTAAGATGCTTTGTCTTGCAGACATTGAGCTCTATATCCTCAGCCTTTCCGTTCTGACCTATGACCATTCCTCCATAAACCTTTTCGCCCGGCTTAATAAAAAGCGTTCCTCTTTGCTGTGCCTGGAAAAGTCCGTATGTAACAGCCTCTCCGGTCTCAAATGCAATAAGTGAGCCTTGCTTTCTGTAAGATATTTCTCCCTTAAACGGAGCATATCCGTCAAATATGGTATTCATTATACCGGTTCCCTTAGTCATTGTAAGGAAATTTCCTCTGAAGCCGATAAGACCTCTTGCAGGTATAGAAAACTCAAGCCTTGTTGAGCCGTCGCTTCCGAGACTCATTCCATTGAGCTCGCCCTTTCTCTCGCTGAGTCTCTGGATAACCGCTCCCGAGAATTCCTCAGGTACGTCTATATATGCAAGCTCCATAGGCTCAAGCTTACGGCCTCTGTCATCCGTTTTATAAATAACCTCTGCCTTACTTACCGCAAATTCAAAGCCCTCTCTTCTCATATTTTCGATAAGAACAGAAAGATGAAGCTCACCACGTCCCGATACCTTAAAGCTGTCGGCAGATTCCGTTTCCTCTACTCTGAGGCTGACATCTGTATTAAGCTCCTTGAACAAACGGTCTCTTAGATGTCTTGAGGTTACATATTTTCCTTCTCTTCCTGCAAGCGGTGAATCATTTACACAGAAATTCATTGAGATAGTAGGCTCTGAAATTTTCTGGAACGGTATCGGAATAGGATGTTCAGGATCACAAAGTGTGTCTCCTATATGAAGCTCTGGTATTCCCGATATAGCAACTATAGAGCCGATATTCGCTTCCTTAACCTCTACCTTGTTGAGTCCGTCAAATTCATAAAGCTTGCTTATCTTTACCTTCTTTTTCTTTGACGGATCATGATGGTTCATAAGCATTACTTCCTGATTGACGCTTAGCTTACCATTGTCAATCTTACCTACGCCGATTCTTCCGACATATTCATTGTAATCAATTGTGCTTATGAGAAGCTGTGTTCCCGCATCGGGATCCCCCTTGGGAGCAGGTATATACTTAAGTATAGCCTCAAAAAGCGGTGTCATATCATGCGGTGAATCATTGAGATCAAGCATTGCATGTCCCTGTTTAGCAGATGCATAAAGGAATGGACAGTCAAGCTGCTCATCCGATGCATCAAGATCCATAAGGAGCTCAAGCACCTCATCCACTACCTCTGTAGGTCTTGCCTCGGGTCTGTCTATTTTATTAATACAAACAATAACCTTGAGATCAAGCTCGAGAGCCTTCTTCAATACAAATTTTGTCTGCGGCATTGCGCCTTCAAATGCATCTACAAGAAGAATAACACCGTTTACCATCTTGAGTACACGCTCTACCTCACCGCCAAAATCAGCATGTCCCGGCGTATCGATAATATTAATCTTAGTATTTTTGTAGAAAACCGCTGTATTCTTGGAAAGTATGGTTATACCTCTTTCTCTCTCGATATCATTTGAATCCATGACTCTTTCCTGGATCTCCTGATTCTCCCTAAATACACCGCTCTGCTTAAGCAATTCATCTACAAGTGTAGTTTTACCATGATCGACGTGTGCTATAATAGCAACATTTCTAATATCTTCTCTCTTTTCTATCATTATTTTATTTCCTCTTTTTTAGGGCTGCAATATCAAAAGCTGCATAATTGCAGGCTTTGATTCAGGTCTTTAGCCTGTTTTACCCTTAAATCACATCATATATTCTTATGCATTAACGGCAAGAGTATATCACATTTTTATTTCATTTCAAATATTTTTCTTTCGACTTCTCTTATATCCCCTACAGGAATAAGCTCTATACCCTTGGGAATATCGCTTTTTACAGCTCTAAGACAGCCCGCCGGAAGCATTATCCTTTCGAATCCAAGCTTTGCTGCCTCCTTTATTCGCTGCGATGCCATAGTTACGGTTCTTATCTCGCCGCTAAGGCCAACCTCTCCAAATACAACCATTTTATTATCGACAGGAGCATCTCTGTAGCTTGAAATTATTGCCGTGATTATTCCAAGATCTACTGCGGGCTCGGTCATTCGTATTCCGCCTGTGATATTAACATAAGCATCACATTCGGCAAGCTTCAATCTGCCTCTCTTTTCAAGTACAGCCATCAAAAGATTTACTCTGTTAAAATCCGTTCCGTTTGCAGTTCTTCTCGGAAATCCGAAATTGGTTTTGCAAACAAGAGCCTGTATCTCTATCATTACAGGTCTTGTTCCCTCCATTGAGCATGCAACAACCGATCCGCTGGCACCATCCGGGCGTCCGTCAAGCATATACTCGGACGGATTTTTAACCTCCCTTAAGCCCTCTGCATGCATTTCAAATACACCGATTTCGTTTGTTGAACCAAATCTGTTCTTTACTGCCCTTAATACTCTATACGATGCATGTCTGTCACCCTCAAAATAAAGTACCGTATCAACCATATGCTCAAGCACTCTCGGGCCTGCAACATTTCCTTCCTTAGTAACGTGACCTATGATAAATACCGGTATTTGAGTGGTTTTTGCAAGCTTCAATAAAATTCCGGTAACCTCTCTAACCTGCGATACACTTCCGGGAGATGATGTAGCCTCCTCACTGAACATAGTCTGTATAGAATCAATTATGACAAGCCTTGGATTTTCTTTTTCTATAGAAGAAAGAATCGTATTTATATCTGTTTCACACAAAAGCTTAAGCGAGTCGGAAAATTTTCCTATACGATCAGCTCTCATTTTTATCTGTGTCAATGATTCCTCTCCCGACACATAAAGCACCTTCAGCTCCTTTTCGGAAAGCTTTTGACACAGCTGCAAAAGCAATGTTGACTTACCGATTCCCGGATCCCCGCCAACAAGCATAAGCCCGCCTGCTACTATTCCGCCTCCAAGAACTCTGTCTAGCTCATCTATTCCGCTTTTTATTCTATTTTCCTCTTTTAACGAAATTGCAGAAAGTGCTACCGGCTCTGTCTTTTTTGCTTTTTCTATTTTAGAGGTCGCAGAGCCCTGCCTGGTTGAAACAGTTTCCTCTGCCATTGAATTCCATTTTCCGCAGCCCGGACATTTTCCCATCCATTTTGCCGATTCATAACCGCAATTCTGACAGAAAAAAACACTTTTTTTATCTTTTGCCATTATATCCTCTCTAAGCAGTTTTCATTTTTTCTAAGAAACAAGGCTGCCGAAAACCGGCAGCCCTGATAAGCTTAAATTATGCTACTTCTTTTACACTGATCTTAACCGGAACATTTGCATCAAGCTCAACACCGAATGAAATCTTTCCGCCCAGATTTGTTGTCATGCGGCCTACCGACTCATCATTTACGAAAATTTCGTATTCTGTTTCTTCCTTAAGTCCCAATGTAAGCTGTGCATCCTCATTAGCTTCAAGTGTAAATTCAACTCCGTTCTCAGAATATACAATGTTATATACTGCCGTTCCCGGTTCTGATTCGTAAAGGAAATTATCATTTTTCTCAAGACGCGTCATTTCCTTGAATGTCTTAACCTTGTAGATATCTCCCTCATGCTTAAAGTCCGCTAATTTAGTTTTAGTAGCAAGAGTATAATCTCCAAAGCTTAAACTACCATCAGCTTCGGAACGCAGTAATTCTTTTACTCCGGACATTTTGTTATTGGCCTCCAAAAAAATTTTTATGTTATTATACCTTATTAACAAGGTTTTTTCCAGTAAAGTTGACAAAGTTGTTCAAAAACACTTATACTTCAGTTGCTTAAAAAATCAACTGTCAAGGTTTTATGAACGGAGTTTATATTTATGAAAATATCCCTGCTTACTGTCGGAAAAATCAAAGAAAAATATCTCTTAGATGCTATAGCTGAATACCAAAAGCGCCTCAGTAGATATTGCAGGCTTGAGATCATTCAGGTTCAGGATGAAAAAACTCCGGATGCTCCGAGTGAAGCTCAAAAATCTCAGATTTTAGATAAAGAGGCTGCAAGACTCATTCCATATATCAAGGACAATTCATACGTAATCGCTCTTGCTATATGCGGCAAGCAGCTTTCAAGCGAACAGCTTGCCGATACGATAAACAGCCTGGGCATAAAAAGCATCAGCCATATTGTATTCATAATAGGCGGCTCGCTCGGTCTATCAAATGATATACTTTCGCGAGCCGACTTTAAACTCAGCTTTTCAAAAATGACATTTCCTCATCAACTTATGCGCGTTATTCTGCTTGAGCAGATATACCGCTCATACCGAATTATAAACAATGAACCGTACCACAAATGATCAGCTCTGATAATAATTGATAAGGCAGCCTTTTAATATTATCTCTCTTTCATCGTCCGTAAGCGCACCAAGAGTAAGCTCTGCCTTCTTGAAATCCTTTGTAACAACATAGGCATTTATTATATCTGCCTTTTTCAAAACAGCCTCTGTTATATCCGGAATAAAGATATAATCGCCATTCTCGAACGGAAGCTCACCTTCCTTTATTACAAACGGCAGCATTCCCCAGTTTATAAGATTCGAACGATATCTCTTTGTTGCATAGCCAAATGCTATGTTAGCCCATCCTCCTAAAACCTTCTGGCATGATGCGGCCTGCTCTCTCGCCGAACCGTCACCCGGCTTGCATGCAAATATAGTTGACCCGATTCCGATATTCGAATTATCTACATCCTTATAGCATTCCTTTATCTTTTCTATTATCGGTGCTATTTCAGGAAATGCCTCTTCCGGTGTCTCTTTGTTTTCAAGAGCCTTCTGTGCAAGCTGAACCTCCTTAGCACGTCCGACATATGCCGGATCCTTTCTTGAAAGAGTAAATTCGGCAAGTCCTAAAGGATTTGATCTGAAGGATGAGGTTTCTCCTGACGGAATAAGCTCATCTGTCGTTGTAACAGGATCATGTATTTCAGAAACAACCTTTATTATCAGGTTCTTAGGAAGCGGTGACATTTTAGGCCAATCCTTGATATTAGGACCAAAATGTATTTCTACCGACGGATCGGCAACTCCCTTACTGTCAAATACACGATTAGCATATATTTTGCTGTCAAAGTGATAAACAGGAGATGTAAATTCTCCGTCAAATGCTGTTGCCGGAGTAAGATACCCCTTATTTGCAGCCGTTGCAGCGATAGATCTTGCATCCATAAGTGCAACAGATGAAATCTGTCCATTCTGTATCTTTGAGCCTTCTCTGTTCGGGAAGTTTCTTGTTGAATGACGGATAGAAAATGCATTATTTGCAGGAGTATCTCCCGCACCGAAGCATGGTCCGCAAAATGCGGTTTTAACTATCGCTCCTGTCTCTATAAGATCTGCCATCACACCGTTCTTTGCAATTTCCATATATATAGGTGTACTTGCAGGATAAACGCTCAATGTAAATTCGTTTGAGCCTATGCTCTTTCCTCTTAATATATCTGCAGCTGCACAAATATTTTCGAATCCTCCGCCGGCACAGCCTGCAATGATTCCCTGATCTACGAGAAGCCTTCCGTTATGCACCTTGTTTTTAAGTGTATAAGGAACCTTTCCGTCAAGTGAGACTGCAGCTCTCTTTTCTACATCCTCAAGCACATCCATAAGATTTGCATTTACCTCATCTATAGTATATGCATTGCTCGGATGGAACGGCATAGCTATCATTGGCTCTATCTTATCAAGCTCAACTATAACCATTCCGTCATAATATGCTACCGGTGCCGGATTTAATTCCTTGTATGCTTCCCTGCGGTTGTGCAGCTCATAGAAATCCTTAATCCTGTCATCTGTACGCCATACCGATGAAAGACATGTTGTCTCTGTTGTCATTACATCAACACCGATACGGAAATCAGCGCTAAGACTTGATATTCCAGGTCCGACAAATTCCATTACTTTATTTTTAACATATCCGTTTTCAAAAACTGCCTTTATTATTGCAAGTGCAACATCCTGAGGTCCCACTCCCTTTTTAGGAGCACCTGTCATATATATTCCGACAACTCCCGGCATTGCGACATCATAGGTTTTGTTCAGAAGCTGCTTAACAAGCTCCGGTCCGCCTTCACCTACTGCCATCGTTCCCAATGCGCCATATCTTGTATGGGAATCGGAACCAAGTATCATATCCCCTGCGCCTGCAAGCATTTCTCTTGCAAACTGATGTATAACTGCCTGATGCGGCGGAACATATACTCCGCCATATTTCTTTGCGCAGCTGAGACCAAACATATGGTCATCCTCATTTATAGTTCCACCGACTGCACAAAGCGAGTTATGGCAGTTGGTAAGAACATACGGCATTGGAAATTTTTCAAGTCCCGATGCTCTTGCTGTCTGAATAATACCTACGAATGTAATATCATGAGATGTAAGCTTATCAAATCTTATCTTAAGATTATCCATCCCCTCTGCCTTGTTGTGTGCCTTGAGGATTCCATAAGCGATCGTGCCCTTTTGGGCTTCTTCCTTCGAGATACATTTTCCGGTCCTATTTGTGAGCACTGCCGCGGCATCCGCATTATCATTTACGATTTCGCTTCCGCCTAAAAGATATGCTCCTCCTTCAAGTAATTTAATCATCATATCTCCCTTCATCTAAAATGAATTATTCTTCAATTATTTGTATTTCCATATAATCAAAGTCGATCTCTTCAATGAAATTATCAGAATAAAATCTGGTTCTGCTGTGTCTCTTAAAATCCGAAATATTGGAATCAAGCCATATTGGATTGCCAAGATCCCATATCTTGCACAGCTCCTCGATCGAATTAAATACCTTATGGGTACGAGTATCCTCTTTTGGTCTTTCGATTGTTTCGCTTTTTATTATTCGATTGTCCTTAATGAGCTTTCCCCATAATCTAAACATTTTTATAAACGCCCTCTGAGCTTTTCTCCTTCTTCCTCAAAGCCCGGCTTTCCAAGCAGAGCAAACATGTTTTTCTTGTATGCCTCTACTCCCGGCTGGTTAAACGGATTTACATCAAGCATGTATCCGCTTACTCCGCATGAATACATAAAGAAGTAGAGAAGGCTTCCTATAGAATACTCACTGAAATCAGGTATTGTGATCATATAATTCGGAACATCTCCGTCTGTATGTGCAAGCATTGTACCGCACATAGCAAACTTATTTACGGCATCAAGTGTTTTTCCTGTAAGATAATTGAGTCCGTCAGGATCGCCATCCCAATTTTCTACGGTAATCTCCTTCCTTGGCTTGTCTACCCAGATTACGGTTTCAAAGAGCATCCTTGGTCCGTCCTGAATATACTGTCCCATAGAATGAAGATCTGTTGTAAGGTCTACCGACGCCGGGAATATTCCCTTATGATCCTTTCCTTCACTTTCTCCGAAAAGCTGTTTCCACCATTCTGCAATATAATGAAGACCAGGTTCATAATTTTCAAGTATTTCTATCTTTTTGCCCTTATCCAGCATTACATTTCTGTATGCGGCATATTTAAGAGCCTCATTATCCGCAAAGGATGCGCTCATAAGATGCTTTCTTTCATCTGCGGCACCCTGCATAAGCTTGTCAATATCGTAGCCGGCTGCAGCTATCGGAAGAAGTCCTACTGCCGTAAATACAGAATATCTTCCGCCTATGCCATCCGGTACGACAAAGGTCTCATAGCCTTCCTTGTCAGAAAGCTCCTTGAGAGTTCCCTTCTTGGCATCTGTCGTTGCATAAATACGTTTTGCAGCTTCCTTTATACCGTATTTCTTAACAAGAATTTCTCTGAAAATCCTAAAGCTCAATGCTGACTCTGTTGTCTTTCCTGATTTGGAAATAACATTGACACAAAAATCCTTATCCTTAACAACATCTATGACATCTGATATATATGAGCTGCTTATATTATTTCCTACAAAATAAATTTCCACGCCCTTACCGTTTAGCGCTTCCTTTGAATTGTAAAAGGAGTGTCCCAAGCTTTCTATTACCGCTCTTGCACCCAAATATGAACCGCCTATACCTATTACAACAAGTGCCTGTGAATCATGTCTTATCTTTGCTGCTGCTTCCTTTATTCTGCGAAACTCATTTTGATCATAATTAATCGGCTGGTCTATCCATCCAAGATAATTATTTCCCTCTCCGGTTCTTTTTACCAACGTATCGTTTGCCTTAAGAACACGATTCTCAAGTTCATTTACATTCACATCCTGCAAAAAGCTCGCTGCCTTTGATACATCAAATTGAATTGTTTTTCCCATATTGGCACTCCTTAATTATTTTATACTTGGTGTAGGCTTCAGAAGCAGTCATTAAAATCTGTTTGTGAAGCTCTTCCCTTCAATAATAGCAAAATCACCCATAAACTTCAAGAATATGGATGAATTGCTGTATCAGCCTATGACAAGCTTCGCTGCTCCATATATGCCGGCATTGTTGCCAAGCTCGGCAAGCTTGAACGGTGTATTTTCACATGAATGGAAACAGTATTTAACATATGACTGATGTGCTGTCTCCGTAATAAGGGAGCCTGATTTCGTAAGTCCTCCTCCTATAACAAATACCTCAGGATCGATTACATTGGCTACCATCGCAAGTCCCTTTCCTAAAAGGTTCATCGAATACTCTACCCTGTCTATAGCAACCTTGTCGCCTAAAAGTGCCTCTGTACAGATATCTCTTGCGGAAAGCTTCTCATATTTACTAAGAGATGTCTCCAGCTCCTTGTGCTTTTCGAGATATCTCCTTGTCGTACGCACAAGTCCGTTTGCCGATGCATACTGCTCAAGACAGCCTCTCTTTCCGCAGCCACATTCCTCCGGTTCTTCGGCATGATATTTCATCGGTATATGCCCTATCTCGCCGCCTGCACCGTTTGCACCGGATACAATTTTTCCATTGACGATTATTCCTCCGCCGACACCGGTTCCCAGTGTTACCATTACCATTGTTTTGCAGCCTCTTCCGCCGCCCTGCCAAAGCTCACCCAATGCTGCCGCATTTGCATCATTTGCTGCCTTTGTCTTAAAGCCTGTAAGTTTCTCAAATTTCTCTGAAATATTTATTATTCCCCATCCAAGATTAACACATTTATTTACTATGCTTTCATCCAGTACAGGACCCGGTACGCCAAATCCAACGCCTAATATCTGCTCCTTTTCAAGCGACATCTTGTCAATTTTTACCTCGATGCTTTTTGCTATATCAGGCAAAATATTTTTTCCGTTTTCCTCTGTTCTTGTCTCTATTTCCCATTTATCGATAAGCTTTCCCTCCAAGGTAAAAAGTCCTATCTTTACAGCAGTCCCGCCTATATCTACTCCGAATACGTATTTTTCCATCTGTTTTTCTCCGTTTCCTTGGCTTTTTTATTTGCCTATTGTTAATAACAGAATATCTGTCTTATCCTGTATCTGTCAATGCTTAATACTCAGATAACAAATGTTTTGAAAACAATTGATTATATTATAAGCTTTTTTGAAAAATCTTATTAATAACGGTAAATGAGTGCTGTAATAAAGTAAGTATCGACAACAGTTGCTTTGACCTTTAGGCCCGGATATCATATAATAATTATGTTGGGTCAAACGACCTTTTGAAAACAATTTTTATTTTCAAGGAGATATATTTATGAAGCATATAGTTTTAACAGGTGGCGGAACTGCCGGCCACGTAACTCCAAATATTGCTCTCATACCTAAGCTGCATGAAGAAGGCTACGCCATCTCCTATATAGGTTCATATGACGGCATCGAAAAACAGCTTATTTCAGATATGAAGATACCTTATTACGGTATTTCCTCAGGCAAATTCAGACGTTATTTAAGTCTTAAAAATCTTACCGATCCCTTCAAGGTAATAAAGGGTGTATCAGAGGCAAAGCAGCTGCTTAAACAGCTGCAGCCTTCAATAGTATTTTCCAAAGGAGGCTTTGTTTCTGTTCCTGTAGTAAGAGCCGCTTCAATGCTTGGAATCCCAGTCATAATCCATGAATCGGATATGACACCGGGTCTTGCCAATAAGCTAAGTATCCCATCTGCAAGTGCCGTATGCTGCAACTTTCCCGAAACAGAACAATACCTTCCCAAGGATAAGGCTGTAGTAACCGGAACCCCCATAAGAAAAGAACTTTTATGCGGCAATCCCGAAATAGCCAGGGAATTTTGCGGTTTTACAGATGACAAGCCTGTCATAATGGTAATCGGAGGAAGTCTCGGTTCGGTAGTTCTCAATGATGCTGTAAGAGGAAGTATCTCGGAGCTTCTTAAGAAATTCAATATAATTCATCTTTGCGGCAAAGGTAAGCTGGACGAAACACTGAACAACACACCCGGATATGTACAATATGAATATATAAAAAAGGAGCTCACTCATATGTTCGCTCTTGCTTCTATTGTAATATCACGTGCCGGAGCAAATGCGATATCCGAAATCTGTGCTCTTTCAAAACCAAATCTTCTGATTCCGCTGTCCGCAAAGGCAAGCCGAGGCGATCAGGTTTTAAATGCCAAATCCTTTGAAAAGCAGGGCTTCAGTATGGTTCTTGAGGAAGAGGAGCTTACCGCCGAAAGCTTCAGACAAGCCGTATTTTCGCTTTACGAAAACAGACAGTCATATATAGATGCAATGAATGCCAGTGCAAATACCGACTCTATCTCAAAGATTGTCTCACTTATCAACAAATATGCAAAGCAGGATTGATCTTTAAACACACAGAGACCGACGTACTCGTACATCGGTCTCTTTAAATTTTGCATCAAAGCTCTGCCTTTATTGCCTTTGGTATGCTTTCCTTATCTTCATCCGAAAGTGTTCCGGGATTCCACTTAGCTCCCGGTCCGTCATTCTTGTATGCAGGTATCATATGAAGATGATAATGAAAAACTGTCTGTCCTGCTGCTTCTCCATTGTTTTGTACAAGCTGTATTCCGTCACAGCCAAGTCCTTTTTTTATTGCCGGAAGAAGCTTCTTTGCAAGCACTATTGCCTTCTTTGCCTCTTCCTCGGGAAGCTCAAATAAATCCAAATAATGCTTCTTTGGCAAAATCAAAGCATGCCCTCTTGTTGCCGGTCCGAGATCAAGTATTACATTGAAATCTTTATCCTCATAAATAGATGCTGATGGGATCTCTCCATTTGCAATCTTACAAAAAATACAGTCCATATACACAGATGTCCTTTCGATTTTTTCTCAGTATAACCCCTGATTTTTTGATGTGCAATATGTAATGATAAATATGCGATCTGCTATAGCGATTTCATCTCTGTCATGCAATACGTATGCTTCTCCCGGTGTCAGGGCCCTTCCGTTTACGCTGGTTCCGTTTTTTGAGCCGAGATCGGTAATTGTATATGTTCCCTCATCAGCTCTAAGCCTTGCATGAATCCTGCTGACTGTTCCGCCCGATATTTTTATCTCCTCAGGCGGCACCTCCTTTCCGATCAAATAGCTTTCGTTCTCAATAGGGACTGCCTCTCCTCCAATGTTATTCTGTGGCACAAGCCACGCATATACAGCCTTACTGCAGTCATTTTTTAATAATACAGTTTCATCTGAAGAAGACTCTGAAAACATTGTTTTTTCTCTGCTTATGACATCTGATTTACTTATCATTTGTTCATTTATGGCACCTTCTGCCTTTTTTTCGACTTTTTTAATCCTGAATCTTTCTCTCAATCTTTCAAAAACACTCTTTTTCTTTTCCTTAGGCTCTTCATTTTCAAAAAGAAAATCATATCCATACTCCTTTTCTTCCTCAAGAATTCCTGTTTCCTCAAAGCCATTCTCCGCATCATCCCACTGGCCCGGCTCATCATCATACACATTCCTTTTACTGTTTATATGCATATATGCAATTTCTCTTATTGCCTCTGCAGTTATACCATCACGTGCACATGCCTTATAAAAATTATATCCTATTTCGACAGCATTTTTTTCATTGTGATCCAGACAATGTATCAGCTCCTCACTCAAGCATCTGCAGCCCTCTTCAAAGCTCTTACGTTTAAACGGATAGTAGCAGAAGCGTATTTCTCCCTCCTGCGGCTGTATAAATATATTTTCTATTTCAAGCAGAATATCATCAGGCGAAAGCAAAAAATCATATAGCTGCAGGATGGCATTTGCAGCCGATGACAGCAGTCTTCTTAAAAGCTCTTCTGAAGCATAATATCTTCCTGCATATTCGGCAACACTCATATAGCCCTTTGGAATTTCGTAATTATACAGCTCTGTATTGTTCATGTGTTCAATAGAGCACTTCAAAAAGCCTTCTATTCTATTTTCGATTATCATTCTTTTTTTATATTCACTGCTGCATATATCATCCTTCGGATCTAATACAAGATACCTTTTATGTATATCCTGCTTATAATCTGTCCTCACGATTTTTCTCCTTTACCATTGCCGTTTTTTAAGTATTTTACCAGCCACTGTGCTCTTTTAATCTCTGTTGGCTTTAGTCTTTTTATACTAATCGTCCTGTTATATGTAAAAAGCTCTCCGAATATATTTTTCAATATTGCACCTGTTGCATCTATTGAAATTTTGCTTTCACCTGCTTCTTTAGCATACTCAAAGCCTCCAATCGGCATTTCACTGCTTCTGGTATTAAGTCTTTCATCAAGTCTTTTTTCTGTATCATTGTCAGAATATGACAGCTGTTCGCTGTAAAAAGCAGCTTCATACATCGCTCCGTATGTACATACACCCTCCATAAGAAAATATGTATAGCCTATGAGTATAGCGATTATTGTAGATGCAAGCGGGACCAAAACAGCCGCCTCAACCGTAAATGATGCCTTATTTAAGGATATTAAAATATTTTTTCGTGATTTTATCCTTAAATTTTTTTTGTTTAAAATATCCATGTGATCATCTGCCCCATACATACAAAAGGAATGAACGGAATATCTCTTTGCTTACTGTTTGCTATAAGAAGACAAAGGCTAACAAATGAAGCAATAAGCAAAGCCGTAAAAAGAATATATACAGTCCTTATAAATCCCTGCCATATCCCCACGGTTATCATAACCAATGCATCGCCGCAGCCTAATTTCCCGGCTGATGCACAAGCACATATAAAAAGCACGGCACCCGGAATAATCCCTATAGCAATCTCATAAATACTTCTTTTAAATACGAGCAAAGATAATATAAATCCCAGCACATCCATAACAGCCACGCTTACCAGAATAATTTCTCTTCTCTTAATATCGTATATACTGTTTACAAATAAGAATGCCACTATTGCTGTCTCAGCTGCCTGCATCTTGAACACTCCTTCATATTGCTTACATCATCTATATCTACCATCTTCACTGTTCTTTTTAGACCGCTGCAATTAACCGAATTATGAAATCTGTCCCCTTCATTTGTAATATATACCGTATCCGCACGCTGCGAATTGCCTACACACTTTTCACAGGCATGATATCTTCCTTTATTTTGATTCCGTAAATGCCCTATTTCGCCCTGTGAAACAGCTCGTATGCTTAGATTTAAATGTGTGCATTCTGAAGATGTGTGATAAACCGATCCTGTATCGGTAATATAAACGTATGTACAACTATCAGACCCGATATTATTATTATCCTCGCTTCGTCCGTTCCATACCCTTACTCTTCCGATACACTGTATATTTATTCCACCTAATGTACTCGGAATATAAAAGGGCTTATATACAGCATTTTGCGGATAGGTTATCCATAGCTCCTTATCCGCAGCAGAAGCAATAAGTGCAGCCTGCTCAGCTCTGTCCCTAAGCGAAGTCATCGTCTTTAATGTATTTGCATATACTCCCATAATACTGATAATACATATCGTCATCATTAAAAACACCGGTATGATCAATGCCGCTTCAACCGTAAGTGATGCTTTTTTCAAGATACAAAAGGATGCCTTTTTCTTTTGTTCCAAGAATATCTTTATCGGGGAATAGATATCCTTAATTTTTATTCCTTTATCGGAAAGAGAGTTTTTTTTGAATTTTTTGCCGGACATCGGCATTAGGAAAGAGACCTTAGAAAAAGGCATCCTTTTAGATCTTGTATCCATAGCTTCTGTTTATCGAAAAATTGTGCTTTCCGATTTTCCCTTCATATTCAACCTCTAATGCATATATGCAATTATCTATGCAAAATTCATTTTCCTTGGTGCGCTTATTATATTCAATAAGACTTGCAATCCGCTCTGCCAGCTTTTTCTGAGGCATCTTTAAAAGAAACATTTCCAAATATTCCTCATAGCTAAGTCCCTTTTCATTTCCGTTCACTTCTGCAGCCTTGTCCATTTTGCCGATTAAATCCAATGAGGTCTGCCATGTATACTCATCTTTAAATAAAGCAATTTTTTTCCCTTCGTAAAGTGCCTTAACATCCGTATAGCTTTCCGCAAATGCCCACGCAAGCGTTATAGCAGCTGCAGCCTCCTCACTAAATTCCGGTGCCAGAAGCAAGGAGGATATAATAAATGCCATTTTTGATATCTCACTCTGCTTTTCGGCAGAAGAAATCAAATAAAGATAATTAAAGCCCATCCTAGCAAATAAAATTTTATTCATGCAGGCCTTTAGATTTTTTACGTCCTCATTATACCCGCCAATCAAATATTCAGTCTGATACATCAGCTTATCCGATTTTTCTGCAGTAAGATAATCAGAAAAGAAATCTATTGAATACTGTGCCAGATAATACCTTGTAAGTGAATCGGTGCATTTTTGAGGCATTATACCAAGTCCTTGTGACAGACTTCTTTTTTCGGCAAGCTTTGATGTATCTATTGCTGCTGCCGACACACCTTTTTCATTCGGAATTGCAAATGCAAATATTCCCATATCAAGAATTGCCTTAACCTTATCTACAGGATCATCAACAGCAGCATATAATTCCTTGGATTCATTTTCCCGCACTGAGGTTGTTTGGCTGTCATATTCGTTATTGATCTGATTTTTTTCTTCTATATAATTATTAAGCTGACTGTAAGCATCATCGACATTATCAAATGAAAACATGGCAGCGGCACCTGATGAAGACAACAGCTTTCCTGCATTATTTATTATGTCTGCACCTGTTTTTTTCTTCATCAGCTCACATATTTCTGTAATAAGAGGTGAAAACTCCTCATCCGAAGCCAGCTGATATCCCATAACCGATGAATCATCTACAGAAATTCTGTATAGCCCTCCCGATGTTTTTCCTGTGCTCAGTATTCCCGGATATAATACCTTCTTCATATTGTCACTTATCTCATTTATTATGCTTCCTATTTGTGCTTTGCTGCCGCCGTATCCGCAGTCTATAAACATAAGTCCGTATTTTTCATAAAGCTCTCTGTCATAATTTGCAAATTCCGAAAAAAGACTTTCTTCAAGTGCACAGCCTATGGCTGCCCTTCCGCAGGACAGTCTGGCGGCATCCATACACACAAATACAAGCGACAGCATCACACAAAGTGCAAGGCTTAAATAAACACTAAGGCTTCCTTTTTTTAATCTTCTATACTGCATTGCTCTGAGTTGTGACCTTTTTCATTATATTTTCAACAACAGCGATTATCTGACTCTTGAACAGTACAACCAGTGCAATAAGGACAATTACGATCAACACTATTTCAACCGTACTCACAGCATCCTCTTCCATAAAAAATCTTTTCAAATTGCTCATATATCCTCCTTTTAAAGTGCGAAAAATGCCGGTATCATCATTAAAGCAAATACGATCATCAGCATCATTCCAAGCGGTATCATCAGCTTCATAGATGCAAGCTCTCCTGCACTTTTCACCTTTCTTTTTTTCTCCGCAAATTCATTCATAACCTCAAGCTCCAAATTGCGGATCATTCCTTTGCTTCCTCTTTTTTGATTCTGTATAAGCAAAATGCTCAGCGTTCTGTAACATGGCAGTGCACATCTTTTGGCCAAATTTTCATAAGCCTTTATTTCGGTTGTTCCGGATTTCATTTGTTTGCAGGCTATGTTAACCTCTTCAAACGCTTCATTCCTTTTTATGTCATTTTGCCTCATTGCCTTACTGTATGTATCTGATATAGAAAAAAATGCCATCCTCATCGTTTGACCTGCATAGAGAAGAAGCACGAGTCTGCTTATTAGCTCCGAATAATCCCTTCTTAGGCCCTGTATTCTTAACCTTTCCTTGTCTTCACGTCTTTTTTTATCAGCCCATATTGTAAAAAGTCCAAAAACAAGCACAAAAACCGAAATATATGGAGCATTATTTTCACTATCCACATACCACGACAGCGTTTCATCTCCTGCCCTTTCCGGCAAAAAATATCTATCACTGTCGTTTCCCTTATTTACACGCTTAACAGCTTCTTCTATATCATTTTTTAGATTTCCGGTAGGAGCTCTTTGATAAACCACTATTGTCTGCTCATACCTTCTTTCATATTCTCCAAGCGAAAAAATTGCTGTAAGTACTGCCGTTCTTCCGTTTTCATCTGCTTCATCTTTTATTTCGCCGCTGCCGCTTATAATATCAGGATCACTGCTGTACCATTCTATAGAAACATTTTCATTTTGACCGTATTTTGGAAGGCTTAGGTCATACTCTATTTGAGTAAAACTCTCATTTTTTCCCAATATACTGTTCTTAATGTACTTTATCTCATTATTCAAAATATCAATTGCTTCTTTTTCGGTATAATCCTTTCCCGGGATCTCAAACTCCAGTTCAATCATCCCATCATCGGTTTTTGCAATCATCCTTTTATTTACATTTCCTTCTCCTGCCTCACCCCTTTTTATGAATGTCACCTTGTTATCATTTAGATTTGCTTCATAAGCAAATGCCGCCGCCAGAGAAGCTGCCGCTAAAATGCCCATGATAACAGCTGTCCTTTTCTTCCAAATACCTGCAATACCAAGTGCTATTATTATTATCAGTACTGCTCCGCATATCTTCATATACCTTCCTCATATATCAATTTTGATTATCTTTCTTCCGAGCATAAATGCTCCCGCATAAAGGCATAAGCAGCATGTCATAATAAATGCTCCTGCCACATTTTGATAAAGCTGTTCAATAAAGCCTGAAAATGTAAGTCTCAAATATATGATCACCGCAGCCGGCATAACACTCATTATTTTCAATTCATATATCTTTGATGCCAATATCTTGTCGCGTTCCCTCAGCATATCAATTTTTTCACATATAATGTTCTTTGTATCACCAAGCAGCTTGCCTATTGTTCCTCCCTTTCTTTTTGAAACCGCAAGCATCTGCGAAAAAAGCTTTATATCGTCTGTATCTGACCTTATAGCCAGGTCATCAAAAAGCTCCTCTATCGTCTTCTTGTACCCAAGTCCTATATTCATGAGCCTGAGCTCATTTGTAATTACATCATCCTCTCCATACATCTGCTCCATATCAAAAAGTGCAGCTTTTATCCCGTTTTCAACGGAATATCCTGCAGAAAGTGCTGTATGCAATGACTCCAAAAGGCTTGCAAAGTGATCTCTTAAGAGTATTTTTCTCTTTTTAATAAGCTCATTCTTTTTTATTCTCATATACAGCAAGGCTATTACTGCCGCAAGTGGCAATGAATATATCGTATGATAGCAAAGCCAGCATACAAGAACTCCTATTGTCAGACCGACCGTGCCGTATCGTAATATTTCCGTAAGCGAAAGCTTATATTTATCATAATATATTCTCCCAGGCTGTCTTTTCCTTACTGATATAGCTTTTGTATTTGTCCCTTTTTTCCTTGTTTTGAAGTTCATCCTTTTTTACAAGCTTCCCTTCTGTATTTCTTTCATATAGCATGTGCATAGCTACCTCCTTACCGTCAAAGCCGGTCAATTCAGCAATTTTCTCAACTCTCCTTTTACCCTTTATATCTCTATATAAATGAACAATTATCTCTATTCCCGATGCTATCTGACTCCTTATAACAGGTATCGGAAGCTCATTTCCCATTCGCACCATTGATTCAAGCCTCAGGACTACGTCCTTTGGACTGTTGGCATGTACACTTCCAAGGCTTCCCTCATGTCCTGTATTCAGACATGTCAAAAAATCTGCGGTTTCAGCACCTCTGACCTCACCTATGATAATACGTGACGGTCTCATTCTAAGAGCTGTTTTTATGAGATCTCTTATTGTAATCTCTCTTGCCTCTTCGACATTTGCGTTTTTGGCCTCAAGTCTTACTAAATTTTCGTGCTCCATAAGCCTTAGCTCTACGTTATCCTCTATTGTTACTATACGTTCTTCCTTTGGTATATATTGCGACAATGCATTTAGAAATGTTGTTTTCCCTGTAGATGTGCCTCCGCTTACAAGGATGGTATAAGCAGAAGCTGCAAGCAGCTTCAGATCATGCGCTGCTTCAGATGTAATACTTTCGCTTTTTATCAAATCATCCATCGTGATAGGATCATTCGGAAACCGTCTTATTGTAACAGCCGGCCCGTCAACGGCAACCGGCGGAATGACTATATTCACTCTGTCTCCGTTTGCAAGCCTTGCATCAACTATCGGTGATTGCTCACTTACTGCCCTGTTGCATTCACCTGCTATCTGCTGAACGATATCATCAAGTCTCTCTCTGGCGGCAAATTTCTTATTAAATTTGTAAAATTCCCCCTGCTTTTCATAAAAAATATCATCATACCCATTTATCATTATTTCATTGATCTCCGGATCATCTATAAGCTCCTGAATAATATCCAGTCTTTTTATCGAATAAAATAAATCTCTTCGAAGCTCTTCCCTTGTTTTTAATCTTAAGCCGTATTCTCTTCCCTTTTGAAGCACCAACCTGTCTATACTCTCAATAATCCTTGTCTCATCATCATTTGACGTACTATCAAGCTCCTCTATTACAAGAGCTCTTATTTCCTCAAAAATCTCTGCTTTGTAAGACACATTTCATTTCCTCTTTTATCAGATTTCTTGTATAATCGCCCAGCTCACTCCATATGAGATTTTCATAATACCCTTTTCCAAGATCGGATGCCGTATTAAAAGGAAGTATAAGCTTCTTTAGCTTATCCAACGAAACACCGGCATTTTTTATATATTCCATGAAATCTCTGTTTTTTGCTTCCGCAAGCTTATCCCTTCTAAGCGGAACAAAAACAATGTCACAAAATGATATCACAGAGCATATATCCGATACCTCAGGTCCGATATCTATTATCAGATAGTCGTATTTGGTTTCATTTAATATTCTTGAAAACAGGTCTGACCAACAAACGGGCTTTATCCCCTTTATGTCCTCAGGAAATTCAGCCGGAGGCAATATGTCCAGATTTTGCATTGATATAGTAAATTCCGAAAGTCGTGCTCCTATATTAATATTTTTTTGCTTTGAATAATACAAAAGATCGCTGAGACCGCTTTCAAACCTTATATCAAGCATTTCCGAAAGCCCCGTAAAGCCCTCCAAATTAACATAAAGCACTGCATTGTTTTTGGATAAAAGCTGTCCAAGTGTAAGCGCAAATGATGTTTTTCTTGTTCCTCCGACCGGACTGAAAATTCCGATTACATATTTGTCTCTTCTTTTGTCAGAAGCATTGTTTAAGTAATTATTTTCGGCATCATAAAAGCTCATTGCCTCTCTTACAAGCTTGTCAGCTGATTGATATTTATAAACCTCCATATATTTTGAAACAGAAGCCTCTTCCTTTATTGTAATTTTCCTGCCTATATTCAATTCAGAGATCCTTCCTGTATTCATATTCTCAGAAATAAGAAGCAGCTCTATTCTTTTATCCCTCGCAAATTCATAAAGAAATTTCTCGTCCGAAAAAGCCATTGTCCTGAATAAATGCGTGCTTTTTTTTGATATATATTCCGTGAGCCTTTGCGCATATTCCTCTTCTTTGTCACATACTGCCAATATGTTATTCATATACCTACTCCTATCAAACTAAGAATCACTGCAATAAATACAAATATTCCCATCCGTATTTTAAAGCAGCTGCCGGTATTCAGCAGATAATCCTGACTTATTCCAAATACAAACATACTCTTTATATACAGCCAAAAGTTTAAAAACCTATTTAACAGTTCTCTTCTTATTATCAAGATAATCATCGAATATATTCCTGCAGTCAAAAAAGCCAATAACATAGTATTTAATATCTTCTCTGCCTTCATCCATGAACCAAGCGCCATAAAAAGCTTTATATCACCTGCTCCAATCATTCCTAAAACAAAAAAAGCAAAAAGAATAATAAGAGGAACGGCCATCCCTGCAGCAGCCTCTGCAAACCCATATATTCCATTGATTAAGGCTTCTCTTAAAAGCCCTGCAATAATCCATCCGTAAAGCCAGATATTAAATATCCTGCCATACAAAAAATCCATAATTGCCGCTCCGGCCGCAATTAAAAAAATACATATATTAACTTCCATTATTTCTTTTAATTTTGAATATCCGCTTTGAAACAAGCCTGATAAATCAGATGTGTTACGTTTTTGAATTGCTTTTAGATTTATTTTGAATTATATCATAGTTTTTCATTTTGTAAAGCTATTTTTTTCGGATTCTGCACATGTAAATGCAAAGAGTTGCAATATAGCTCTATAGTCTGATATCATCAAGGTCAAACTACACCTTGAAATCATTAATAAATTTATAAATCACAAATATTTTACGGATTATGAAAATACCTATGAATAAAATTCCTCATATATTAAACAGCTTTCAGCTTAAGCTCATTGCCCTTGTCGCTATGAGTATAGATCATATATGCCTGATATTGTTTCCGGGCAGCACCGCAGCCTATGTGTTAAGAATGACCGTAGGAAGAACAGCAATGCCCATTTTTGCCTTTCTTGCCTGTGAAGCATTTTTTCACACAAGAAACAGGAGAATCTATCTTAGACATATTCTTATCTTTGCAATTATATCAGAGCCATTTTATGACCTGGCAAAATACAATACATTGTTTTATCCAAATGATCAGAATATATTATTTTCTATCTTTGCAGGTGTTTTGCTGCTTTGTATTTTAAATATCGAACCAATCAGTTATCAAATCCTACATCAGACCGCAATAACCGTTATTTTTATGCTTGCAGCCTGGCTCTTACACCTTGATTATGATTTTTGTGCAATCGCACTCATAGCAATTTTCTATAAATTTCATTGGTCAAATCTATATGTTTCTTCTTTTCTTTCATGTACACTGCTTACTTTCGCGTATGAAACGCCCGGCGCCTACCTGGCTATAGTTCCTATTTTGCTGTATAACAACCTTCCGGGACCCAGGAATTTTGTTATAAAATACTTTTTTTATATCTTCTATCCATGTCACTTAGTAATATTGCACATTTTTTCTAAAATTGTTTTTTAACTTACGCATTTGTTATTTATTGTTTTTCAATACTGTCAACATTCGAATTTTCTTAGCAATTTTATACAAGTCACATCACCTGCTTCTATAACATTTATACGATTTTATTTTAATTTTAGAAATTAGGTTGAAACATCCTCCTTCAGCACTTATAATAATAAACACTAAGCGACAGCGTATTCTTTTGTGAATATCGCACAATCTTGTCATTAAAGGAGGAAATGGAATGAAAAAAATCGCAGCAGCAGTATTATCACTCGGTTTGGTTGCAGGTCTTGTAGGATGTGGTGGCGGAGGCAATTCATCTGCTTCTTCAGCAAGTTCAGCTTCTTCAGCAAGCTCAGCTTCTTCAGCTTCTTCAGCAAGCTCAGCTTCTTCAGCAGAATCAACCAGTACAGCAAGTGGAGACATCAAACTTGGATTATGTCTTCCAACTCGTGACCAGTATTGGACAACATTTGAGCTCGGAGCTACAGATGCAGCCAAAACAGCCGGAATCGAAACTCAGGTTGTTGAAGCCAAAGAAGATATTCAGACTCAGTTATCTCAGATCGAAACATTTAAAAACAACGGCTTTGATGCTGTTGTAGTCGGACTTGCAAGCAACGATTCCTATCAGGAAGCTATTGACGCTGCAGGTGATATGAAGGTCATATTCTTCAACCGTATGGTTACAGATACAGCTTGTCTTGATGGAAAGCAGACAATTTACGTAGGAATGGCAGAGTATGATGCAGGAAAAGCTCAGGGTGAATGGCTTGCAGAATATTTCAAAGATTCCGGAAAAACAGAGCTTAACGGAATGATGTTCATGGGTGTTCTTGGTCAGCAGTCAGTTACAGACCGTACACAGGGTGCTAAAGATGCTCTTGAGGCAGCCGGCTACAAGGTAAACTGGGTATTCGAAGATACAGCTGAATGGGATAGAACAAAAGCTATGGATAAGTTCACTCAGTTTGCAGGAACAGGTGCAGAATTTGACTTTGTATGCTCAAACAACGACGAAATGGCACTTGGTGTTATCGAAGGCTGTACAGCTTCAGGCATTGATATTGACTTCCCGATCGTTGGTATCGACGCAACAGAAACAGGCTTAAAGGCTATCGTTGACGGAACTCTTAAGATGACAGTTAACCAGAACCCAACAGTTCAGGGTCAGATCGTAGTTGACTGTGTACAGGATCTCCTTGCAGGAACAACTCCTGAGGGATGCGATGATACATTTGTATATTCAACAGAGGCTCAGCCTATTACCGCTGACAATGTAAAAGAAGCTCAGGCTATGTACGAATAATCAAGTTCGCAAATCATTAATTAAATAAACTGACAGATTAGTCACCGTCCTCTAAAACGGGACGGTGATTAATTTTCGAAAGAGACCGAACATTGACAGATAGGAGTGAATAATTTGAGCAATTATATCTTGGAAATGACCGATATCGTCAAAGAATTCCCCGGTGTTAAAGCTCTTAACGGAGTACAACTTAAGGTTCGACCGGGAACCGTACACGCCCTCATGGGTGAGAACGGAGCCGGTAAATCCACCCTTATGAAATGCCTTATCGGTATATATCACCGCAATGCCGGAAAAATAATCTATGATGGTAAAGAAATAAACTTCAACACTACTCTTGAAGCACTAAATAACGGAATCTCAATGATTCATCAGGAATTAAGCCCTGTCCTTGACAGGAGCGTTTCCGAAAACGTATGGCTTGGCAGGCAGCCTATGAAGAACAAAATCGTAGTAGACCATGCCAAAATGCGTACTGACACACTTGAACTTTTCAAAAAACTTAAAGTCGATATTAACCCGGATACTATGATGCGCGACCTTACTGTTTCTCAGATGCAGATGGTAGAAATCGCAAAGGCAGTTTCCTATGATTCAAAAATTGTTATCATGGATGAGCCTACATCTTCTCTTACAGCAGGAGAAACAGAGCATCTTTTTGATATTATTAAGGATCTTAAATCCAAAAATGTTGCAATAATATATATTTCCCATAAAATGGATGAAATATTTACAATTTGTGATGAGGTAACTGTTTTCCGTGACGGAAAATTCGTTGATTCAATGAACGTTTCCGATACAAATATGGACGATCTTGTATCCAAAATGGTTGGCCGTCAGGTCGGCAACATGTTCCCAAAGGTTGAATGTCCTATAGGTGACGTTATCCTTAAGGTAACTGATCTCAATGCCGGAAAGCTTGTTAAGAACGTTTCTTTTGAGCTTCACAGAGGAGAAATCCTCGGATTTGCCGGACTTGTAGGTGCCGGAAGAACCGAAACAATGGAAGCTATTTTCGGTCTTAGAAAAGTCACAAGCGGAAAGATTGAAAAGGATGGCAAACAAATTAATATCAACAATCCGTCAGAAGCTATTGCAAACGGAATTTGTATGTTATCCGAGGACAGACGTTCTAACGGTATTATCGGAGTCCGTCCTATAAAAGAAAACGTTATCGTATCATGTCTCAAAAAATACGGAACTCCTTTAAACTATTCAATGATAAATGCAGATGTCAATGAATATGTTGAAAAGCTTAATGTAAAAACGCCAAGCAATGATGAGCTTATCATGAATCTTTCAGGTGGTAACCAGCAGAAGGTACTTATTGCAAGATGTCTTCTTAACAATCCTGATATCATGATAGTTGACGAGCCGACAAGAGGTATCGATGTAGGTGCTAAGGCCGAAATCCATGCTCTGCTGTCACAGATGGTAGGACAAGGTAAGGCAGTTATCATGATTTCATCGGAAATGCCCGAGGTTATGGGAATGTCAGATAGAATAGTTGTCATGCATGAAGGCGATGTTACAGGTGTCCTGAACAGAGAGGAATTCTCTCAGGAAACCATTATGAGATACGCTACAGGTATTTAAGGGAGGGATCACTTTGAGTAAAGGAAAGAAAATCTTTAAGGATAATACGATTTGGGTCGTTTTAATCGCAATTATAGTTATTGCAGCAATTGTTTCACGTAACTTTTTAACACCAAGCAACCTTATATCTGTTGCAACAACCGAATCTATTATCGGTGTTCTCTGTGCCGGTGCTATGTGGTGTATTCTTTCAAAGGGTATTGACCTTTCAGCAGGTTCGATGGTAGCATTTGCTTCCTGTATATGTGCTTCCTTTGTACAGAAATCAACCTACAGCGGAGCAATGTATCCGGGACTTGATCTTCCTCCGATCGTAGGTATTATTATTGCAATTGCCGCATGTGTAGCTTTCGGTCTTTTAAACGGACTTCTTGTTGCATATACAAAGATTCCGCCTTTTATCGCTACACTTGGTACACAGCTTATCGTAAGAGCTGCAGCTCAGATTTATACCAACGCATATCCGGTTCCTGAGCTTAAGGATGACTTCAAATTCTTAGGACAGGGCTATGTCGGACCAATACCGATGATCATAATCATATTCGCTATCTTCATTATCGTTAGTGGATTTATGCTTAATTATACAAGATTCGGTAAAAATATATTCGCTATCGGCGGAAATGAGCAGGCCGCAAGAGCAGCCGGAATCAAGGTTGAAAAGAATCAGGTTATCGTTTATGTATGGGCTGCATTTTGTGCAGGCATGGGCGGAGTTCTCCTTGCATCTCGTTCAGGTGCCGGCAACTCTTCTTCAGGTCTTAACTACGAGCTTGATGCTATTGCAGCATGTACTATCGGTGGTACATCTCAGACCGGTGGTGTTGCTAAGATCACAGGCGTTATCGCAGGTATCTTCATCCTCGGCGTTGTTAAGAACATCATGCTTCTCTTAGGCGTAAACGCTTATTGGCAGCAGGTTGTTAAAGGTGCGATCATCATCATCGCCGTTGTACTCGATATGAGAAAGAACGCTAAAAAGAACTAATATACTTCAGATATTTAAAGGACGATGCGCTTTGGTGCATCGCCCTTTTTTCTTATCTTACGCCATATTAAAAGCAGCATTGCCGCTTTGGTTTAACCCATCGCTGCAATGCTGCCTTTTTTGATACATATACACCAAAATCCTTAACACCGATTATTCAAGTGTAAGCTTTTCGTTTTTAAGGAATGATTCCTTACATTTAAATGCAATGTTGGTAGACTTTGTACCATCAAATACATTCGGTGTAGCAGTTGTGCCTGCATTTTTAGCAACATAGTCACAAAATACTTCCATTTCTGTAACATATGCATCATGCCATCGTGCAATAAATGTCTGATAACATTCACGACATACTCCATGCTCACTCATAACCTCAAGCATTGAATCGGTAGGAACCGCTGCAATTCTAAGAGTTCCTCTTGTACCTACGATTTCTGTTTCAACGGCTGAGCCGTGTGCTGCAGCTCTGCCGGCAAACATAAATGCCATACACTCATTTTCAAGCTGCATCAGGCAGGATACATTGTCTCCGTCGTCCCAATCCTTATACTGCTTAAATTCGTAGCATCCTCCGATGGCCCAGAGATTCTTCGGCTCTGAACCTGTAAGCCATCTGATAAGATCTATATCATGAATAGACATATCAATAAACTGTCCGCCCGAGCGCGGCGCATACTCAAGATTTCTCTCTATAATAGATATAGGATCCTGTGAATAGCAACGTACAAGAACAATATCTCCGATATCACCATTTTCTATCTTTTGCTTTGCAATACGATAGGATTTATCAAATCTTCTCATAAATCCGAGCATAAATACCTGATTCGGATGTGCTGCTATTATTTCTTCTGCCTGCTTACATTTCTCTACGGTTTCAGCAAGCGGCTTCTCACAAAATACGTGTTTTCCGGCTTCCATAGCTATACGTATCATATCTACATGTGCAGCTGTTCCTGTAACAATAGCGACAGCCTCAATATTAGGATCTGCGCACATTGCCTTTGGATCATCATAAACATCTGCAACGCCAAGCTCATCTGCCACCTCTTTTGCACGTGCAAGATTACCGTCACAAATAGCAACGAGCTCCATTCCCGGAACACGATTTGCTATATTGCATGCATGCTCATAGCCAAGTGTTCCTACCCCTATAATACCCACTTTAAGTTTCTTCATCATTTGCTACTCCTTTATATTTTGCATAACAGATCAGAATAATTTGTAAATTCACTCTAATCAAAATCAAAGGTATTATAGCACTTTATGTATATAATGTCTATATTCTTTTACCGTTGCAGCGCGTTAATCAAACACTTTGCACAGTTACGCGCTGTTTGTTGATATAATTTCATTTCTTGAGCTGAACTGCCTTTTCAGCCTTTTCCACAATACCTTCCGCGCATATTCCGTATTCCTTAAGCAGTAATGGTGCTTTTCCGCTTCGTCCGAATTCATCATTAACTCCATGTCTTATAACCGGAACAGGACAATTTTCAGAACAGAATGAAGCAACTGCCTCGCCTAAGCCTCCAATTATATTGTGCTCCTCAGAAACAACTATTGCTCCTGTTTCCTTTGCAGCCTTGGCAATTATATCCTTATCTATAGGCTTTATTGTATGCATATCGATAACTCTTGCTTCTATTCCCTTTTCCTTTAGAATATCTGCAGCCTTAATTGCTTCCTGAACGAGCATTCCGTTTGCAATAACAGTTACGTCTTTGCCATCTCTTATCTGGACGCCCTTTCCTATTTCAAATTTATAGTTGTCAATAGAATCAGTAACTGTCTCCACAGGCAGTCTGCCAAGTCTCATATATGCAGGACCCTCAAAATTGATAAGTGCCTCTACAGCCTGCTTCATTTCATATGCATCACACGGACACAATACAGTCATTCCCGGAATTGCTCTCATAAGTGCAAAGTCCTCAATACACTGATGTGTAGCTCCGTCCTCTCCTACAGACAAGCCTCCGTGTGAGCCTATAACCTTTACATTAAGTCTTGGATAGCAGATCGAATTTCTTACCTGCTCCCAGCTTCTTCCTGATGCAAACATTGCAAAAGTATGTGTAAACGGTTTATAGCCACAGGCTGCCATTCCTGCTGCCATATCCTGCATATTTGCCTCTGCAATTCCCATATCAAAGAATCTGTCAGGATGCTCTGCGCGAAAATATTTCGTCATGGTAGCAGCTGCAAGGTCCGCATCAAAAACCACAACATCCTTATATTTATTTGCAAGCTCGGCAATCGCCTTTCCATATGCCTCTCTTGTTGCTATTTTATCTCCCATTGTATCAGCCCTCCAGTTCCTTAAGCTTCGCCTCAAGCTCTGTCTTTGCTTTTGCATATTCCTCATCATTAGGTGCCTTTCCATGCCATCCAACCTGATTTTCCATGAATGATACACCCTTGCCCTTAACCGTCTTGGCAAGAATTACAGTATACTTATCCGTACATTCTCTTGCCTTATCCAGCGCATCCTTGATCTGTGCAATGTCATGTCCGTCAATTTTTATAACATTTGCACCAAATGCTTCAAATTTCTTATCAAGCGGTTCACTCGGCATAACCTCATTTGTAGGTCCGTCAATCTGAAGTCCGTTTACATCAACAATGGCACACAAATTATTTAATTTGTATTTATTTGCTGCCATCATTGCTTCCCAGACCTGACCCTCTTCTATTTCACCGTCGCCTAATACCGAATAAACTCTAAAATTCTTACCGCTTTTCTTTGCTGCAAGAGCCATTCCCGCAGCCACAGATATACCCTGTCCAAGGGAACCCGTAGACATATCAACGCCCGGTATGCTCATTTCTACATGACCCGACATATGCGAATCTATTCTTCTGAATTCCGCAAGTCTTTCAACAGGGAAAAAGCCTCTTAAAGCCAATATAGAATAAACTGCCGGCGAGCAATGTCCCTTTGACATTACAAATCTGTCTCTGTCAGGCTTTGAAGGATCACTAGGATCTATATTCATCTCGCCAAAATACAATGCAGTAATAATGTCAATACATGATAAAGATCCGCCCGGATGTCCCGATGCTGCATCATGAACCATCTTTACCGCCAAAAGTCGTGCCTTTGCCGCATTAAGTTCAATTGTTTTGTTGTCTGATTTCATAATAAAAAAAGTCTCCTTTCATTAAACACATTTATTTGCCTCATTTAAAGCAGTCTGTACAACTCATCCCGCTATTTGTAATAATCTGTTCAAAAGCTCTTTTGCTTTGAAATATCAATCTGTCTGCGCCCAAAAAGCTGCACGCCTCATTAATATTCATTATTCCCAAAAGCATATTCTTTTCGCGAAAATTGTTATATCGGCATTTACCTATACACATTGGCGTCGGTATCAATACAGATATATTTGCCGCTCCCCTGCCTCTTAACGCTTCACATACAATTTTAAGCGTCATTCCTGTAAATATTGCCTCGTCTATTAGGCATATTTTTCTTCCTTCAATTTCATTTTCCGGTATATCAATAACACTCTTTATTATGCTTCTTCGCTTTTTGCTGTCGTTAATATGCAAAGTTCTTGTTCTCTTAAGCTTTACAACCGCTTCCGCATATGATATTCCCACTGCATCAGCAAAGCCTCTGGCGTAGGTTTTTCCTGTATTCGGCACAGGACATATCATATCAAAATCTAAGGTTTTCAAATCGGATAAAGCTTTTTTTGCCAGCTCCTCTCCAAGTCTATACCTTATATCAAATATTGTCCTATCGCCAATTCTTGTATCCTCAGACAGCTTATATATTAGGTTTATACTGCAATCTTCCTCAGCCATAGTTTTTACCCATCATTAAGTTTATCACTCAACATTAATTTTTCTATAGTATTTTTTGCTTTAAATTCCTCAAATATGTCCTTTTTAACAGAAGCGGCGGTACAGTTATACCGCACCGCCACCTCATCAAGAGAACAGAAAATCAAGAATTTTCGATATTGTCATTATTCATAATAAGCTGTCCGCGTTCCTTCAGCTCTTCCATAATTTTAGCATGAAGCTTATCATCCAGCTTATAAAACAGATAAAGCACAAACGAAACCGCACACAATATAGCCGGAACCAAATTCATCATTACATTCATACTGCTAAGTGCCTCTGCTGTCTGTGTCTGTGCATTTGCCGCATACCCTGTTGCCGCAAGCAGAGCAAGCAAAATTGTAGGTGCAATAGCTCCTCCAAGCTTCATCATAAAGCTTGTTCCCGACGAACATAATCCATCCGCTCTTGTTCCTGTCTTCCATTGGCCGTAATCCGTAGCATCACCGATTATTGCATACAGAAGAGCCGTTGTCATACCATTTGTAACACCTGTAAGCAGCAGGAAGCCAAGTTCGACTGCTCCTGTCGAATTTGAAGGAGTTACAAAGAAGCAGATCATATTTATAATTGCGCCTGCCGCATAAGTCATAAGAAGCGCATTTTTCTTACCCCTAAACAGCTTAACAAAGAATGCGCTGAAAAATGCTGCACCGGCACAAATAAAAGCTACAAATGTTCCGTAAATCATAAAGAGATTTGCATCTCCCCATACATATGTGAAGTAATACATTCCGACCGCAGATCTTCCGTAATTAAGGAATCCATATACAAAGAACGATATACATACAATGAGGAGCGGCGGATTCTGCGTAAAATTCTTAAGCATTTCCTTGGCTGTATATTTCTGCTGTGCAGGCGGCTGAAATGCCTCTCTTGTTCCTTTTATCGATGTAAATATAAAAGGAACTGCCATCAGACAAACAATAAGAGCCGAAAGCACATATCCGTTTATCACATTTCCATCCTCTCCGCTTAATACAGGTATCAGTGACTGGAATATCAGCACCGAAAGACCGCATGCAGCAGATGAGAACATTATACGATAGCTTGAAAACGAAGCTCTCTCATTCGGATATGGACTAATGCATCCGTTTAATGCACAAAATGGTATGTTCCAACAGGTAGAAAATACAACAATTGCTATATATAAAATGCATCCATACGCCGTCCGTCCTGCTTCCGGCCAACCCGGATGTGCCCAGAACAAGAGTACACAAAGGGGCAGCAGGCCGATTGAACCGACAAGCATCCATGGACGATAACGGCCCATTTTACTTCTGGTCCTGTCTGCAAGAGATCCTATAAGCGGATCATTTACAGCATCCCAACACCTTGCAACAAGAAACAATACTGATGTTGCTGCAGCCGGTATCATTGCTATATCCGTCATAAAAAACGCAAGATAAACACTGACCAGCTGCCAGGGCAGATTATATACAAGCTCGCCCGAAGCAAAGCATAATTTCTTTTTTACCGCTGTTGCTCCATGGAATAAAGCCTGATTATCATAATTATTTACTGTTGAATTTGAAGCCATTTAAGCATTCCTCCTCTCCTACAGTTCTTCATTCATTTTTATTATTACTTTTGCATATTTATTGCTAAGGAGAGCCTCAACAGCCTCTTTATATTGAGACAGCGGATATTCTTTTTGAATTATCGGGTCAAAATTCATTCTTTTTACGGTTTTGATCGCCTTCGGAAACATTGATGAACCCATTATAAGTCCATGTATATGCTTTTGATTCCAATACAAATCCATATGCATATCAACAGGAAGAATCGGAGCTTTTCCGTACATTGCAAAATAAACCGCGTTTCCGTTTCTCGCAAGAAGTCTAAGTGCCAGCTTTGCTGCTTCATTGTTTCCGGTTCCCTCAAGTACACAGTCAAAGCCTCCGTCACTTACCTGTATTGCCTTTTCAAATACATCGGCATCTTTTGTATTAAATATATGATCAGCGCCTGTAGCCAAGGCTGTCTTAAGCTTATCATCAACTATATCAAACACCGATATCTCTGCAGCTCCTGCCATTTTGCAAAGCTGAACCATCATAAGGCCAAGCCCGCCTGCTCCCATTATTGCTACGCTCTTTCCAAAGCCAACTCCTGCCTGTTCTACTGCCGACATCGCAATAGTAAGCGGTTCGGTAAGCGCTGCTTCTCTCAGCCCATAAGCATTCGTTATTTTATGAATCTGACTCACATGATATACTGCATATTCCGCAAATCCATTCATACAGAATTCTAAATTTTCGCAAAGATTTTCATGTCCGCTCCTGCACATACTGCATGCATGGCAATATCTTGCATAATTTATTACAACTCTGTCTCCCTCTTTATATCCGTATCTTTTCGCCCTTTCTCCTACTTTATCTATAACTCCCGAGCATTCATGTCCAAATGACATTGGTAGCATTGCCCTTGTTCCTTCCTCAAAAGCACCCAAATCACCTGCTAATGTATGAGCATCCGAACCGCAAAATGCACAATAAGCTATTTTCACTCTCACATCCTCATCACCCGGATTTGGAACAGGAACCTCTTTTATATCCACAGTTCCCATCTTGTTATTCTTCCAATCACGAACAGATGTCACAAACAGCTGCTTCATAAAATCCCCCCTGCCATTTACCTTGCGAGCATTTCGATCGCTGCTTTAACAAGTCCATCCTTGTCCATCCCAAGCTCGTGATATATCTGCTCCGGATATCCAAACGGAATAAATCTATCCGGTATGCCAACCTTTTTCAGCCTGCAGCTTACTCCTGCTTCGATCAATACATCAGCCGTTATGCTTCCTAATCCGCCTACTATGTTGTGATCCTCAGCCGTGATTATATTTCCGCATTTAGCTGCCTTTAATATAGCTGCCTTATCTATCGGCTTAATTGTATGCATATCAACAACTCCGGCATCAATACCCTTTTCCTGTAGTTCCTCTGCTGCCTTTACTGCATGATATACCAGTGAGCCGGCTGCGATTATAACTATATCCCTGCCCTCTTTTATCTCTATAGCCTTTCCTATTTCGAATTCATAATCAAAATCCGCCGGATAAACCATAGGCTCCTCACCTCTAGGCACTCGTATATATACAGGATGCGGATATTCCGCAACCTTTCTTGTAGCCCTAACAAGACCTCCTGCATCACACGGAGCCAGCACTGTCATATTCGGAAGAGCATTACATATAGCAAAATCAACGATATCATTATGCGTAGGTCCCAAGCCTGATGATGTTCCGGCGTGTGTGCCTATAAGCTTTACCGGAAAATCGTTGTAGCAAATATCATTGTGAACCTGATCATATGCATGAAACAGCAAAAAAGGTCCAAATGTCTGAACATAGGGTATATAACCCATTTTAGCCATGCCTGCAGCGCAGGTAATCATATTCATCTCCTGAATACCCACATCAAAAACTCTGTGAGGATATTTTTCCGAATAATCTGCAAGAGCATTTCCCTTTCCGGTTCCGTCTGCATTTATATAAGCAATCTTCGGATTTTCATCACACATATCAAGAATTTCTCTGGTGACCGTTCCCTTGGCGTTCATCATATCGCCCATGTCACCGACACAAAATAAGAATCCTGCCATATCACTCTACCTCCGCCAATTTCTTCGCTGTATATTCTGCTATTTCAGCCTGTGCCTTTTTCAGTGTTTCGTCATCAAAGCCGCCCATATGCCATGCTGTAGGCCTTTCCATCATAAATCCGACACCCTGTCCCTTAGTCGTAGAGCAGATAAGCGCGGTAGGCTTTCCCTTATATGTCACCTCAGGAAGAGAGGATAAAGCCTTATCAATAGCCGTCATATCTGTACCGTCTATAACCATTGCATTCCATCCGAATGCTCTGTAGCACTCAGCCATACCCTCAGGTCCGCCTTTATCTCCCCATCTCATATTCTCATTTGTATAAAAGGATGCAGACGCATGATTAAAATCAACAAGTGCTACAATATCATCCATATGCTTTGATGCAGCATATAATATTCCTTCCCAGTTTGATCCCTCTTCCATTTCACCATCTCCAAGAAGGACAAAGGTTCGAGCCTTCACTCCCATATCCTGACGTGCCATCGAAAAGCCCACAGCCCAATTTATTCCATGGCCAAGCGATCCTGTTGATACCTCAATTCCCTTAACCGTATGATGATTCGGATGCGGTCCAAACGGACCATTACAATTATTGTATCCATTGAACAGTTCTTCAGGTTTATAAACACCCATATTTACATATATGGAATAAAAAAGTATTCCGTTGTGTCCCTTACTCAAGATAAATATATTTCTGTTTGGATCATCCAGCTTATCCGGATCATAATCAAGATGCTTAAAATAAACAGCTGTAGCTATATCAACAGCTGAAAACGGACCTCCGATATGTATGCCGGGATTCCTAAAGCATGCCATTGCAAGCGTTTGTCTAACATCTCCTGCCTTTTGAATAAGTCCCTTTATATCCTCAATATAAACTCTGCCCATATTCATCCTTTCCTGCCATCGATCGATGGCATTTTATTTTCTAAAATACAGAATAGCCTCCGTCAACATGAATCACCGTTCCCGTAATATATTTGGCAGCATCTGTAGACAGGAAAAGAACTGCCGATGCAATATCCTCATTTAAACCAAATTTTTTTATCGGAACAGGCATAAGAAGCATATCATGTCCTTCCTTATCCATTACCCCTTCATGAATTCCGGACCATATATACCCGGGAGATACACAGTTTACTCTGATTCCGTTTCCCGCAAGACTTGCAGCCATAAATCTCGAAAGCTCATATACTCCTGCCTTAGATGTTCCGTATGCACAAACCGGAGTAGGGTTTCCGTATGCATTATTTGCATTGAAGCCGGAAAGCGATGCTGTCATGACTATTGAACCGCCATGTCCCTTTTCCAGCATTATCTCCTTTGCTGACATCGCACAAAGATAAATGCCGTCAAGGTTTACCTCCATTGTTTTTTTCCATGTATCATATGAAACATTTATATCGTCACCCATCATGCATATTCCCGCATTAACATATGCAATATGGATATCTCCTAATGCATCCAGAATCTCTGCCTTCATTTTTTTAACCGATTTTGGGTCTGACACATCACAATATATAGGAATTACCCTCGAATTGTATTTTTGCGACATCTCCCTGCAAAGCGGTTCCAATCTGTTTTTTGTTCCGGGAAGATCCACCAATGCTACATCCGCACCTTTTTCTGCCCATGCGGCTGCTACATTTCTGCCAAGTCCGCCACAGCCCCCTGTTATAAATCCTTTTTTACCCTTTAGAGAGAATTGATCCATAATACTGTATCCTGTATCTCTCCATTTATCTTTAGGATAAATATCAAACCACTCCGACATAATGCATCTCCCTTCTTATATATTTTTCGTTTATGTTTTATGAATACATCTTAATTAAAATTTTCGCGTTTGTATAATATCTGTTAGTTATCCATTTTGCTAAACAAAAATGAATATGCATTATTCAAATTCCGTCAAACAGCACAATTACACCGGTTTTTAAGTCAATATTATTGATTATTAATACGCATTTCTGTATAATTATCACAGCGTCAAATTATTAATATTGCATTTACAAGGGATGAGGTGAGGAAAATCAACTTCAGACAATTAGAATATTTCGTAAAGGTAGCAGAATGCGGTTCTATTACAAAGGCTTCCCAGGCACTGTATACAAGCCAGCCAAACCTCACAAAATCGATTTCAGCCCTGGAAGAAGAATATCATACAACTTTATTTATAAGAAAAAGCAAAGGAATTTCACTGACTCAGGAGGGACGGAATTTTCTGTATTATGCAAATTCCATACTTGCTTCTGTTCAAACCCTAAATGACAACATAACCGATAAGCCTTCTGACATCCGCTCAAGGCTTTTTCTTGCTACTCAGCAATTTGATTTCTTATATGACCTTATAGCAGGCTGCTATGAAAAAAATTCCGATAAAAAAATCCATTTTGTTATAAGCGAGACCAACAGAGGTGATGTTGCCCAAAAGGTAATTGACGGCCCGTTCAATCTCGGTATTCTTGTTGCGAATTCCTGGGACGGTCATTCACTGCCCTGGATCAATGAAAAAAGCAGCGAGAGCCTTTCCGTACAGCTTTTAGATACAGCAGTCCCGATGCTCTGCGTAGGACCTACGTCAAGGTATTATCACCGAAGTGCCGTCTCACACGAGGAAATCCTTCGCGTCACAAATATAGCAATAGACATGGAGGATCGATCAGCATTAAATCTTTTATGTGACAATCAGCAGGCCATCTTTAACAATGACAATATACTCTTTACAAATTCAACCGAATTGGCTATAAATATGCTTTTAAAAACCGATTCTGTTGCCTATGTTGCCAAATGGCTTATGAACCGCTTTAAGTCACCCGCTATTAAGATTTTGCCCATTCTCCACACCTCTGCAAAGGACTCCGAAAATCAGCTTCTGCTGTTAAAAAAGAAAAATGTACCGCTTTCCGAATGCGAACAAAGCTTTATAGATATGTTGGCAGAATATTTTCATCTTGACAGCAGTACATTTTTTCGTTGATATCTTTGTAAAATTCAAAAAAGGTCTGTCGCATTAAATGCATAATGCGGCAGACCCTTCTTTTATAATTTCAATTATTTTTTTCTTTTTTTCTTAATGTGATAAAAAAGCAGATTATCTGGAATATCCCGGCAGCCGTCCACGCTGATCCATCCATGAAAAACAATCCAAACTGCCCCATAAAAACAGGAAAAACAAAGGCAACAAATATCCTTGCACCAAATTCAAAAAATCCGGAAAGCATCGGAGCTATTGTATTTCCCAGCCCCTGCAGGGAATATCTGTACAGATTCATAAGGTATGCAGCAATAAGCATTGCGCTCATTACCATTACATATTGATAGCCAATTTCGAGCGCCTCTGCCGCATTTGCCACATCATCAGCCAGGAACATTCCTACTATCGGCCTTCCAAAGGCAAACATAGCAAGCATTATAGCCCCGCCAATGAGAACAGCTATAACTGTAGCCTTCCTTATACCTTCTCTGACGCGATCCATACGCTTTGCGCCGTAATTCTGTCCTATATATGTAGATGATGCAAATCCTATCGCAACAGCCGAGCAGTCAAGAGTTCCGTGAAGCTTGTTTGCCGCTGTACATCCCGCAACAAATATTGTTCCGAAGGAATTTATGACTGATTGAGCCATAATCCCTCCTATATCTACAATAACAGCTGAAACACACATCGGAAATCCAAGCATGCAAAGTTCCTTTGCTATTTTTGTATTCCATTTTTTGCTTTCTTTTTCAGCCTTGAATACATGCGATTTTTTTATAACAATAAAGCAATACAAAAAAGCTATAAACTGTGCCAAAAGCGTAGCAGCTGCCGCACCGATGATTCCCCAGCCAAATATCATGACAAAAAGCAGATCAAGGCCGACATTTAATCCTCCTGCAATTCCCATTGCAATAAGAGGCGTTTTTCCATCTCCGACTGCACGCAGAATCGCTGCTGCCATATTATAGCCAAGAACTATAAGCGTTCCCAAATATATCATTGAAAGATATGTCACTGCATCGCCTAATATATCGCCGGGTGTTCCCACAAGCATAAGGAGACTCCTTGAAAGCAGTACAAAAACAACCGTTATGGCACTGCCTATCAAAAGGCACATCCGCGCGCACATAGCAACGCTCTGATGCAGCTTTTTTGTTTCGTGTGCTCCAAAGCTTTTTGCTACAAGTGTCGAAAAGCCCTGCGTAAGCCCCTGTACGCTCCACAATACAAGCCATACAAGCCAGTCACATGCTCCAAGAGCAGCAAACGCATCTACTCCTACACCTCGCCCGACAATTACAGCATCCGCAATTCCATACAGCTGCTGTCCGATATTTGTCAGCATAAGCGGAACAGCAAGCTTCAGTATAAGTCTTGACGGATTTCCCGATGTCATATCAACCGCTCTTTCAAAAGCCATTTTTCTTCAACCTCTGTTTCAATAGATACGGCATACAGATTTTAAATCTATATGCCGTTAAAAGCCCATATATCATCAAATTTTAAATCCGATGCTCTTTAAATATTGTACGCTTGCCTTTACATTTTCAAGGCTCTTATCTACATTACGAGGATCGCATTCCTGCTCTATTGTTATATATCCGCTGTATCCGATCTCGTCAAGCACATCCTTAACTGCCGGATAATCAACATTGCCTGTTCCTATCGGACACATAGAGCCTCTCCAGCATCCCTCAAAGAAACGAATATGCTCCTGCATTATTTCGTCATATACCTTCTGATTAATATCCTTAAAATGAACGTAATCCAATCTTTCCTTGTATTTTCTAAGCCATTCTACCGGGTCCATTCCGGCATATTTAAGATGTCCGGTGTCAAGAACAAAGCCTGCTACATCTGAAGGAATATCATCCGAAAGTCTGTCTATCTCATCCGAAAACTCTATATATCCGCCGCAATGTGGATGAAGCACTGCTCTTACCCCGTAATCACGAGCCTTTTTACAAATCTCGCTAAAATGATATACCAGCTTATCCCATCCGGCTTTGTCAAGTCTCGGCGCTCTGTCATAATGTCCGGCTGCATAATCTCTTTCATCATGTCCCCAGTCCATTACAGTAAGATAAGGTGTCGGATACCTCTGTCCCTCCTCTGTCTTTAAAGGCGGAAGCTTTGTTATAAGCTTGCATATACCATCTACCTGATCCATTATCTTCTTAAAATTATCATCCGATAAACAGTCATCAAAAATTGTTCCTGCCACAATAGAAAGCTTATTTTTATTGAGCTCATCCGAAACCATTTCTATATTATCCGTAGGAATCCAGCCGTTTGGACCCAGCTCAATAGCCTTATAGCCTGCCTCATGTGCCTCCTTGAGAACTCTTTTCCAGCTCGGAATATTCGGATTGGTTATATCATCTACTCCCCAGCAGCACGGTGCTCCGCAAATATTAAGTGCCATTTTAATTCCTCCTTTTTCGCCTCAAAATTCATTCTTCTTATTACCCGCCGCATCGCTTACACAATAAATTCTATCTGACGAGTCTCTTATTTGTTCATATTATTACATTTAGAGGGTATCGTGTTATCTTTTTCTTGCTTTTTCTGCCATAAAAAGCATATGTATATTGCTGTTTTTACAACAAATTGCATTTACTCTCTTATCATGTTCTTTTCTATTTTTATCAAAAAAAGCTGCCGGACATTTACCTCTTACAGATATATGTCACAGCAGCTTTTATGAATTTAAAACCTTATGAACAGTTCTTGTTATACAATTATATATACCGAATTTTAAACTGTTCTATTTAATTTTCACAAATAGGAAGTGTAGCTCCTCCAAACGGCATTGCTATTACCTTTGCATCCGGTCCATACTCCTTCATAGCCTCATCAAAGGCTTCCTGAGCTGAATGCTTCGGCTCCATAAATATACTTCTGACAAAATCATCATCCATTTCAGATACAAGATCTATCTTTGCATATTCCAGAATCATGGCAATTGCAGCAGCCTTATGTCCGCCAAGCTGAAAGTCTTTTCCGATTCTTTCCACCATTTCGTGCGATGTCTTTGAATTTACTAACCACTCCTCGAATTTGGCACTTCCGAGTCCCTCGTTGCATGCACCTATAAGAATAATCGTTCCACCATCCTTTACTGCATGCTTTGAATTATCAAGCGCCTTCTGAGTCTGATAAAGATTTGCATCCTTCGGCGCACCGCCCTGCGATACGAGCACGATATCCGCCTTTTGCGGAATCGGCTTTCTGTACATTTTATCGAGATATGCACATGCATTTCTGTGTGCTGTTATAACATCTCCGGCTGCGGCATAAACAATATGCTTATGCTCATCAAGAACAGCATTGACAATATAATGTATAGGACAGAGCTTTCCGGCCTCCTCAATATCCTCTCTTATCGGATTGCCTTCAAGCTTACCAGCGCATGCATCATTCGATACCATAAGCCTATGATTTGCCTGAATGGCAGCCGGTGTTGAAACGCCCGGCATAAGAGCCTTGTTTCCTCCCGAATATCCTGCAAAATAGTGAAATTCCACATTTCCGAGAGCAATTCTGAAATCCGCCTCTGCAACAACTCTTGTTATATCTACAGGTGTTCCGCTTGGAGTTTTTCCCATAGAAACACAATCTTCCGGAGTGCTGTCCATACATTTAACTTCGTTAAATGCACGCTCGCCAACAAGATGCTTCATCTCATCTTCAGTCTGCTTTCTGTGGGAACCCAGTCCGAATACAATTGTAATATTTTCCTTGGGAACGCCTCCCTTATACAGCTCATCCAATACCGACGGAACAACATCAAAGCTTGGAAGAGGTCTTGAAATATCACTTGTAATAATAACTATCTTCTGATCAGGTCCTACAAGTGTATGAAGCTTTGGTGCTCCTATAGGATTAGCAAGCGCATAATCCACCGCATCCTTGCCCCTTCTTTCATGCTCCATCGGATTTGACATAAGAACATCTAAAAGATTGTCATCAGGAACATTTACAGTCTGTATTCCCTTTCCATATCCAAATTCTATATTCATATACGCCTCAATATCCTTCTTCTATCTTATTATACTGTAGCTCCGTGTCTAAGTGCTTTAACAACAGGAAGCTCCTCGCCAGTAAGGAAACGAATGAGCGCACCGCCGCCTGTACAAATATATGAAATATCATCTGTCTTTTTATATTTTGTAGTAGCTGTAATACTGTCGCCGCCGCCTACAACTGTATATGCCTTTGTATCTCCTAGTGCTTCCCATACACCCTTTGTTCCGTACTCTGTCGGCTCTTCTTCGAAGATACCCATAGGTCCGTTTACAAATACAGTCTCAGATGAACGGATTATATCCTGATACATAGCTGTTGTATCTGCGCCAATATCTGTTATGGCAACATCCGAAGGAATTTCTCCAACCTTTGCTTCCTTACGAATCTTATTCTTTGTCCATGCCATATCAACAGGGAATACAATCTTGTCGCCGTATTCTGCGATTATTTCCTTTGCTACATCGAAAAATTCTGCATAGTTATTCTTTTCGATAAAGCTCTTGCTTCCTTCTCCGATATTTTCTCCCTTTGCAATCATCATAATGTTTGCAACAACACCGCCTGGAAGAATATTGTCAGCAACTCCTGCCTTCAATACAGTTTTCATCATAAGAAATGCATCTGCTATCTTTGCTCCGCCAAGTACAAATGTGCATGGGCGCTTTGGTGACTCCATAAGCTCTGAAAGAACACAATATTCCTTCTCAAACAGTCTGCCCATTGCAGAAGGAAGCACCTGCTCAAATCCGCAAAGTGAAGGCTGATCTCTGTGAGAAGCTGCAAATGCGTCACATACATAAAGGTCTGCAAGCGGTGCAAGCTTACGTACAAGAACCGTCTGAGCCTGCTGCTCATGTGTAAGGCAGAGCTTTAACTCAAACAATGTCTGCTCTTCAGCCATATATCTGACATTTTCAAGCAGAAGAATATCTCCCGAATTAAGACTCTTTATTTTTTCGATAGCTGCCGGTCCGCATACATCCTCTATAAAGTCAACCTTTTTTCCGAGAAGCTCTGAAAGTACCTTGCTGTGCGGCTCAAGTGTATAGTAATTTTTGTACTCGATATCACTTCCCTGATGTGCCATAAGAACTACCTTGGCACCCTTATCCGAAAGCTCCTTGATTGTAGGAACACATGCCTTAATTCTGGCTGTGCTTTTAAGTGTATTTGTCGCCTTGTCAACAGGCTGATTAATATCAACACGGCAAAGAACTGTCTTGTCCTTTACGTCAAAATCATCTATTGTTTTAATTCCGAAACGCATTTCTTCTCCTTTCAAATTGAATTAGGGAGCGGCGCTAACGTCCGCCCCCTATACACAGGTTATTGTTAATTCTATAAATATTGAAATTATTTAAAATTTCCGATTCCAAGATATTTGTTTGTCTCGGCTGTTCCTTCTTCTCTTGTCTTCTGAA
>CAVBHN010000001.1:0-115647 GCA_963595425.1 Faecalibacterium sp. CAG:74 | reverse complement strand
GGTTCTATTTTCAGCGACTATATATTAGATTATCAGTTCTTTTATAAACTGTCAATCATAGATTTTTATAGCCACCTTTTGCCACCTTTTACAAAAAATTACGAGTGAATTTATCTATATCTGTAATTTGACTTATTTCAATGTTTTTCAAATAACTGATATATAATCCAAAAATCAGCTATGAGAATTTTTTTTCTTTTAACCTTTCTCAAAACGAAACATTTCCCTGTAGCCAAATTACTCCCTTAAAACGCCTTCCTATTTCAGGAGTCCCCATAAGATCAGCTTCATTTATACATACATCGATGTCTACCTGATTGCACATAAGGCTTAGCTTATATATGTATTCGCCTGTCATTTCGTTTCTTACCTTATCATAGTCATTAATATCCGCAATGATGCTATAAATATCTGTTCCGAATCCGAACGGCATAAAACAATTATCTATTATAGAATATATATCCTCACTTAATGCACGCTTTGAAACTTCGTTATATACATCCATGTCTTCAACGGTAAGATTTTCTATAGCATTTTCATCGCCGTTTCTTGCCGCCATTATCATAGCGTTTCTTTTTTTTAATTTTTTCTGGCGATCCTTTGCATATTCCTCGTTTTTGAAAACAGGCAAAATTATCTTTCCTTCATTAGACAGCGCCGACAATGCTACTGAAGAAATTCCTTGCTCTTCCTGTTCTGTTTTTCCGAGCTTCAGATAGTCTGAAATATTTATCAAATGAAAAATGAGAGACATTTCAAGGCGCATATCGTCACATGCGCCTATATATGATTCTTTATCCGGATTTCTTTCTATTATAACATTTTCAGATGAACTGATCTGAGAACCATTTAGATATGGAAAGTAATGCTCCGGTTGAAAATTATCATTATCATCTAATTCTCCGCATAGGCATATTCCTAAATCCGGAGCAAAATCTCGTGTAATCTCAGCAAATCGTCTTCCATCTTTCATCTCAATAATGCTTTTTGTATCGTATGTATTTATTATTTTCTTAATTAAAGCATCCAATTGTGCTGATTTATTTATCATAGAAAATCCGATTGCTCGGAGATATTTATGCATTAGATTTCCTCTTTATGTAAACTTATTTGTTTTTATTTGGAACTAAAATTTCTTTTCCACCCATATACGGCTGTAAAACCTTTGGAATTTTAACAGTTCCGTCTGCCTGAAGATTATTTTCAAGAAATGCAATAAGCATACGAGGCGGTGCAACAACTGTATTATTAAGAGTATGTGCAAGGTATTTTCCATCCTTGCCATTTATTCTTATCTTTAATCTTCTTGCCTGTGCATCTCCAAGATTTGAGCAGCTTCCGACCTCAAAATATTTCTTCTGTCTCGGAGACCATGCCTCAACATCACATGATTTACATTTCAAATCCGCTAAATCTCCGGAACAGCACTCAAGAGTTCTTACAGGAATATCCATGCTTCTGAAAAGATCTACCGTATTCTGCCAAAGCTTATCGTACCATTTCTTGCTTTCCTCCGGCTTACATACTACTATCATTTCCTGCTTTTCAAACTGATGAATTCTGTATACGCCTCTTTCCTCCAGTCCATGAGCTCCTTTTTCCTTTCTAAAACATGGTGAATAGCTTGTAAGTGTAAGCGGAAGCTCCTGCTCATCAAGTATCTGGTCAATAAATTTACCAATCATTGAATGCTCACTTGTTCCTATAAGATAAAGATCCTCACCCTCTATCTTATACATCATAGCTTCCATTTCGGCAAAGCTCATAACACCGGTTACAACATTGCTTCTGATCATAAAAGGCGGAACACAATAAGTAAAGCCTCTGTCAATCATAAAATCTCTTGCATATGCAATTACAGCAGAATGAAGTCTTGCAATGTCTCCCATAAGATAATAAAATCCGTTTCCGGCAACTCTATGTGCTGCATCAAGATCTATTCCGTTAAAGCTTTCCATTATGTCTGTATGATATGGTATCTCATAATCAGGAACGAATGGCTCGCCATATTTCTGTATTTCTATATTTTCGCTGTCATCCTTTCCTATCGGAACAGATGGATCTATTATCTGAGGAATAACCATCATTTTCTTTTTAAGCTCTTCCTCTACTTCTTTCTCGCGCTTTGAAAACTCTTCTATTTTCTGTCCGTCTGCAGCTATTTGCTTCTTTACATTCTCAGCCTCTTCCTTCTTTCCCTGGGCCATGAGCTTTCCGATTTCCTTTGAAATCTTATTTTTCTGAGCTCTCAGGCTCTCTACCTCGCCCTTTATCTCTCTATTTTCTTTATCAAGTGCTATTACATCATCCACAAGCGGAAGCTTTGCATCCTGAAATTTATTTTTAATATTTTGCTTTACTACTTCCGAATTTTCTCTTACAAATTTAATATCTAACATTTTTCCTCTTTCCTGATGCTATTAATGCATCACAATAGCTTATATGAAGATTTTATCTTCATATTTTTCTTGAATTATATTTTCTACACCAGCTGCTCTTCTTCTTTATTAGAAACAGCTATATTTAATGCCTTCATTTCCTCTTCACTTAATAATATATAGGATTCTCCATTTACTATTTCCTTAATATATTGAAAGCAATTATCTCTGCTATGTATAGTATTTAAAATAAATCCTGTATTATTGTCATCTATCATAGCAAGTGCAAAGCTCATTTTTCCACCCACATCATCAAATGCATCGTATTTCACTATACCATAATGAGTCAAAGATGAGCTTATATGCTTTTTTATTGTTTCTATATCTTCCTTATTATTTTCACCTCTGTTATCTATCCTTGCTATGTTTCTCAGTTTATCGAAAAAAACCGACTCCATTGATTCTCCGTTTCTTCCCCTCATAAACATCTGATATTTCTTTGTCAGCCTGCTGAGTCTTACTGACATACTCACAGTAATAACAGCAAGTATTATTATAAGTATAAGAAGAAGCAAAAACATAACAACCCCTGTCATTCCATTTATATAGGAGGTGCTGGCATCCATTATTTATCCTCCCTGCTTTTTCTTATTAAATCAAGTATACGTTCAAGATCCTCTGTTGAAAAATATGATATTTCTATAGTTCCCTTATCAGCGGATTTTCTTTTTATCGAAACCTTGGATCCGATTATGGATTTTAATTGCTCTTCTATTTCATTAAATACCGTATCAAGCTGTGATGTGTCCTCTTCTTTTTCCTCTGCCTCAGGCTTTTTCATATTTTGTATAAGACGTTCTGTTTCACGGACACTCAATGAATTAGTCGCAATTTTAGCTGCAGCCTCATACTGCATATTGTAATCTTCAAGTCCTAAAAGAGCCCTTGCGTGTCCTACCGATATGATTCCGTCAATCAACATTTTCTGAACTCTTTCATCCAGCTTTAAAAGTCTGAGCGAATTAGTTATTGCGGCCCTGCTTTTAGATACTCGCTTTGCTATATCAGCCTGTTTAAGATTGAATTCCTCTATTAAACGCTGAAATGCAGCTGCCTCCTCTATAGGATTTAAATCCTCACGCTGAATATTTTCTATAAGTGATATTTCCATCACTTCCTGATTGGTATATTCACGAACAATAACCGGAACCTTTCTCAGTCCTGCAAGCTTTGCAGCTCTCCATCTTCTTTCTCCGGCTATTATTTCATAATATTTTCCTTTTTTTTGCACTATAAGAGGCTGCAAAATTCCAAAAATCGCTATTGATTCGGCCAATTCAGCTAAAGCCGCCTTATCAAATTCCTTTCTCGGTTGTTCGGAATTAGGAATTACAAGTGAAATCTTCACCTCTATTATTTCATTTTCATTAGGTTCATCAAAGGCTGAAGCTGCTTTTGATTTTTCCTTTGATTCTGTAGTCTTCTCTTTTATAAATGTATTTGTTACATTATTCTTTCCTGTGGACTCATCCTTCCCTATTGGGATAAGATTTTGCAAACCTTTACCCATATTTAGTCCACCTTTTTTTACTGACATCAGGCTTCCTCCCTTTTTATAACTTCTTCTGCAAGCTTTCTGTAGCTCTCTGCTCCCGATGAACGCGGATCATAAACATTTATAGGAAGTCCATAGCTTGGAGCCTCTGCAAGGCGTACGTTTCTCGGAATTTTTGTTTCATATATATATGCATTTAAGTTTTCTTTTACATTTTCCACAACTTCATTTGCAAGCTTCGTTCTTGAATCAAACATAGTAAATAAAACACCATCTATTTCCAATTCAGGGTTAAGTCCCTCCTTCACAAGAGAAATTGTGTTCGTAAGCAATGCTATTCCCTCAAGTGCATAATACTCACATTGAAGTGTTATTAAAACTGCATCCGCTGCTGTCAACGCATTTATTGTCAACACGCTCAATGCCGGTGGGCAGTCTATATATATATAATCATAATTATCTTTTACTTTATCTAATATATTTTTCAATATATGTTCTTTATCTTCTTCATTAAGAAGTTCTATTTCAGCACCTGATAAATCAATATTGGATGTTATAATATCTATTTTAGGATATTCCATTGACACTATCGCTTCTTCTACTGTACATTTTCCTATAAGAAGATCATATATCGAATTTTCTATTTCAGTTTTATCAATTCCAAATCCGCTGGTCGCATTTCCCTGAGGATCAATATCCACAAGAAGAACCTTTTTATCATTCTCTGATAAGCAAGAGGCTAAATTTATGGCTGTAGTTGTCTTTCCTACACCGCCCTTTTGATTACTTATGGCTATTATTTTTCCCAATTTTTCTCCACCTCAAAAAATGTTTCACGTGAAACCTTTAATAAATATTCCGCCAATACCACTAATATGTCGAGGATATTTGCAATCCGATTTACTGCTTGCTTATATAAATGCAGTACTACATGCCTTGCTAGGTACCGGGCTTGAAGCCTGGCATCTCATAAAAAAACACACGTTGCCTAAAGGAAGCGCTTTTTCTTGCCTTTTTATAAAATATTATCCGATATAAGAACTGTGTCAGCAATTATCAAAACATCTCCGACAAGATATAATTTTTTATATTTTAAAATTTAACTAATAAACACAAGTAAGCCATACTAGAATATAAAAATCTATATTCATAAGTTGATCAGACTTAATTGTCATGCATATATTCGTAATGTCTAATTTAATTGTTATTTAACAACTCATCATATCAAATAATAAGCTTTTTGTTATTATCAAATGTTTCACGTGAAACATTAAAGCTATTTACTTATATTTTGTTCAGAAGATGTTTCACGTGAAACATCTTCTGAACACGAAATAAATTATAGCATCTATATATAATGTTTTCCATATAATTATTATTTGATTTTCAATATATTTGATTAAAATCAACTATTATATTTAATGTATATATGAACACTCATTATTTTATGATATTTGAAATGATGTTTAGTTTAAAAGTTTTTTGAACTTAACTGATAGTGGATTATTACACGCGTTGTGCTCCCGCAATTTTCAAAATATTCATGATTTGCCCATTTACCTTCTTAAAACAGCTACTTATTCTTTCTTTGGTGAATACAAATGTTAAATTTCCTCTTTCATCATAAAGTTTCTACCGTTTGGCTCTAATATCACAATAAATGTGCAAAAACAAGCTTTACCAACATAGTTTTCCACATTTTTGTGGAAAACTATGTTGGTAATGTTGATAACTTTATTTATTTTATGTTTTTTAAAGAGGTTTTTTATTAGGCACACCTGCTTTTCTTGGATAAGTATTCGATGTTTTATTAATCTTTGCTATTATCGGAAATATTCTTTTTGCCTTTTCTTTTCCCAATAAATATTCTTTTTTTTCTGTAATGCTACCTCCGATTATTTTCATTGCTTTTTCTGCTGCCTTTATTTCCTCGCTGCAATTTTCTGATTTGTACGGAACAAAAATCCCACCAACCCTTACAAAAGGAAGACAGTACTCAGAAAGAACATTTATACCTGCTACAGCTCGTGAAACACACAAATCGAAATTTTCTCTATAAGTCTCATTATGTGCAATATCCTCTGAACGAGTATGTATCAGTTCTATATCATTTAATTCAAGAGTCTCTTTCACTTCATTTAAAAAATTAATTCTTTTGCCAAGCGAATCAATAAGTACAGCTTTTATTTCCGGAAACATTATTTTTAATGGTATGCCCGGAAATCCCGCTCCTGTTCCTACATCGATAAAATTATTTATCTTTTTAAAGTCAATGAAAGCTAATATAGCTAAGCTGTCAATAAAATGTTTTTCAACTACATCATCAAACTCAGTTATTGCAGTTAAATTCATAACCTTATTTTTTTCGACAAGCATCTCATAGTACTTATCAAACATTTCTATTTGTTCTGTAGTTATATCATAATTTATGCTTTTAAGAAATTCTTTTAATTTCGAATAATCTCTCACTTTTTATTCTTTTCTCTTTCTTTAGAACTTATATATACTGCCAATACCGAAATATCCGCAGGTGAAACACCCTGTATTCTGGATGCCTGTCCAATATTCTCAGGTCTGAATTGCTTTAACTTTTGAACTGCCTCTATACGAAGGCTGTTTACATCGTCATAGTCTATATTTTCAGGAATTTTTCTTTTTTCAATCTTTTTGAATTGTTCGACCTGTTTTTTCTGTCTTTTGATATATCCTTCATATTTAATCTGAATATTTATCTGCTCCTCGATATCAACTGGCAAATCAACCCTATGTTTATCGATTTCTTCTATTTTCTTATATGAAAGTTCAGGACGCCTTATCAATTCAGCAAGTGAAACTCCTCCATTTAACAAAGTAGAATTATATTTTGAAAGTAAATTCTGTACTTTTTCAGATTCACCTACAAATTCATGCTCCAATCTGTCTATCTGTTCATTTATAATTTCTTCTTTTTTTAGAGTTTTACTGTATTCCTCATCACTTATAAGTCCAACCAAATGTCCATATTTTCTGAGTCTGAGATCAGCGTTATCCTGTCTCAAAAGCAATCTGTATTCTGCTCTGCTAGTCATCATCCTATATGGCTCATTGGTTTCCTTCGTTAAAAGGTCGTCTATCAAAACTCCGATATATGCCTCTGATCGATCTATTATCAGTGGATCTTTGTTCAAAATTTTCATTGAGGCATTAATACCCGCTATTATACCCTGCGCAGCTGCTTCTTCATATCCTGAGCTTCCGTTTGCCTGTCCGGCTGAAAACAGTCCTGATATTTTCTTAAATTCAAGAGACGATTTCAATTGCATCGGATTTATACAATCATACTCTATTGCATAAGCATTTCTTACAATTTCGGCATTCTCAAGACCTGGGAGAGTTCTGTACATTTCGTATTGTACATCCTCAGGAAGTGAGCTTGACATACCCGATAAATACATTTCATTTGTATATAATCCTTCCGGCTCTATGAAAATCTGATGTCTGTCTTTGTCCGGAAATTTAACTACCTTATCCTCTATTGATGGGCAATATCTTGGTCCCGTTCCGTGAATAACCCCGGAATAAAGCGGAGATCTGTCTATATTATTTCTTATGATCTCATGTGTTTTCTCATTTGTATATGTCAGCCAGCATGATACCTGTTCTTTTTTTACTTTTTCTCTGTCTGTAGAAAACGAAAACGGAATAATATTTTCATCTCCGGGCTGTTCTTCCATTTTAGAAAAATCTATTGTTCTTTTATCTATTCTGGCAGGTGTTCCCGTTTTGAATCTCAGAATCTCTATATTGTTTTTTAAAAGCGAATCCGTAAGATGGTTTGCAGCCATTAAGCCATTAGGCCCTGTATACTGCTTTACCTCTCCATAAATACAGCATGCATTTAAATACACACCGGTGCACAAAATTACAGCCTTTGAATGATAAGTTGCTCCGGAAATTGTCTTTACTCCTTTGCAAATTCCATTTTCAACTATAAGCTCGCATATTTCGGTCTGTTTTACCGTAAGATTATCTGTATTCTCTATAACCCTTCTCATTCTGCGGCTATATTCGCTCTTGTCTGCCTGAGCCCTTAATGAATGAACGGCCGGACCCTTTGAACCATTAAGCATTTTGGATTGAATAAACGTGGCATCGATATTCTTTCCCATTTCTCCGCCAAGCGCATCAAGCTCTCTGACTAAATGTCCCTTGCTTGTTCCACCGATGTTTGGATTACATGGCATGAAGGCAATACTGTCTACACTGACAGTAAATATTACTGTAGATAATCCTAACCTTGCTGAAGCCAATGCTGCCTCACATCCTGCATGTCCGGCACCAATTACAGCAATATCATATGTTTCTTCTATAGCACGCATAGCATTCTCCCGGTTTACATAATTTTGATCTGTTGCTCTCTATATATTTTCTATATATTTTTATCCTTATTTTCCCATACAGAATTTACTGAATATTTCATTTACGAGGTCTTCCGAAAGATTTCCACCGATTATATTGTCAAGTGCACTGATTGCTCCCATCAGGTCTATCGAATAAAAATCCTCAGGCATCTTGTCCTCTATACTTTTTTTAACAAGCAAAAGACTTGATATACTTTCGTCTAATAATCTTTTATGTCTTGCATTAGTTATAAACACTTCATCGTTAAATGTTATTTCACCGTCAAAGAACATTTCTTCTATTGTATTTTTTATCTCTTCCTCTCCTATTTCTTCTTTAGCGGAAATTTCTATTATAGGAAAGTCAGATATATTTGATACATCTTCTCTTGTTACTTTTTGTTCCTTGTCGATCTTATTTAAAAGAAGTATTCCTTTCTTATTTTTTATATTTTTTAATATTTCCCGGTCATTATCGTTCAATACATCCGAGCTGTCAATAACATATAATATCAGATCTGCTTCTTTAGCCTTTTCCCATGCCAGTTCTATACCTATTTTTTCTACCTTGTCATCTGACTCATGTATGCCTGCGGTATCTATCATCCTGAGAGCAGCTTTTCCTATTTGTACGGTTTCCTCTATTATATCTCTGGTTGTTCCCGGAATTTCTGTCACTATAGCCCTTTTTCTGCCTGACATCATATTGAGCAATGAGGACTTTCCTACATTTGGCTTGCCAAGTATTACAGTTTTTATTCCTTCTTCTATATATTTTCCCTTTTTTGAAGTATCTCTGATCTTTTCTAATTTATCTATTATTTCAATTAGAATTTTGTATAATTTTTCTGAGTATCCTTCAATTGAAATATGCTCCGGATCATCCAGGGCTGATTCTATAAATGCCAATTCATATATCAGCTTCTCTCTTATCGTTGATATTTTCCTGCTCAAGCCGCCATTCAACTGACTAACCGAGCTTTGAAGTGCATATTCACTCTTTGCAGAGATTATATCCATTACTGCCTCTGCTTCGGATATATCCATTCTTCCGTTAAGATATGCTCTTTTGGTAAATTCGCCCGGAGCAGCTATTTTTGCCCCGGCTCCTATCACCGCATCCAATATCTTATTTACAGCTATAACTCCTCCGTGGCAGTTTATTTCAACAGAATTTTCTCCCGTATAAGAATGAGGACTTCTAAATACAGAAACCAAAACCTCATCTATTATTTCATCTTTATCCTTTATCCAACCATAATGTATAGTATTTCCCTTTTGGGATGAAAGCTTTTTTTCATTTTTAGAAAAATATATCTTATCTGCTATTTCAATGGCATCATCGCCGCTAACTCTTACTATCGCTATTCCCGATGGTGCTACCGCAGTTGAAATTGCAGCTATTGTCTCCGTCATCTAAAGCCTCCTAAGTTATCAAAACATACCATAATTTTCAAGAATGTTCGCAATCCTCTTCGCTATTTGCTCATATAAAAGCAGCACTGCAATCCTTTCCCTTTTATAAATAACTTTTAAATTCTTTTCTGATAAAATCAAAATATTATATCAATCAAAGCTCTTTTTCATCAAGCTTAATAAAGCTTTTTAACTAACAAAAACTGTCGCACTAAAATTAATGCGACAGTTCAAATTTACTTTTTCAAAGTAACAACCACATGTCTGTAAGGCTCATTTCCCTCGCTGTATGTTTCCACATACTTATTAGGCTGAAGAGCTGAATGAATTATCCTTCTTTCATAAGGATTCATAGGTTCAAGAACTACTGTTTTTCCTGTTTTCTTTACCTTGCTCGCAATATTCTTTGCTAAGTTTTCAAGAGTTTCTTTTCTTCTTCTCCTGTAATCCTCTGTATCGAGCTTTACTCTTACATACTCCTTCTGTGCTTTATTAACAACAAGACTTGTAAGATACTGAAGAGAATCAAGAGTCTGTCCTCTTTTTCCTATTAAAACACCGTTGTCCTCACCTGACAAATTAATCTCAAGGTATCCGCCTTTTTCAATATAATTCATAGTGAGCTCTGTGCTGATTCCCATTGCTTCGAATACTTCATTTAAAAATTTCGAAGCACTTTCCTTCATCACATATATTTCTTCTTCTGTCTTAACAACGATCTCTTCTTTATTTCTTATCTCAGGCTTCTTTTCCGGAGCCTCATATTTTTTCTCATCTCTTCTGTCATTTGGCTGATGCTTTTTATTCTTTTTATTGAAGTCTTTTTTGTAATTTTTATTTCTCTCGAAATTTTTCTTCTCCTGAGGCTTATCCGGTCTATCAGTTTTCTCTGATTCCTTCTTTTCAGCCTTTTCCTTGACTTCTTTTACTTCTTTAGTTTCCTTCGGAACGACCTTTTTTTCTTGAGTCTCTTCCTCTTTAACTTTGACCTTTACAACGGCCGGCTTATTTCCTATGCCAAGAAATCCTTTGCTGCCCTCTGTAACAACCTGAATGTCAAGCCTGTCACTCGGAACCTTCAGCTCAGTCATTGCCTTCATTATTGCGTCATTAACCGTTTTGGCAGAAAATTCTATATATTCCATAATTTCCTCTTTCCTGACATGCTCATCATGTCATCAAGGCAGACAGAAAATTTCATTTTCAATCTAACCTCCGGCTAAATATTATTTTTTCTTAGGCTTTTTGTCCTTTAAGTGCTCTTCATCATATTTGCGAACCATATTTGCTTTTGCAAAAATGCTGTTTGGATCGGCATTTTTTGATGCTTCATAGTAATCATAACCTTGAGAGGTGTCATTGGTATATTTTCCCTTATATGACTTTGTTTTTGTCCTCGCCTGCTCGATTACTCTTGATTCACTTACGTAATCCTTATTATTTTTTCCTTTGTTTTTCTTCGCAGCCTTTTCCTGATTTTTCTTTATAAGCTCTGCCATATCAACCTTCATCATCTTACGATTGATATATATCATCTGAACAGATCTTATAACTGCACCGGAAATCCAATATAAACCGATACCAACTGAAAATGTCAAACATAATACTGCTGAGAATATAGGCATGAAATTGTTCATGGCTCTCATAGAGTTTTCTCCTGCCTGTCCGCTTTGGGATGCCGATGGCTGAAGCTTAAGGCTTATCCATTGAGTAAACCAAGCCAATACAGGAATAAGAAGAGCAATTATTATCATCCACCACATTCCGCTTGATGCAGCATTTTTTATGCTTTCAAATGGTGATTCTGCTATATTTAATCCCAAAAATGAGTTTATGTCTGCACTCTTTGCGGCAGTCTCATTGATTGACTGAGATATTGTTGAAAATTCAGGAACCTTTGCTAACAGCTGCCATTGATTTGTAGTTAAGGATGATAATCCATCTATAACATTTGTCTTCGTAAGCGCACTTCCGAATGTTATCCTAACATTATTGCTGTTTACGAAATTGACAAATGCCTCTGTTCCTCCCGATATTGAAAAGATTTTTGTAGCAAGCTGTGAAAATACATTTGCTACTCTTTCTATATATCCCGGAATATGATAGATAACCTGATAAAGTGCCATCAAAAGAGGAAGCTGAATCAAAAGAGGAAGACAGCTTCCGAAAGGAGAAACTCCGTATTTTCTGTATACCTCGTTAGTTTCTTCCTGTCTTTTGTACATGGACTCCTGATCATTTTTGCCCATATACTTTTTGTTAATTTCATTAATCTCAGGCTGCATATAACTCATCATCTTTGAAAATTTTTGCGTCTTCCTTGTTATAGGATACAAAAACATATAAACGATGATTGTATATATGATAATAGAAAGACCTACATTAGGTATTCCGATAGAATCTATTACAATATAAACTCCATCTATTACCCAACCTAGAAGTTGAACGATCCATCCAAAAACCGGTGTCGTTACCTTACTTAACAATAAGTCCACTTTTTATCCTCCGATAGATGACTGTTTACGGTACTGGGTCATAACCGCCCTTGGAAAACGGATTACATCTCAATATTCTCCAGATTGCCAATAAACTTCCCTTGAATGCTCCGTATTTTTGTATAGCCTCCAGACCATACTGCGAACAGGTTGGTGTATAAGGACAATGAAACCTCTTCAGCGGAGATAAGTATTTCTGATAAAATCTGATCATTTTTATCAAAATATATTTCATAATCTTCTCTTTCTCAATGCTTGGCGCATTATAAAGCGGATTTGAAAATTTTTTCAAACCTCTGTTTCTTTTAATATATGTTGGCTTTTTGAAAGATCATAAATTGCACTCTCAATCTTTTTATAAGTGCAGTCCTTAGCATTTACTCTTACAATAAAAACCATGTCATATCCTATATGAAAATATTCTTCCTGCAGGCGGTAGACTTCTCTTATCAGTCTGCATAGGTGATGCCTTACAACACTGTTACCTACTTTTTTACTGACAGATATCCCTACTCTGTTCCTTCCAAGGTTGTTTTCTGTCACATACATTACCAAATATCTATTGGATTTTGATTTTCCCTGTTTATATACTTTTTTAAAATCTTCGTTTTTCTTTAAGCTTTCAGAATATTTCATATGTTTAATTAAGTTTAAAAGACCACATTTTTATGCGGTCTTTATTTTAGGTCAGTTATTAAGCTGATAATTCTTTTCTTCCTTTAAGTCTTCTTGCAGCTAAAACTTTTCTTCCGCTCTTTGTACTCATTCTTGCTCTGAAGCCATGTACCTTTGCTCTTGATCTTTTCTTTGGCTGAAATGTCATTTTCATGGTGGTAAACCCTCCTTTTAATATTCCCATATAGATATGGTTATACTTGTGAAGAAAACATCATTTCGATTATATTAATAAAGCAATATGGAGTCAAGCAAAAAATCATCATTTCTGTTGATTAATATTTCTTTTGTTTCTTTCATGTTATCCACATTTTGTTGACAATTTGTGGATAACATCTTATTTTCACATCTAAATCCCTTAAATTTATCTTTTTTCTTCCTTATTATAATGCAGTTTTAATTTTATTGTTAAAAACATCTTTCAACTTTTCCACATTATCCTTTTTTTATTAAACATATGAATATTTAGGAAACAATTTTTTGTTGATTATTAAATTGATTTATACTAAACTTATGAAGGAAAAGTTTTTTTTGAGTTAAGAAAATTTTTCTCAATTTATTTTTATGAGGAAAACCATGAACATTATTAAAGAAAAATGGAAATCTATACTTCAGCAATTCAAGGAAGAACATGATATATCCGATATATCCTACAAAACCTGGCTTGCACCTTTAACTATAGATAAAATTACTGATGATAAAGTTACTATACTTGTTTCTCCCGAACAGGGTGATATGGCTTTGGATCATATTACTAAAAAATACAAATTAGCCCTGCAGGTTGCTATTTCGGAATTTGCAAATGCTGATTATAATATCGAGTTTATACTTCCCAAAAAGGAGATTGAAGAAAAAAAGCCATCTTCTCATAATGTTGTAGGTCTCAATCCAAGATATACATTTGATACTTTTGTAGTAGGAAGCAATAATAAATTTGCACATGCAGCTGCACTTGCTGCTGCCGAATCGCCCGGACAGGTATACAATCCTCTTTTTCTATATGGAGGAGTCGGACTTGGAAAAACCCACCTTATGCATTCGATTGGTCACTTTATAAGTGAAAATAAACCTTCAATGAACATCCTATATGTAACAAGTGAGCAGTTTACAAATGAGGTTATCGAGGCAATAAGAAACGGAAATAATACTGCTATAGCAAAATTCAGAGATAAATATAGAAATATTGATGTTCTTCTGGTAGATGATATCCAGTTTATAATCGGCAAGGAATCTACTCAGGAGGAATTTTTCCATACCTTTAATGCTCTTTATGATGCCGGCAAACAGATTGTTATTTCTTCAGATCGACCGCCAAAGGATATGAATATTCTGGAGGAAAGAATACGTTCCCGCTTTGAATGGGGTCTTATGGCAGATATTCAAAGTCCTGATTTCGAAACAAGAATCGCTATTCTGCAGAAAAAACAGGAGCTGGATGGATTTTTTGTCAGCAAAGAGGTTACCGAATATATCGCTGAAAATGTAAGATCGAATATTCGCGAGCTTGAAGGATCTCTTACAAAGGTTATTGCTCTTGCTAATATTGAAAAACACGAGGTTACGATTGAGCTTGCTCAAAAGGCTCTTAAAGATATTATTACTCCAAAAGCAAATAAGGTTATCACACCTGATGTTATCATCGATGAGGTGGCCAGCTATTACGGAATTACAATTGCTGATTTAAAAGGATCAAAGCGCAGCAATAAAATTTCAAACCCAAGGCAGCTCACTATGTATCTTCTTAGAGAAATGACGGATATAACACTTGCCGATATAGGTAAATTTTTAGGTGGAAAGGATCACTCTACGGTTATTTACGGGCTTGATAAGATTGATAAACAGCTTAATGATCCGAATTCATCTTTATTGCATGATATTGAACAAATTAAGAAGCATATATCATCTTAATTTATCCACATATAAATTGTGTATTCAACGTTGATAAAATGTTGAAAATGTTAGTTATTATTTTTCCAACATTAATCAACATTTATTTTGCTTTTTTTCAACATGGTTATCAATATCTGATTTTCCTTGCTGATTAATGCAAAATTGTATTTTTCAACATTTCCACATTGCCTACGACGACGATGATGAATAATTATTTATATTTATTTTTATTTTGCGCAAATTAGGAGGCGACTTTTCCACATATGAAACTTTCTTTTAATAAAACAGATCTTTTAAAGGGTATAAATATTTCTCTTAAAGCTGTTCCATCGATTACTACTATGGATCTGCTTAAATGCGTGCTGATTAATGCAACTGCCAGCAAAATCATGTTTTTATCTAACGATAATGAAATGGCAATCGAAACAGTTGTTCAGGGAACAGTCCTTAAACCCGGCAGCGTAGCTCTTGATGCTAAAATATTTTTTGAGATAATCAGAAAGCTTCCGGATGAAGAGATAAAAATCAGCGTTAACGAAAGATTTATAGCCAATATTAAATGTGGTCAGGCTGAATTTAATATTCCCGGACAGGATCCTTATGAATATCCTTATCCTCCTGAAATAGATAACGGATTTTCTATTTCCTTGTCACAGTTTTCTTTGAAAGAAATGATCAGAAAGACAATATTTTCTTTGAATTTAGCTGAAAACAACAAGCTGATGACAGGTGAGATGTTTGAAATAAAAAATAATGTTTTCAGAATTGTCTCACTTGACGGACATCGTGTTGCGATTAGAAAGCTTTCACTTTCAGGTAATTATGAAAATACTAAGGTAGTTGTTCCGGGAAAGGCTCTTAACGAAATATCAAAAATTTTGTCTGACAATGTCGATGATACTGTAAAAATCTTTTTCTCGGAAAACAATATTGTATTTTCATTTGATGATACTGTTGTTTATTCAAGGCTTATCGATGGTGATTATTTCCAGATTGATAATATGATCTCGAAAGAATATCTCACAAAGATAACCGTTGACAAAAAAGAATTCATCGGCTGTATCGAAAGAGCCGGACTTTTTGTAAAGGAAGGCGAAAATAAACCGATAATTCTTAACATAACAGACAGCAATATGGAATTAAGCGTTACATCACCTATGGGTTCAATGAACGAGAATCTATACATAGAAAAAGAGGGTGATGATTTAAGGATCGGCTTTAATCCAAAGTTTTTGACAGATGCTCTTAAGGTTATAGATGATGAAAAAATAACAATGTATCTTTTAAACAGACGAGCTCCGGGATTTATAAAGGACGAAGATGAAAGCTATCTGTATTTGATATTGCCTATAAATATTTTATGATGATTAAAAGAAAAGTTTTAAATTGAGGCTTTTTATTATAACTCAATTCAGCAATATAAAATTTAGGGATTTATTTTATGTCAGAGATTAGTATAAGAGATGAATTTATAAAATTAGGCCAGGCTCTTAAGCTTTCGGGGATAGCGGAAAACGGAGCCGATGCAAAAGAGCTGATTGCAAAAGGAAAGATTTGTGTTAACGGAGAGATCGAAACAAGGAGAGGACGCAAGCTTTATAAGGGTGATGTTTTTTCTTATGAAGGATCAGATGTTAAGGTTGAATGATTTCGGGAGTTATTAATGTGGATCGAATCATTGGAATGTAAGAACTTCAGAAATTATAAGAAGCTTTCAATACAATTTGATAAGGGCTTAAATTTCTTATACGGAGACAATGCCCAGGGAAAAACAAATATCATAGAGGCTATATATATTTGTTCGGCATCGAGATCACACAAGGGAAGCAAGGATAAGGAGCTTATATATTTCGGTGAGGATGAATCACATATAAGGCTTAAGCTCAATAAAAAAAATATAACCCATAAAATAGATTTTCATCTTCGCAAAAATAACACAAAGGGAATTGCCATTAACGGATTTCCGATAAAAAAAGCATCTGAGCTGTTTGGACTGTTAAATGTTGTTGTGTTTTCACCTGAGGATCTTTTTATTGTAAAAAACGGTCCGGCCGACAGAAGAAAATTTATTGACAGGGAGCTATGCAGAGTAAGTCCGATATATTTAAAAAACCTTACAGAATATATGAGAGCATTAAATCAGCGTAATAAGCTCTTGAAGGATATATGTACAAATCCCGGTCTTAAATCAACACTTGATGTATGGGATGAGCAAATTGTATTCTTCGGAACTGCTTTGATAAAAGACAGAAAAAGGTTTTTGAGTGATATAACACGTATAATGCAGCCGATCCACGGCAATATAACAGGCTCTTCTGAAAAAATTTTATTAAAATACGAACCGAGCGTTAATGAAAATGAATTTGCTGAGGAATTATTTATAGCAAGAAAGAGAGACATGAGCCTTATGCAGACTACAATCGGGCCTCACAGAGATGATTTTTCTATTTTGGTAAATGATATCAACATACGAAAATTCGGTTCGCAGGGACAGCAGCGTTCAGCTGCATTGTCACTAAAGCTGTCAGAAATAAAGATGATCAAAAGCGTTTCCGGTGATGAGCCGGTATTGCTTCTTGACGATGTATTTTCAGAGCTTGATTCTCACAGGCAGGAATATCTGTTAAGTGAAATAAAAAAGACACAGACAATACTTACAGGAACGGGACTGGACGATCTTGTAAGAGAAAATATAAAGATAGATAAGCTGTTTTTTATAAAAAACGGCACAGTCAGTTTAGATAAAAAGTTTTAAAATGCAAGCGATTCAAGAAAGAGGAAATTATGAATTCTGAGGAAACAAGGGTAGATCAAGAATACGGAGCCGAGCAGATTCAGATTCTCGAAGGTCTGGAGGCAGTAAGGAAAAGACCTGGTATGTATATAGGAAGTACGTCATCAAGGGGACTTCATCATCTTGTTTATGAGATTGTGGATAATTCTGTAGATGAGGCTCTTGCAGGATATTGTAATCATATAGAGGTATCTATTAATCCGGGTAATACGATTACGGTAAGAGATGACGGAAGAGGAATACCTGTAGATATTAATCACAAGGCAGGACTTCCTGCTGTTGAGGTTGTATTTACAATTCTTCATGCAGGAGGCAAATTCGGCGGAGGAGGATACAAGGTATCCGGAGGACTTCACGGAGTAGGTGCGTCTGTTGTTAATGCTCTTTCAAATTGGCTTGAGGTAAAGATATGCCGTGAGGGAAAAATTTATTTCCAGCGTTATGAAAAGGGAAATACAATGGGTCCTCTAAAGGTCATAGGAGAGTGTGACAGTAATTTCACCGGTACAGAGGTCACATTTGAGCCTGATAATACGATTTTCGAAGATGTTGTTTTTGATTTTGATATTCTGAAAACAAGACTGAGAGAAACGGCATTTTTGACTAAGGGACTAAAGATAACACTCAGAGACCTTAGAAATGAAGAAGAGAAAAAAGAAAGAGTTTTCCATTATGAGGGAGGAATAAAGGAATTTGTTCAATATCTCAATAAAAGTAAAACTCCTCTTTATGACGATATAATATATTTTGAGGGAATCCAAAACGGTGTAATGGTGGAGATAGCATTTCAGCACAATGATTCTTACACAGAGAATTGCTATGGATTTGTTAATAACATCAATACTCCTGAAGGAGGAACACATATAGTAGGCTTCAGAAATGCTCTTACAAAGACCTTTAATGATTATGGCAGAAAGAATAAAATATTAAAGGACAGTGATTCCAACCTAAGCGGTGAGGACATAAGAGAAGGAATGACCGCTATTGTCAGCGTTAAGATAGAAGAGCCTCAGTTTGAGGGTCAGACTAAGCAAAAGCTCGGAAACAGTGAGGCTAGAACAGCAGTAGACTCACTTCTCAGCGGAAAGCTTGAGCTGTTTTTGGAGCAGAATCCTGCTATTGCAAAAACTATCATAGAAAAATCCGTTTTGTCCCAAAGAGCAAGAGAGGCAGCAAGAAAGGCAAGAGAGCTTACAAGGAGAAAATCGGCACTCGATGGACTTTCACTTCCTGGAAAGCTTGCAGATTGTACAGATAAAGATCCTAAAAATTGTGAAATATATATAGTCGAAGGAGATTCTGCCGGTGGTTCGGCTAAATCTGCCAGAAACAGAGCTACTCAGGCTATTCTTCCTCTCAGAGGAAAAATATTAAACGTAGAAAAGGCAAGGCTTGACAGGATATACGGAAATGCAGAGATAAAATCAATGATAACTGCATTCGGAACAGGAATTCATGATGATTTCGATATATCAAAACTTAGATATGACAAAATTATTATCATGACCGATGCAGACGTTGACGGAGCTCATATAGCTACGCTTATGCTGACATTTTTGTATAGGTTCATGCCGGAGCTTATAAAGCAGGGGCATGTTTATCTTGCAAAGCCGCCATTGTATAAGCTTGAGAAAAACAAAAAGGTATGGTATGCATACAGCGATGATGAGCTTGAAAGTATTTTAAGCGAGGTTGGAAGAGACAACAGCAATAAGATACAGCGCTACAAGGGTCTCGGTGAGATGGATGCAGAGCAGCTCTGGGAGACAACTATGGATCCAGCAAGAAGAATACTGCTTAAGGTAACTATGGATGAAGAGGAAGCCTCTGAGATAGATTTGACTTTTACAACACTTATGGGAGATAAGGTTGAGCCAAGAAAGGAATTTATCGAGGAACGTGCAAAGGATGTTAAGAATCTGGATATTTAAAGGATAAAGGCAATGGATGATACTATTTTTGATAAGATACAAGAGGTCGATCTAAAAAAGAAGATGGAAGATTCTTATATCGATTATGCTATGAGCGTTATTGCATCAAGAGCACTTCCTGATGTAAGAGACGGTCTTAAGCCGGTACAAAGAAGAATTCTTTATTCTATGATTGAGCTGAACAATACCCCTGATAAGCCACACAGAAAATGTGCGCGTATTGTCGGTGATACAATGGGTAAATATCATCCTCACGGAGACAGCTCTATTTACGGAGCTCTTGTAAATATGGCTCAGGATTGGTCAACGAGATATCCTCTTGTTGACGGTCATGGAAATTTTGGCTCTGTAGACGGTGACGGAGCAGCAGCCATGCGTTATACCGAGGCTCGTTTAAGCAAGATATCGATGGAGATGATATCTGATATAAACAAAAACACGGTGGATTTTATACCAAACTTTGACGATACGGAAAAGGAGCCTACGATACTTCCTTCAAGGTATCCTAATCTTTTGGCAAACGGAACGACAGGCATTGCCGTAGGTATGGCAACAAATATACCTCCTCACAATGTAAAAGAGCTTATAGATGCGGTTGTCAGAATAATTGACAATATTGTAGAAGATGACAGGGAAACCAGTATTGAAGAGGTAATGTCTATAGTAAAGGGACCGGATTTTCCTACCGGAGCTGAAATACTGGGAAGAAGGGGCATTGAGGAGGCATACAGAACCGGACGCGGAAAGATAAAGGTAAGAAGCATTACGAATATAGAAACTCTTCCGAACGGAAAAAGTCAGATAATCGTAACAGAGCTTCCGTATCTGGTAAACAAAGCAAGGCTTATAGAAAAAATAGCAGAGCTTGTTAAGCTTAAAAAGCTGGATGGAATAACCGCTATCAGTGATCATTCAAACAGAGAAGGAATGAGAATATGCATTGAGCTTCGTAAGGATGTAAATGCAAATGTTATGCTGAATAAGCTGTATAAAACAACTCAGCTTCAGGACAGTTTCGGAGTAAATATGCTTGCTCTTGTCAATCAGCAGCCTAAAATATTGAATCTTCTTCAAATGCTTCAATATTATCTTAAGCATCAGGAGGAGGTTGTAAGAAGACGTACCGAGTTTGATCTCAACAAAGCAGAGGAAAGAGCTCATATATTAGAGGGACTCTTAAAGGCTCTTGATCATATAGATGAAATAATAAGAATAATACGTGCATCCGCAAATACACAGGAAGCTAAGATAAACCTTATTAATGCCTTTGAATTTTCAGATGCTCAGGCTCAGGCTATCGTAGACATGAGACTTAGGGCTTTAACAGGTCTGGAAAGAGAAAGACTCGAAAATGAGTACAAGGAGCTTGAGGCAAGGATAGCACAGTACAGAGCAATTCTTGCCGACAGAAAAATTCTGCTTGGAGTTGTAAAAAAGGAAATACTTGAGATATCCGCAAAATACGGAGATGACAGAAGAACAAGAATCGGAATAGATACTTCGGATTTCACAGATGAGGATCTTATCCCGAATGAGAATACTGTAATTGCAATGACTCATCTCGGATATATAAAGAGAATGACAATTGATAATTTCAGGACTCAGAACAGAGGCGGAAGAGGAATAAAGGGAATGCAGACCATCGATGAGGATTATATCGAGGATCTCTTTATGACAACAACTCATTTTACATTGCTCTTCTTCACAAACAGAGGAAGAATGTACAAGCTAAAGGCTTATGAAATTCCTGAGGCAGGAAGAACGTCAAGAGGAACAGCGATAGTAAACATTCTTCAGCTTCAGGGCGGAGAAAAGGTTACTGCAATTATTCCAATCGAAAAATTTGAGGAAAATAAATATCTTCTTATGGCAACAAAGAATGGAATAGTAAAGAAAACTCTTCTTATGGATTTTGTCAATGTAAGAAAGGGCGGAATAACAGCTATACTTCTTAAAGAGGACGACGACCTTATAGAGGTAAAATATACCGACGGAAAAAGAGATGTTCTTATAGCAACAGCAAACGGACTCTGTATAAGATTTCATGAGACAGATGTAAGAAGCATGGGAAGAGCTTCATCAGGTGTAAGAGGAATAAGGATTTCAGAAAATGATGAAGTTATAGGAATGCAGATAGATACTCAGGGAACTCATGTGCTTTGTGTAACTGAGAACGGCATGGGTAAGAGAACACTTATTGACAGCTTTACAGCACATCATAGAGGCGGCAAGGGAGTAAGCTGCTATAAGATTACCGAGAAGACAGGAAGGCTTGTCGGATTTAAGGCTGTTATAGAAGAAAATGAAGTTCTTCTTATAACGGATCAAGGAATTATAATAAGAACTACATGTTCAAGTATATCCGAGCTTTCAAGAAATACATCAGGTGTTAAGATAATGAATCTTGATGAAGGTGTCCATGTGGCAAGTATTGCTAAGGTTAGAGATGAAGATGAAAGTGATGAAAATGAAAATGCTGAATATACAGAATAATTATCATTGACATTTCTATATGTATTTAGTATAATAGAATTCGTCGCAAGTTGCGACTAATTTAATAAATGCTTAAATCAGGCATGAGGAGAAGTACTCAAGTGGCTGAAGAGGCGCCCCTGCTAAGGGTGTAGGTCGTTCGCGCGGCGCGAGGGTTCAAATCCCTCCTTCTCCGATAAAAGAGATCTTGTGAAAACAAGGTCTTTTTTTTCTTTATAAAAAAGCTTATATTTAGAAAATGATAATACTCGTAGCAATCCGGTATCAGTTTTGGAAAAAAAACTTTTGACTACAACATCATGATATTGGAATCTAAAAAATATGAGAGGATATTAGTATGCAGATGAATTTAACCGGTCTTAGTAAAGGTGAGGTTGAGGAAAGCAGGAGAAAAAACGGTTCCAATGAGCTTACTCAGATACCGACCGATTCACTTGTAAAAAAATTCATGCTTGGATTTAAGGATCCGATGATAATGATACTTTTAGCTGCACTTGCCATTCAGTTTATAATGTTTTATTTTGGACTGGCAGAGTGGTTCGAGCCTGTCGGAGTCTTGATTGCAATAGTAATAGCAAATGGAGTATCGGCAATAAGCGAATATAAGCAGGAAGGAAAGGCTTCATCTCTAAAGGCTGATGAAGAGGCCAAGCAGGAGGCAAAGGTTTTAAGAGACTGCTGTGTAAGGCTCGTTCATGTCAGTGAAATAGTTGTCGGGGATATTGTATTTCTTCAGGCAGGAGACAGGATAGCAGCAGACGGAGAGATAATAGATGGAGACATAACTGTAGATCAGGCTGCTCTTAATGGTGAAACCGAGGAAGCACAAAAATGTCCGTGCATGGAAAATGAAGAATACGATATAAAGGATCTCCTAAACAAAAATTATGTGTACAGGGGAACTGTTGTGTGCAGCGGTGAAGCATATATGAAGGTTAGTGTAGTAGGAGACAATACACTATTTGGTAAGCTTGCTTTAGAGGTTCAGGAAAACACAAGAAAAACTCCGCTTCAGCTAAAGCTTCAAAAGCTTGCAAAGCAGATTGCTGCTTTCGGATATATAGGTGCCATAGCAATAGTAATAGGGATAATTTCAAGAAGCATTATTTCTAACGGAGCTCCTTCAAGCTGGTATGGATGGATTACTCTTATCATGGATGCGGTTACAGTCGCTGTAACTATAGTAGTATGTGCTGTTCCGGAAGGACTTCCTATGCTTACATCTATACTTCTGTCATTAAGAAGCGTAAAAATGGCAAAGGACAATGTTCTTGTCAGAAAAATAAACGGTCTTGAAACAGCAGGAAGCTTAAGCCTTCTATTTACGGATAAAACAGGAACAATTACAGAGGGAAGACTTTCGGTTACTGAGCTTATAACAGGAGATATGAAGAAGCATACAAGGCTTCTTGATATGTCAAAATCACAGATAGTTGAAATATCAACAGGAATCGGGATCAATAACAGTTCTATGGTAAGCGGAGGAAATGTTATAGGAGGAAACAGCACAGACAGAGCTCTTATGTCATTTCTTGCAGCCTCTGATCTTGTTATGTCCAAGGAAGAGGTAAGAGAATTTAATGCATTTGATTCAAGTAAGAAATATTCAAGTGTATCTATTATAAGGGATGGGCATAAAGCAACATATATAAAGGGTGCACCTGAAAGAGTCCTTGAGCTATGCTCGCATTATATAGATGAAAACGGAAACAAAAGAGAGCTTTCAGGCAAAAAGGATATAAATAAATATATTGACTCTCAGGCAGCAAGATCAATGAGACTTCTTGCAGTTGCAAAAAAAGATGACGACAGTGAAAAGGATCTGTCTCTTATATGCATTTTAAGTATAAGAGATAATGTAAGAAGAGAAGCGGTAGATGCTATAAGAGAGGTTCAAAATGCCGGCATTCAGGTCGTAATGGTGACAGGTGACAGAAAAGAAACGGCCATTGCAATAGCTAAGGAGTCGGGAATTATAAAAAGTAAGAAAAATATAGCACTTACATCAGCAGAGCTTTCTGCCCTGTCAGACGAGGAGGTTAAAAAGATAATTCCAAATCTGAGAGTTGTTGCAAGGACGCTTCCTACGGATAAGAGCAGACTTGTCAGGCTTGCACAGGATATCGGTTATGTTGTAGGAATGACAGGAGACGGAGTAAATGATTCGCCGGCTCTTAAAAAGGCAGATGTAGGATTTGCAATGGGAAGCGGAACAGAGGTTGCAAAGGAAGCCGGGGACATAACTATATTAGATGACAATTTCTTATCTATAAAGAAAGCAATACTATACGGAAGAACAATGTTTAAGAGCATCAGAAAATTTCTTATATTCCAGCTTACAGTAAATGTGTCTGCTGTTCTTACCTGCTTTATAGGTCCTTTGCTTGGAGAATCTGTTATGATGACGGTTATACAGCTTCTTTTGATAAATCTTGTTATGGACACATTTATAGCAATAGCATATGGAAGCGAACCGGCTCTTGAGGAATATATGAATGAAAAGCCTGTTCCGAGATCCGAGAATATAGTAAATAAAAGGATGTATATACAGATACTTGTAAGTGCTGCTTATATAACACTTATCTGTATTGCAATATGCTTTTTCTCTCCTGTAAGAGGAATTTTTGGAGATGTAGACAATACATATATAAAATCTGCTATGTTTGCAACATTTATGATGGCAATTACCTTTAATGGATTTAATGCCAGAACAGAGCATATGAATCCGTTTGAGGGCTTAGGAAGAAACAAGAGCTTTATTTATATAGTTATTCTTATATTTGTGATTCAATTTATATTTGTAAGCTTTGGAGGAAGAGTGCTTAGTGTTGAGGCTCTTACACCGTCAGGCTGGGCAATATGTGTATTTCTTGCCTTTTTAGTAATACCTATAGATATTATAAGAAAAGCAATAGTAAATATTAAAAAATAAATGCAAATGTTGAATTATTTAAGAATTACAATTATAATTTTCGTCAAACCTTTAAATTTGAGGCAATAGGTCAGAAATCGAGGAGGAATAAAATGTACAGTGATTTAATGGACACAATAGGATTTGTATCTAAAAAAGACCCTGAGCTTGGTGCTGCAATGAACAAGGAGCTTATGAGACAGAGAAGAAACATTGAGCTTATAGCATCCGAAAATATTGTAAGCCCTGCTGTCATGGCTGCAATGGGATCTGTGCTTACAAATAAATATGCAGAGGGATATCCGGGAAAAAGATATTACGGCGGATGTGAATTTGTAGACGAGGTAGAGCAGCTTGCAATAGATCGTGCTAAGGAGCTTTTTAAAGCAGAGCATGTAAATGTACAGCCACATTCGGGAGCTCAGGCTAATCTTGCTGTATATTTTGGATTATTGGAGCCGGGAGATACGGTACTTGGTATGAGTCTTGCAGATGGAGGACATCTTACTCACGGAGCACCGTATAACATGTCAGGAAAGCTTTACAATTTTATTCCTTACGGAGTAAATGAAGAAACTCAGATGATCGATTATGATAATATCCGTGATCTTGCAATTAAAAATAAGCCTAAAATGATAGTAGTAGGTGCATCAGCATATCCAAGAAGCTTTGATTTCGAAAGACTTTCATCTATTGCAAAGGAAGTAGATGCGCTTTTGATGATGGATATGGCTCATGTGGCAGGTCTTGTTGCAGCCGGAGAGCATCCTACACCTATTCCGTACTGTGATGTAGTTACAACAACTACACATAAAACATTAAGAGGACCAAGAGGAGGAATGATCCTTTGCAAGGAGCAGTATAAGGCAAAGATAAATAAGGCAATATTCCCGGGATCACAGGGTGGACCGCTTGAGCATGTAATTGCCGGAAAGGCAGCCTGCTTTGGAGAGGCATTAAAGCCTGAATTTAAGGAGTATCAGCATCAGATCATACTTAATTGTCAGGCTCTTGCAAAGGCACTTATAGCAAGAGGCTTTAAGCTTGTTTCGGGAGGAAGTGACAATCATCTTATCCTTGTCGATCTCAGAAACTTTAATATAACAGGAAAAGAATTAGAAAAGAAGCTTGATGAGGTTTATATCACAGTAAATAAAAATGCTATTCCGAATGATCCTCAGAGCACATTTGTTACAAGCGGTATAAGAATTGGAACACCTGCAGTAACAACAAGAGGCTTTAAGGAAGACGACATGGAAAAGATAGCAGAATATATCTATCTTGCATGTACTGATTTTGATGCTAAGGCTGATTATATCAGAGAGGGTGTAACACAGCTTTGCAAGAAGCATCCTCTTTATGAGTAAATGAAATTTTTTATTTAGATTACATTTTTTAGAATAATTTAATTATATAGAAGGCCGGTGTGAATATTGAGTTACACCGGCTTTTTTGATATGATAAAAAATATGTGAAAATGATTCCAACGTTATTTTATTATAAGAGAAAGAGGAAAGCTGATGACTATAGCTGTAAAATATTGCGGAGGCTGCAATCCAAGATATGACAGAGGAGCTGCATTTAATGAGCTAAAGAAAAAATATCCGGATATAAAATTTGAAAGCCTTAATATGAAAAAAGAATATGATGATGTCCTTTTGATCTGCGGATGCGAAAGAACCTGTCTCAGACTAAGAGATGATATGGAATTCGAAAAGCGCACAATAGTCGGATCAGAAGAGGAAATGAAGGACATAAAATTCTAAGGGAGTTTTAATGAAGGTATTCAAAAAGCTTACTAATCTAAGAAAAATGAGATTCAGCACAAGAATACTGATATCATTTATTGCAATAAGCATTATTCCTATAATAATAATTTTGGCAGCATATAATATCACAACAAATTACAGCCTGAATCAATATGGCATAGACGGGCTTAAAAGTGAGGGTATATATAATAATGCATTTCTTATATCAAAGCTTACCGATGATGAAATAAAGTCATTAGAAAAAACCTCAATCGAAGAAAGCTCAAAATTAGAAAATACGGGATATCTTGACGAACTGAACGAGGAGCTTGAAAAAAAGGATTCATTTCTTGTAATCAGAAAAAATGATGAGGTAATATTTAATGGATGTGATGATTATGAGGACAGCAAAATAGCAAATTTACTTCCGGATTACGGAGAGCAAATTTCAAGTAATGATGACTGGATAAATATTCGTACAAATGATCATCTTCTTATCAAGCAGGTGGATTTTAAATTTGAGGATGGCTCAGAGGGCAGTGCTTTTATAGTTTCTGATATGAACAAGCTTTATCCGGGATTAAAAAGGATGATAAGCGATATTATCATAATAGGAATCATTGTGCTTGTATGTACAGCTCTTTGTATGACTCTTTGGATTTATATGGGAATTTCGAAGCCTGTAAAGAAATTGAAAAAGGCAACTCAGGATATAAGAGACGGCAATCTCGATTTTACGATAGAGGGCAATGAAAGCATCAGAGAGATAAATGAGCTTTGCTCTGATTTCGAGGAGATGAGAAAGAGGCTCAAGAGCTCTCAGGAAGAAAAGATGAATTTCGATTCCGAAAATAAGGTTCTTATAAGAAATATTTCCCATGACTTAAAAACTCCGATTACGGCAGTTAAGGGGTATTGCGAAGGAATAATGGATGGAGTTGCGGATACTCCGGAAAAAATAGATAAATATATAAGAACCATATACAATAAGGCAAATGAGATGGATCGCCTTATAAACGAATTGACATTTTATTCTAAAATAGATACTAACAGAATGCCGTATACATTCGCCAAGCTTGATGTAAATGAATATTTTGCAGATTGTGCGGATGAGCTTGAGCTTGAGCTTGAAAGAGAGAGGGTCGAATTCAGGTATGTTAATACCATAAAGGAAAATACGCTTATTATTGCGGATGCCGAACAGCTTAGAAGAGTAATACATAATATCATAAACAATTCGGTTAAATATATGGACAAGCCTAACAGATGGATAGAGCTTAAAATCCGCGATGTAGGGGATTTTGTCCAGATTGATATAGAAGACAATGGAAAAGGAATTTCAAGAAAGGATCAAACAAAGGTGTTTGACAGATTCTACAGAACCGATGCTTCAAGAAACTCTACAAGAGGCGGAAGCGGAATCGGCCTTTCCATAGTAAAGAAAATTCTTGAGGATCATGGCGGAAAAGTATGGGCCGGGGGAGAAGAAGGTGTAGGAACAATCATAAGCTTTGTTCTAAGAAAATACCAGGAGGTACCATTTAGTGAGTAGAATACTGATAATTGAGGATGAGGAGGCAATAGCCGAGCTCGAAAAGGATTACCTTGAGCTTTCGGATTTCGAGGTAGTCATAGAGAACAGCGGAGAGGCCGGATTAAAAAGAGCATTAGAGGAAAATTTTGATATTTTTATACTTGATCTTATGCTTCCCGGAATTGACGGATTTGATATATGCAGAAGTATAAGAGAAAATAAAAATACTCCTATACTTATGGTTTCGGCAAGAAAGGACGACATAGATAAGATAAGAGGACTGGGACTCGGAGCAGATGATTATATAACAAAGCCTTTTTCACCCAGTGAGCTTGTAGCAAGAGTTAAGGCACATCTTGCAAGATATGAGCGTCTTATAGGAAGCGGAAAGCAGGAGAATGACATACTTGAAATAAGAGATATCAAGATAGATAAATCTGCCAGAAGAGTTTGGATAAGAGGAGAAGAAAAGAGCTTTACGACTAAGGAGTTTGATCTTCTTACATTTCTTGCATCAAATCCTAATAAGGTTTTTACAAAAGCTGATCTATTCAGGGAAATATGGGAGATGGAATCGGTTGGAGATATAGCAACCGTTACTGTTCATATTAAGAAAATAAGAGAAAAAATAGAGCTTAATACGGCAAAGCCTCAATATATAGAAACCATTTGGGGTGTAGGATACAGATTTAAAATTTAATTAAATTATATTTTATGTTATAATCTGAATGATAATACCAGGGTCGAAAGGATTGTGGGAGCGCAACGCGCGTAGCAATCCGGTATTATTTTTTGGTCAAATTATGATACTAAGGCAAAGCCTTGTGTAAGGTCTTGATTTGTTAAAGAAAAGGGGAAGAGATGGGACGCATATACATGCTCATAGGAAAAAGTGCGAGCGGAAAGGACAATATATACAAAAGTCTTATAGATGACAGCACTCTTAAGCTCAATCCGATTATTCTTTATACAACCAGACCTATGCGTGAGGGAGAAAGAGAAGGAAAAGAATATCATTTTACGGATATTCCTCATATGAAGCTGCTAAGAGATAAGGGTCTTATAATCGAGGAAAGAGTATATAATACTATTTTCGGAGATTGGTATTATTTTACGGCAGATGACGGAAGCATAGATATAGGCAGTACAAAGGATTATATAACGATCGGAACGATTGATTCATTTATAAAAATGAAGGATTATTTCGGAGATAAAAGTATTTGTCCGCTCTATATAGATGTTGACGATGAAATAAGAATTCTCAGAGCAATAGAAAGAGAAAAAAGGCAGGCTGAACCTTCATATAAAGAGTTATGCCGAAGATTTATAGCGGACTGCGAGGATTTTTCGGATGAAAGGCTTAAAAATGCCGGGATTAATAAAAGCTTCTCAAACAATTCAACTCTTAATGAATGTATTTCAAATATAAAGAGTTATATAAAAGAAAATTAAGCTGTCAATAAGAGGAGACATATTATGGAAAAACAAGGCTATGATTCAATTGTCGGATACAAAGAAATAAAGGCTATGCTTAAAAGGACAGCTCAAAAGGAGAGAGGCTTCAATGCATATATCTTTAACGGTGAGAAGGGATGCGGAAAAGGAAGCATGGCTAAGCTGTTTGCTATGTCAATGCTTTGCGAGAAGCATAGCGGTGAACCATGTATGGTTTGTCCTTCATGCAAAAAGGCTTTAAGCAATAATCAGCCTGATATAATATTCGTAAGACATGAAAAAGAGGGATCTATCGGTGTAGATGAGGTAAGAAGGCAGCTTGTTGATGATATTTCAATAAGACCATTCGGAGGAAAATATAAAATATATATTATACCCGATGCTTCGCTTATGACGATTCAGGCGCAAAATGCTATCCTCAAAACACTTGAGGAGCCGCCGCAGTACGCGATAATAATCCTGCTTGCAGATAATATGAATGCTTTTCTGCCGACAATTATCTCAAGATGCTATACAATAAACTTCAATCCTTTAAGTGATTCTGTTGTAGAGGAGTATCTTAAGAAAGATTTGCAGATTTCAGAGTATTATGCTAAGATTTATGCCGCACTTTCGATGGGCAAAATTGGAACTGCAATAAAAATTGCATCTTCTGAGGATTTTGCAAGAAAAATGCAGGAAAGTATTCAAATTCTTCGAAATTCCAAGGGGATGGAGAATTTTGAAAGAATAGAGATAACAAAGAGAATATCATCAAATAAGAACGAAATATTTGATTATCTGGACGTATTTACAATATGGTTCAGAGATGTTCTGTATTATAAGGCAACGAGAGACAATGAAGGTGTTGTATTAAAGGAAGAACGTTCTGCTATCAAGAAGAGAGCTGAGGTCAGCTCATATGAAGGTATCCAGAAAATACTTGAAGCAATTGATATTGCAAGAACAAGACTTAATGCAAATGTTAATCCGGAGCTTGTACTTGAGCTTTTGTTTCTTACGATGTCTGATAATTGACAAGCTGATAAATATATACGGAGGAAAGCATGACAAAGGTTGTTGGGGTCAAGTTCAGAGATATAGGAAAATCATATTATTTTGATCCCGGAAATTTAGAAATAAAAAAGGGCGAGCATGTAATCGTAGAAACGGCAAGAGGCCAGGAATATGGTTTTGTTAGCTTTGAACCAAGAGAAATTGATGATGAAAAGATAACTGTACCTTTAAAGGCTGTAATCAGAATTGCCACTAAAAAGGATACAGAGCATGTAAATGAAAATAAAAAAAAGGAAGAGAATGCATATAAAATATGTCTTGAAAAAATATTAAAGAGAAAGCTCGACATGAAGCTCATAGACGTAGAAATAGCATTCGATAACAGCAGGATATTATTTTATTTTACAGCAGACGGAAGAGTTGATTTCAGAGAGCTTGTAAAGGATCTTGCCGCGGCATTTAAAACAAGAATAGAGCTGAGACAGATTGGAGTAAGAGATGAGACAAAGCTGATGGGAGGCATAGGAATATGCGGACGTCCGCTTTGCTGTCATACTTATCTTGCGGATTTTGCACCTGTATCCATAAAAATGGCTAAGGAGCAAAACCTTTCTCTTAATCCTTCAAAAATTTCAGGTAACTGCGGAAGACTTATGTGTTGTCTGAGAAATGAACAGGAAACATATGAATACCTTAATTCAAGGCTGCCAAGCAGAGGAGAAAAGGTAGAAACGGCAGATGGATTTACGGGAGAGGTGTCTGATATAAACGTATTAAGGCAGCTTGTAAAGGTGATTATAGAAGAAGGCGGTGAAAAGGAATTAAGAGAATATCCTGTAGCCGAGCTTAAATTCAAACGCCGTAAGAGAAGTAAATCAAAGGAAAAAGAAAAAAATGAGGGCCTTTCCGATGAGGAAAAAAAGGCCTTAAAAGAGCTTGAATCTATGGAAAAATAAAATCTGACGGAGCAGATTAAGAGGTTTATATGTTGATTGATGGAATTGAGGTAACTAAGGATGATCTTCAGAATGGTCAATATATATATCAGCCAAAGGCCGGATTCAGATTTGGTATAGATGCTGTAATTCTTTCTGATTTTTGCAATATAAAAAAAGGCGAAAGAGTTCTTGATATGGGAACCGGTACGGGGATAATTCCGATTCTGCTTGCTGCAAAGAGCAAGGGTGAGCATTTTACGGGAATTGAAATTCAAAAAAAATATGTGACTGTGGCAAGGGAAAGCGTAAGGCTGAACAAGCTTGAAGACAGGATAGATATATTAAACGGCGACATATGCAATGCAGCTGACATAATAAAAAAAGAGAATATAAATACAATAGTATGCAATCCTCCATATATGATAGCTCAGCATGGACTTAGAAATGATACCGATGAAAAGTTTATTGCAAGGCATGAGGTTTTTTGCAAATTTGAGGATATAGCAAGAGAGGCATCTAAAATATTATCTCCAAAGGGAAGAATTTGCATTATACATAGACCATTTAGGCTTGCCGAATTATTTCAAACATTGAAACAATACAAATTGGAGCCTAAGAGAATGAGACTTGTACATTCATTTTTAGATAAAGAGCCTCAAATGGTAATGATTGAGGCATTCAAGGACGGAAATTCGGGAATCAAAATTGAAAGACCATTGATCATCTACAGTGAAAACGGTAAATATACAAAAGAAATAGAGGATATATATAAGGACCCGTGAAGGGCCCTTATATATATCCTGATTTTTTATGAAAAACGGTATTAATATCCAAATATACGTGCAGCCTTTAGGATGCCAAGCTGTGTTTTGCCATCCGGAATCCTGTCGTTTTTGACATCCTCAATAAGTGTTTCAAGAGGAACACTGTAGTAGTGAAGAAATTCATCATCATCAAGATGCTGAGAACCTCGATGAAGATTTCTCGCCATGTATATATATATTTTCTCATCTGTATAAGCAACGGTAGGATAATAGATTCCAAGATATGTCCAGGTATCGGCAGTATATCCGGTCTCTTCCTTTAATTCTCTTTTTGCGGCATCTAACGGATCCTCGTCCTTGCTGTCAAGCTTTCCTGCGGGAATCTCGGTAAGAACCTCATTGAAGGGATACCTGAATTGCTTCTCTATAATAACCTCGTTGTTTTCGGTTATAGGAACAATACATACAGCACCTACGTGCCGTACTATTTCACGAGTTGATGTATGTCCGTTCGGAAGAGAAATCGTGTCATTGTAAACGTGTAAAAGTCGTCCGTTGTAAACTTCTTCGGATGAAAGTGTGGTTTCTTTTAAGTCATCTGTATACATTACATATCCTCCTTTGAGGTTTATTTTCGTTTATAAAAAGTATAACATAAAGAACGTATAAAAACAGATGTTGACACATAAAAAAATCAATGCTACAATTTTTTTGATTTAAGACAAAAGGAGGAACCAAAATGAACAAGACAGCTAACAGTGTTTCATTTTCAGGTTCCTTTTATTACGCTCAGGTTCGCTTTTTTGCGGGCTATTATTTTAGTACCTTTAATTTATAAGTGTCCGAGCGTAAAATATGAATTGTAATAGTTAAAAGGCTCGGATTAGATTCGAGTCTTTTTTTATTAAAAAATTTCAATGAAATTTGGAAATTTAAGGAGACAGGAAAAAGATGAGGGTAGCATATAGTGGTATTGAGGGTGCATTTGCACAAATTGCGGCAAAAAGACTTTATCCAAATGAGGAATTGATATCATATAAAAATTTTAACAGTGCATATGAGGCAGTAGAGGACGGAAGATGTGATATAGCTGTTCTTCCGATAGAAAACAGCTATGCAGGTGAGGTAGGCCAGGTTACCGATCTTATGTTCGGAGGAGAGCTTTTCATAGATGAGGTATATGAGATGCGTATAACTCAGAATCTTCTCGGAATTAAAGGAGCTAAAATTTCTGATATCAAAAAGGTTATAAGTCATCCTCAGGCGCTTGGACAGTGCGAGAATTTTATTGAGGAAAATAATATAGAGCAGGAAATTGCCGTAAATACGGCAAGAGCAGCATATTCCGTAGCGCAGATGAATGATAAAAGCGTAGCAGCTATCGCAAGTGAGGAGACTGCGGAAATATATGGCCTTGAGGTGATAGAGCCGAATATAAACGAAAGCAAGGACAATACAACAAGGTTTGCGGTTTTTAAAAGAAGAGAAGATATAGACTGCGAAAATGAGAAAAATGACAATTTCATTTTGTTGTTTACGGTACCGAATGTTGCCGGCGGACTCGCAAAGGCTATAAATATAATAGGCGAATATGGCTTTAATATGCATATATTAAGAAGCCGTCCAATGAAGAGCCTGGCATGGAATTATTATTTTTATGTTGAGGCAGAGGGCGACATAACAAGTGTATACGGAACAGAAATGATCGCGAGACTTTCATTCTGGTGTGAAACGGTAAAAATAGTAGGACAGTACAGCCTTAGGAAAAAGGAGAAATAAAAAATATGATAATTCCGATAGAGCTTGGAGACAACAGCTATGATATTGTACTTGAAAGAGGAAGCCTTGGAAAAATAGATGAATATATAGATCTTAACAGAAAGGTACTTATAGTTACAGATGAAGGAGTTCCGATAAGATATGCCGAGACAATAGCAAATAAGTCAAAGGAGTCTTATATAGCAGCAATTAAAGGAGGAGAAAAAAGCAAGAGCCTAAAGAGCTTCGAGGAGCTTCTTACAAAAATGCTCAGAGCCGGATTTTCAAGAAAGGACTGTGTTGTTGCAATAGGAGGCGGAGTTGTAGGTGATCTTGCCGGATTTACTGCCTCTGCATATATGAGAGGAGTTGATTTTTACAATGTTCCTACAACACTGCTCTCGCAGGTAGATTCATCAATCGGAGGAAAAACCGCTGTAAATCTTGACGGAATCAAGAATATAGTAGGAGCATTTTATCAGCCTAAAAAGGTTATCATAGATCCCGAAACTCTGAGTTCATTGTCAAAAAGGCAGATAGCAAATGGTATTGCCGAATCAATAAAGATGTCACTTATTGCAGATGAAGAGCTCTTTAATATATTCGAGAATGAAGATATTTATTCTAAGCTTGATCTGATAATAGAAAGATCGCTTTTGATTAAGAAAAATGTAGTAGAAAAGGATGAAAAAGAGCAGGGACTTCGAAAAATTCTGAATTTCGGACATACCATAGGACATGGATACGAAAGCACAAGCAACGGAGAGCTTTATCACGGAGAGGCAGTTGCTCTCGGTATGCTTCCGTTGTGTTCAGATGATGTAAGAGAAAGACTTATCAGGGTTTTGAAAAGGGTTGGACTTCCTACAGAGCATAGCTTTGATAAGGAAAAGGTATATGAGGCTGTTACACATGATAAGAAGGCTGCAAAGGGAAGTGTTTCACTTGTAAAGGTCAATAAAGCAGGAAGCTTTATAATAGAGGAAACTAAGCTTTCAAAGCTCAGAGATTTGATAAAATAAAGAGGAAATTATGAAGAATACATTCGGAAACAGCATAGCTCTTACTATATTCGGAGAAAGTCACGGTGAGGAGATAGGAGTTGTAATAGACGGACTTGCACCGGGCATAAAGATAGACCGTAAATTTATTGACAGCCAGCTTACATTGAGAAGACCTGCAGGCAAAATATCAACCTCAAGGCAGGAGGCAGACGAATACAGGATAGTGAGCGGAGTATTTAATGAAATGACGACAGGAACTCCTATTTGCATACTTATTCCTAACAAATCCGCACGAAGCAAGGATTATTCTAAGACAAGATGTCTGGCAAGACCGGGACATGCGGACTATACAGCATATCTGAAGTATCACGGATATGAGGATTACAGAGGAGGAGGCCATTTCAGCGGGCGTATAACTGCAGGAGTGGTTGCAGCTGGAGCAATATTTATATCAGCTCTTAAGGAAAAGGGCATATGCATAGGCTCTCATATAAAAAGGCTTGGAAATATAAGAGACAGAGAATTTGAAAATCTGAATGCTGATATAGCTGCACTTAATAATAAGGCATTTGCGGTTCTTGATGAGAAAAAGGCAGAGGAAATGCTTCATGAGGCCGAAAAATGTGCAGACGAGGGAGACAGCATCGGCGGAGTGTTGGAAACTGCCGTAACAGGATATCCTGGAGGAATCGGTGAGCCATGGTTTGATACAATGGAGAGTGTGCTGTCTCATGCGTTGTTCGGGGTACCTGCAATTAAGGGAATAGAATTCGGAAACGGTTTCGAAATGATATGCTCAAGGGGAAGCGAATTCAATGACAGCTTTTATATGGATGAGGGCAAAATAAAAACAAGAACCAATCACAATGGAGGAATAAACGGTGGAATAACAAACGGAATGCCTATTATTTTCAGGTGTGCGGTAAAGCCAACTCCTTCAATATATAAAAAACAGGATACGGTTGATTTCTTTGAAAATAAGGACAGAGAGCTTCAGATAAGCGGACGTCATGATCCTGCGATCATTCACAGAGCAAGAGTAGTGGTTGACAGTATAACTGCATTTGTTCTGTGTGATATGCTGGCACAGAGATTCGGAACAGACTATCTTAGATAGAAATAACTGCCATATTGTATATCGGAGGGCTTATGAACATAGTTCTTATAGGAATGCCGGGATGTGGAAAGACTACAGCAGGGAGGATAATTTCAAAATTACTTAACATAGAGCTTGTGGATTCTGATGATATGATAATAAGAAGAAAAAGGAAGCTGATTCCGAAAATAATCGAAGAAACAGGTGAAAAGGGCTTTAGAAAGCTTGAATGTGAAATAATAAAGGAAATTTCCAAAAAGGACAATTGTATAATAGCTACAGGCGGCGGCTCGATTATCAATGATCAAAATGTTGTAAATCTAAAGAAAAACGGCATATTGGTATTTATAGACAGAGATATTAACAATATAAGACCAAGAGAAAACAGGCCTCTTACTAATTCAAGAGAAAAGCTTATGAAAATATACGAGGAAAGATATCCTATGTATGTTAAGGCAGCAGATATACATATTAAGGCCGATAAGAGTGCAAGGGAAACAGCGAAGGAAATTATCAGGCTTGTAGAAAACAGAAAGAAGGAAATATGAAAGCTATTATAAAGCCATCGACGGCTAAGGGGAGTGTAAAGGCTCCTCCATCAAAGAGTATAGCTCACAGAATGCTCATATGTGCGGGATTATCAGCTAATGAAAGTACAATAAGAGGAATTGCACCGTCAAAGGATATTCTCGCAACGCTTGATTGCTTAAGTGCGATAGGAGCAAGCTATACCTATGAAGACAGCTGTGTAACAATAAAGGGAGGAAGGCTTAGCTCAGATGAAAATACATATGATTTTAAATGCCGGGAATGCGGAAGCACGCTTAGATTTTTTATACCGATAGCTCTTCTTACGGATCACAGAAGTATTTTTTCGGGAAGCGAAACCCTTATGAACAGGCCGTTGTCGGTATATGAGGATATTTCAAGAGAAAAGGGCTATTTATTTGAAAGAGAAGATAAAGGCATTGCTGTAAAGGGAAGGCTTACATCCGGAATATACAGGGTAAAGGGAAATATAAGCAGTCAGTTTATAAGCGGGCTTTTGTTTGCACTTCCTCTTGTGAAGGGTGACAGCAAAATAGAATTGATTCCGCCTGTAGAAAGCAGATCTTATATAAATATGACGCTTCAGGCACTTAAGCTGTTTGGAATAGATGCCGGCTGGGAGAATGAAAACACTTTGTATATAAAGGGTGATCAGGAATATAAGGCCGTAGACACAGAGGTCGAAGGAGATTATTCAAACGCAGCATTTTTGGAGGCATTGAACCTTACGGGAGGAGATGTGACGGTAACCGGGCTTGATAAGGAAAGCCTTCAGGGAGACAAGGTCTATGGTGAATATTTTGAAAAAATAAAAAAGGGAAATGCTGTTCTTGATATATCAAACTGCCCGGATCTGGGACCTGTTCTTTTTGCAGCGGCGGCTCTTTTGGGCGGAGCAAAATTTACAGGGACAAGAAGGCTTCGAATAAAGGAAAGCGACAGGGCACAGGCAATGAAGGAAGAGCTTATAAAATTCGGAATACAAGTTGATGTAGAAGAAAATTCGGTATATGTACACCAAGGAGAGGTTAAAGCTCCTTCATGTGAGGTCTGCGGACATAATGATCACAGGATAGTGATGGCACTTAGTAACATTGCTGTAAAAACTGGAGCTGTTATAGAAGGAGCACAGGCAGTGGCTAAGAGCTTTCCGGATTTCTTTGATAAATTAAAGTCACTGGGAATTGAGGTAGAAACAAATGGAATGGATAAGTGAAAGCAATATACTTATAGTAGGTCTGGGACTTATGGGAGGAAGCTACGCTCAGGCATTAAAAAGACTGGGATTTCATGTAATGGCAATAGATTGCCGACAGTCAGCAATAGACTATGCAATCGAAAACAATATAATAGACAGAGGTTACTCATATGTAGATGAAAAATGCGTAGGCGATGCGGATGCTATTATATTCGGACTTTATCCCGGAGTATTTAAGGAGTGGATACATACAAATCAGCACCTGATAAAAAAGGGAGCAATGCTTACAGATGTAACAGGTGTCAAATCCTGTATAGTATATGATATTCAGAAAATGCTAAGAGATGATGTCGAATTTATTGCGGCTCATCCTATGGCCGGCCGAGAGGTTTACGGAGTTGAGAACAGCGATGACAGGATATTCAGGGATGCAAACTTTATTGTAACACCTACGGATAAGAATACAGAAAAAGCGATTAAATGGTGCAAAAGCCTTGGAAGAATACTCGGGTTTAGAAGAATATCCGTATTATCTCCCGAGGAGCACGATACAATGATAGGATTTTTGTCACAGCTTACACACTGTATTGCAGTGGCACTTATGACATGTACGGACAATCATCATCTTGTTGACTATACAGGTGATTCCTTCAGGGATTTAACCAGAATAGCAAGGATAAACGAAAACATGTGGAGTGAGCTGTTTTTATTAAATAAAGATATACTGATAAAAGAAATGGATGTATTTGCCGGCGAATTCAAAGAACTCAGAGAAATGCTGGCAGCAGACGATATAGAAGGACTTAAGGATAAAATGAGGCTTTCGACAAAGCGCCGTGCCTATTTTGATAAATAAAAGGAGAGATAAATAAAAATGTCGATGATATTTGAAAAAAAACTTACAATTCCGTTGAAGACAAAGGAAATGTATCCTGTAACCGAAAAGATGAAGGAAACAGTCGAAAAAAGAGCAAAGGAAATACAGGATATATTTGCCGGAAAGGATGAAAGAATTATTCTTATTATAGGACCATGCTCGGCGGACAGTGAGGACAGTGTTATTGATTACTCATTACGCCTCAGAGAGGTTCAGGAGAAGGTAAAGGAAAAGATATTCATTATACCTAGAGTATATACAAATAAGCCGAGAACAACAGGAGACGGATACAAGGGCCTTCTGCATCAGCCTGATCCAAACGGAAAGCCTGATATGTTCAAGGGTATAATAGCAACAAGAGAGATGCATATGAAGGTTTTAAAGGAAACAGAGTTCTCAACTGCAGATGAGATGCTTTATCCCGATAACTACAGATACTTAGACGATCTGCTCGGATATGTTGCGGTAGGTGCAAGATCTGTTGAAAATCAGCAGCACAGACTTGTAGCAAGCGGTGTAAATTGTCCTGCAGGAATGAAAAATCCTACAGGAGGTGATCTTTCTGTAATGTTCAATGCGATTCATGCGGCACAGAATAAGCATACCTTTATATGCAGAGGCTGGGAGGTTCATTCTGAGGGAAATCCATATGCACATGCAATTTTAAGAGGATATACAAATAAGAGAGGCGTATCGAGCCCTAACTATCATTATGAGGATCTTTTAAATGTTGCAGAGATGTATGAGGAGCAGAAGCTTTTAAATCCTGCAGTCATTATAGATACAAATCATGCAAACTCGGGAAAAAATCCTTTTGAACAGCCTCGAATAGTTGAAGAGGTTCTGAATAATTGTAAATATGACAGCAATATAAGAAAAATGGTCAAGGGCTTTATGATAGAAAGCTATATTGAGGATGGAAGCCAGAAGCCGGGATGCTCAGATCATGTTTACGGAAAATCCATAACAGATGCCTGCCTTGGCTGGGAAAAATCCGAAAGACTTATTTATGACATTGCCGAAAAAATTTGATTTGTCAGAGTATAAGCTGTGTGAATAAAAAAAATGGGGTGTCGCATTATGCGTTTAATGCGACACTCCATTTTTGAGTATTTATTGCTTAACATAAACGGGCTCACGTTCGATTACTGTTTTATTGTTTATTTCATCTATAAGCTGAGCCTTTTCCTCATCTGCCGACAGCTCATATTTGACATCAGAAGATGCTTCCTTTTGGGTATTATCCTGATTTTGAGAGCTGTTCTTTTCGTTAATGGAATTTAATCTTTCACGAAGCTTATCCATAAATTGATCTGCAAGAGATGATAAGCCGTCCGAATCTATCATATAATTACCGTCATCATTCTTTTTTATAAGAGAGGCTATGCCGGATTTATCAAATGAAAGCTTGCTTCCATCAGGAAGATCATACGTTATATCAAAGCTTATAAGGGTGTTCTTTTGCCTTGCTTCATTTACCAGAAATCTGTCGGTTGAAGTAACGCTCGGAAGTATCTGATATTTTTTGATGTCATCAAGCGAATATTCATTTTTGGACATATCACCGATCACATCCTTTACAAAAGCATCTACATCATAAAGAGAACCCTTTTGTTCGGGGATGATTATAAACTGACCGTATTTATATTCTACATATGCATCCTGTGGCTCCTGCATATTTTGAAAAATGCTGAGCGAATTTATTTTATCGCTTAGCTTATCCTTATCATAGGAGATATAATTTTTTAATTTGTAGCTGTGAGTCTCAAGCATACCATCTATCCAATTTGTCTGACATGAGAGGATGCTTTCAAGCTCCTTTTCACCTGTAAATTCGTAAGAAAAATCCGATCCCTTTATGATTTCCGGAGTTGATTTCCCGGTGTCAAAGCTTAAAGAATAGTTTTCCGTGGCCTTTGACAGCTCAGATTCTGCATCGGAAAGAGTCATATATGAAATATCGGTATTATTTACGCTTGTATTCGGATAAAATTGCGAGCTGAATTTATTTGTAAAATAAGTATTCAAGCATAAAAATACGGTTAGCAGAGCTATTGCAATAATGCAAATAATAATTATCAGCTTTTTACGCTTAGACATTATAATTTTCTTCTTTCTTTAGAATGTTGTATTCAAAAGGTATTTTGTTATACGCAATTATAACAGATATAATTTTGCGGTCAAAAGATATTTTAACCCCTGTATCATCACAATATAGATATTAATAACATGTTGGTTGTTTAAAAGATGTCAATTACGTATGCAACACTAAATAAATTTATAGAAAACAACGGATAAGTGAAGTAAAATAAAAGAGTAAATGAAAAGGAGCGAATAGTTATGTCAAAAGGCTATGAGAGACTAAAAGAGAATATTTCGGATATGATATCTGAGGAGCAGGCAAAGCTTGGATATATGAAGGAGGCAATAAGACTATATTATCCGTTAAGTTCTCTTTGCAATATACTTGAAATTAAGACAGACATCAAAGGAATGCTAAACGAGCTTAGCGGATTTTCCGATTATGTAAAGGAGCAATTTGGAGAGGTAGAAATAAGCCACATAAAGGACAGATTTTGCTTTTTGATGTCACCTAAGGCAGCGGAATATATTCATTTAAATAAAAAGGAAAGCGATTTTATTTATAAGCTGATAGAGCTTGCAGCAGCTCATGATACAACAATGCAGCAGATAAAGGACCTTTTTGGAGAACAGAAGGATGAATGTATTATCGAAAATACAAATACAGAGGATTTTGATGTGCTTATCAGATTCAGGAACTCAAAAGATAAATACTATTATTGCTTCAAGGATGAGGGAGCGCATATTATTTATCACAGATTTTTGCCTCAGGATTATAATGATATGTTTTCTGCAAAAAAGGAAGGTTAAAAAACAGGTCGGAAGGAGGCAGTGTTATGAAGGTTACTTATAATGAAGATGAAAATATCGTAAAAATGATAAAAAAGGGTCTTGAGGAAAAAGGCGGATACTGTCCATGCAGACTTGAAAGAACAGAGGATAATAAATGCATATGCAAGGAATTCAGAGACCAGATAAACGATCCGGATTTTGAAGGCTACTGTCATTGCAGATTATATTATAAATCAAAGTAAAGGAAGGTTAAATAATGAACGAGGTAGTACTTACAACTGAGAACTTCAATGATGAGGTTATGAAATCAGAAACACCGGTGCTTGTAGATTTTTGGGCTGTATGGTGCGGTCCATGCAGCATGATATCACCTATTGTTTCGGAAATAGCAGACGAAAATGTCGGAACTTTAAAGGTAGGAAAGGTAAATGTAGATGAGCAGATGACACTTGCTATGAAATACGGAGTAAGCAGCATCCCTACACTTTTACTGTTTAAAAACGGAAATGTAGAGGAAAGAATGGTAGGAGCATGTTCAAAGGAAGAATTAGAGGCTATGATAAATCAATAATACTATGATTGAAAATCACAACATAGAGCCGGTGTATGATAAGAATTCAAAAATACTTATACTTGGATCGTTCCCATCGGTTAAATCAAGAGAGCAGCAATTTTTTTACGGACATAAAAGAAACAGATTTTGGAAGGTAATAGCAGATATCACAAATGAGGGTGAACCACAGAGCATAGAAGAAAAAAAGACCCTTCTTTTGAAAAATAATATAGCTCTATGGGACGTGATAGAAAGCTGTAATATAGAAGGATCATCGGATTCAACGATAAAAAATGTAAAGCCGAATGACCTAAGAAGGATATTAAGGGCTGCAGCTATAAGAAAAATATACTGCAACGGAGCGAAGGCCTATGAGCTTTACAGAAGATATATAGAAAATGAAATTAATATAAAAGCGATAAAGCTTCCGTCTACAAGTCCTGCCAATGCAGCATGGAGTCTTTACGAGCTTGAGGAAGAATGGAAGAAAATCATTGAAAAGGAGAAATAAAGGTGGAATCTTGGAAAGAGCAATACAGCTCTAAGCTTGTAAGTGCCAAGGAAGCGGTAAAGAATATCCCAAACGGCTCAAGAGTTTTTTTCGGACATGCAGCAAATGAGCCGCCGGCACTTGTTGAAGCGCTTACCGCAAATTATGAGCAATATAAGGATGTAGAGATAACACACTGGGTACCGATGGGCAGGTGTGATTATGTAAAGCCTGAAATGAAGGGACATTTTAAATACAACGGACTGTTCCTCGGAGGACCGACAAGAAAGATAGTTTTTGAAGGAGAGGGTGACTATACTCCGTTTTTCTTTCATCAGGCACCGAGATTTTTCAGGGACGGAACCTTTCCGATAGACGTGGCACTTGTATCGGTTACTCCGCCGGATGAAAACGGCTATGTATCGCTTGGTGTCAGCGTCGGAGGAACAAAGCCGGCAGTTCAGTGTGCGAAGCTGGCTATTGCACAGGTAAATGATCAGATGCCCAGAACCTATGGCGAGGCACTTATGCATGTTTCGGAATTTGATTATTTCGTTGAGGCATCGATGCCTATTGTAGAATCAAAGGGCGGAGCAATAGGAGAGGTTGAAGAGGCAATAGGAAAAAATGTTGCCGAGCTTGTTGAGGACGGATCAACACTTCAGCTTGGTATAGGGAATATTCCCGACGCAGTGCTTAGATTCTTAGGTGACAGAAAGAATCTCGGTATACATTCCGAGATGATTTCTGACGGAGTCGCCAATCTCTATAAAAAGGGAGTTATAACAGGTGCAAATAAAAAGCTTGATAAGGGGAAAATGGTGGTTGCCTTCTTAATGGGAACCAAGAGCTTTTATGATGATTTTGTAAATGAAAATCCCGACATATGTATGAGAACGGTGGATTATGTAAATGATCCGGCAATAATATGCCAAAATCCTAAGGTAGTATCAATAAATTCATGTCTTCAGGTGGATTTCTGCGGTCAGGTAAATTCGGAATCAATAGGCCTTATGCAGTTTTCTGGAATAGGCGGTCAGCTTGACTATGTGAGAGGTGCTTCGATGTGTCCCGACGGAAAATCCATAATGGCTATGCCGTCAACAGCAAAGCATGGAGAGGTGTCAAGGATTGTGCCGGTTTTTGAGGCAGGAACAACAGTAACAACAACCCGTACCGATGTGCAGTATGTTGTTACCGAATACGGAGCGGTAAACCTAAGAGGAAAGAGCTTAAGACAAAGAGCCGCACTGCTCATAGATATAGCTCATCCAAAGTTCAGAGATGATCTGTGGAGAGAATTTTATAAAAGATTCGGAAAGAAGGAATTGTAATGAGTACAAGAAGCATAGAAAAGATCGGAGATCATGCTTTAGAAAAGGTTCTTCTTAAGGTAGAGGATCATATAGCAATAATAACGCTGCACAACCCGCCGGTAAATGCGGCAAGCGGACAGGTACAGGAGGAAATCCTGCTCATATGTGATTATATAAATCATGATGATGACATATGGGTCGCAGTAATGCATTCCGATCAGAAGACCTTCTGTGTAGGAGTTGATATAAACAGATTTTATCAGAGCATATTGGATAAGGATGTTACGAATGTTCAGGAGGTATATTATGACGGAGCACAGGCACTGTATGATCTGAGAGTACCGCTTATATGTGCGGTTCACGGACATTGCCTTGGCGGCGGACTTTGCTATCCTGCAGGTGCCGATATCTCTATAGCAGTTAAGGGAACGCTTTTTGGATCTCCCGAGGCAAAGCTGAGCGTAGTAGGAGGCTGCGGACATCTTTCAAGGATAATACCGCCGCAGATTCAACGAGATATGTGCTATTGCGGAACCTTTATCACGGCAGAGGAGCTGCATGATAAATATGGCGGAGTTACAATGGTTGTTGATACACTTGATGAGCTTATGCCTGCGGCAATGGATAAGGCAAGAGAAATCTGTAAGAGAGGACCTCTGGTTTTAAGATATCTGAAGGCATGTATGAATGAGCAGGAGGACTTCCAGATGCATAGGAAAAACGAGCTTGAGGTCACCTACACAAGATATATGGCAAGGCACGCTGATTTTAAGGAGGGCGTATCCGCATTTCTTGAAAAGCGCGAGCCGCAGTATAAGGGAGAATAATAAAGCATGAAAGAATTTAAAACATATACAAACATAGCCTTTGCAGATTCATTTGCAGATTTTATAGAAACCGAAAAAATAGGTGAGGGTGATTTTGTTCTCACAAATGAATTTTTGTATGATAAATATATAGCACCGCTTAAGCTTTCCTGCGGAACCGCATTTCTGGAAAAATATGCAGCAGGTGAGCCGTCGACAGACATGGTTGATGCGATCAGAAGGGATCTTCCCTGCGGAATAAAAAGAATGATAGCGATAGGCGGAGGAGCCGTCATGGATACCGCAAAAATGCTTTCACTCAAAACCTCAAAGGGAACGACAGAATCACTTTTTGACCTCAGCAAGGATGCGGAAAAACCAACGAGAAGATTTGATGTATATGCAGTACCTACAACCTGCGGAACAGGAAGTGAGGTTACAAATGCATGTGCTGTAGAGCTTGTGTCGCTTCATACAAAAAGAGGTCTTAACAACGACCTGCTTTTTCCGAAGAAATCCTTTATAATACCTGAGCTTATATACGGACTTCCTTACAAATTTTTTGCAACGTCATCTATAGATGCACTGATTCATGCTGCCGAATCTTATCTTTCACCTAAGGCAACACCTGTTTCAGAGCTGTTTTCGGTGCAGGCCATTAAAATGATAATGGAGGGTTATATCTATATAGTAGAAAACGGACTGGATAAGTGGACAGATAAGGCGGCTGATTTTATGACTGCAGCTACATTTGCAGGACTTGCATTTTGCTCCGCAGGATGCGCAGCGGTTCATGCACTAAGCTATCCTCTCGGAGGAAAATATCATATTCCTCACGGAGAATCAAATCAGCTCGTATTTGCTGCAACCTTCAGAAAGTACAAGGAAAAGAAGCCTGTAGGAAAGCTTAATAAATTCGAAGAGATATTGGCAGATGTTATGAAAGTGCCTGCAGATGAGGCTCTTGATAAGGCATTTGAGTTGTTTGATAAGGTTCAGCCGAGAAAGCCATTAAAGGAATTCGGTGTTAAGGCAGACGAGCTCAGAGATTTTGCGGTCGGAGTTATCGAAGGACAGCAAAGATTGCTTTCAAACAGCTATGTTCAGCTTACAGAGGATGAAATGGTAGAAATATACCAAAACGTATATTAAATATAAACAGTAATGGGGCTGTTGCTTTATAAAACAATGCAGCAGCCTTTTAATTTAGAAAAAACAGTTATATATCTATTTCAGATATGTCTCGTATAAATAATCAACGGCAATTATATTATCAATGGATGAATGGAGAAAAGCGTATGAAAAATCCGAAACATTTGCGAAGCATCTGCATAGCAATGGCTGCGGTAGTGGCTTTGAGCGCTGCACCTTCTATGACATATGCGGATATAGCATCAGAAAGTGAATCGCAGATAAGTGCACAGGCGGATGAAAGCGGTACAGAGGCGGATTCATCTTCAAATGAGCAAGCTGACAGCAGTGAAACATCTGTTACATCCTCAACAGGATCTGATGAAGGTGAACAGGGAGATGATAACGCTTCGAGCAGCAGTACATCCGGCAGCTCTGTAAGTCAGGCTGAAAGCATTGCAAAATCCGAAGCATCAAAGGAGACATCCGAAACCTCAGAGACATCAGAGGATTCGGCAGATGAAGAAGAGGATAAGAGCTGGGATTCGGCAGTTGTGGTTGAGGGTGATGAGGAGGACAATGCCCAGGTTATAGATGCAACTGCGTCTGATTCCGATGAAGTGGTTAAGAAGCTTACAGAGACGAATCCCACATCTGCATTTAAAAAAGAGGAAGAATCGGGAAGCAATCCTCTCGACCTTAAAAAAAATCAGGAAACAGTAGCTGTTGTTCAAAATGAGCTTTTGCTGTTTCAAAATCTGGGCGGCCAAAATAATGCGGTGGTTTTTGATAATTATCTGAATCAGAGTGCGCCGGTTGCCGATTCCGAATATCAGGGAGGGCTGAATTTTGATAAGATTGTAACATCGGGCAATCATAAATATGCAAACAATTTTGAAAAGGCATATAATTTTAACAGCGGAGAGTATGATACGCAAAATAATGATATCAATCAATATTCTGCGGTAAAGGCCGTTGCATGTGACCCGTTTGGAACAGGACGAAACGGCTGCGTAGCTTACGTGGGTCTTAAGTGTACCGGTGAAAACCATGCAGATGTTATGACCTGGCTTTATGATTACAAAAACGGCAAGTGCTCTGAGGTAATTAACCTTGCAACTCTTTATTGGGAGAATATAGACACTAAGCTGACTATAGCCCAGATGGAGAATTTCATGGCTATCACAGCCGGAAATTATTATGGAAATATAAACAATACAGATGGCTACGGCTTTGCCACAGACAGTGTTGTAGTTTATGCACCGAGCGCGGGACTTGACAAAAAAGCAAACGGACTTGTTGAGCTTCAGTGGGAGCAGGACCCGAACACACATGCAATATCGCTTAAAAGCAAGTCGGATTTTAATACATCGCTTCTTCATCAGGGATACGGCTACGGAGACTATACCTGGGCATATACCGGAAGTCCGCAGGATAAGCTTGCCTGTGATCTGGCATCGGGAGATTTTAACTCCGATGGTATAGATGATCTGGCTGTACTTTCATACGTAGGAGATGTAGAGTCCAAAACATACGGAGACGGCACGCTGTATATTCCGTATCTTGCTGTTGCTACAGGAAGCGCGGATAAGAAAATTTTAGAAAATAAAACAAGCGGACAGTACTTTGAACAGTACAGCAGAAAGGAAGATGGCGTTTATCTCTGGGATACGGCAAGAAGCCCCGGTTTAGCTGTAGGTGATGCAGACGGTGACGGTATAGAGGAAATTGCCGTAGCAGGAATCAAGGCTACACAGAGTACATCCGGAAAGGAGCCGAATTCCGGACTTTATAAAAGTGATCTGTGGTATAACAAAAAACAACAGAGCAGTATGCTTGTCGGTATATACAAGGTATATGAAGGAAATTTGCAAATTGCAAGCCTTTCGATAAATGTCGAGACAAACGTATGGAAGAGGGAAGGAGTGCATGTAAATGATGCGATTCTTGAGCGTACGGGCGTAGCATTTGTAGCCTTAAACGGACAGCATAACCAGGAGCATCTGTTCATAGACGGAAGTATCTATGAGTTTCAGAGCGGAACCTGTATTATTAATAACGAGCCGATAAAGACAGCCGAATATTTTAATCATGCTGACAACGGTGCGGGCGGATCAACTATTACAAATACATATATCCAATCCGTTACTGTCGGTAATTTTGATAATAATTATGCAGGACGAGAGCAGGTTATATTTGTAATAGGCCTTAAGGCCTCGGGAGCTCATCAGGATGCACTTGCCGTTCTTTCTCTCGGTGGCATATATGATAACGATAAAACCACAGAGGGTGAGATAAAAACTCAGGATTTCCAGAATTTTACCGGAATTTATGATAATGCCTATGATAGCAGAGAGTGCTATTTGAATCATTGCGAATCAAGTAATATCATGAATAAATTCAGCTGCGTAGTCGTAGCACTTGATATGGATAATGACGGTCTTAGGGTAAAATACAGCAATATGGAGTATGTAGAGTCGGATGCGGCGGTTCAGGCTGTTATCCAGGCAGCACCTACCTTTGGAGGTCTTAAGCAGTATGAGGGAGCGGATGCTACAAGCTATAAGGTTGTAGGAAGCTATACCTATGAGACAAACAGCAGCTATACAGGCAAGGTAGACTACGGCGGAATAGTCGGATTGACTGCGGATGCAGCGGTGGTTAAATGGGATCTGCGTGTTAAGATAGGCGGAGGACGTTCGTTTGCACACGGAACCAGTGAATCCGAAAAACAGACATATACAGCTACATTTACCGCAACAAATCAAAATCTGGTAGTACTAAGGAGAAATCCGTTTTACCGTTATACTTATCAATATGAGGATGCGAATGGTGAAAAATCAATAGTAACCTATGATGTAGGTAAGTCACCGTATTATGTTCAGCTTTCTGTTGAAGAATACAATGCTATGGTTGATTCATATAATGCCGTAATTGCCCAAAAGGCTACGGACAGCTATTCGCCGTTGTATCTTGACAAGATTACGGAATCATATCTTAACGGCAATTATGGAAATCCATGGAAATACCAGAATACTATTGGCGGCGAAAATGTCAGAAACGATTACTATATTACCCAAAGTACAGGCTCAAAGGGAGCATTTTCCGAGGAGCCGGGCTGGGTTGAGCTTGGATATGCTTCGGGAGCAACAGAGGTATCATTGACAGACAGCAAGCTTAATAAGACATTTTCATCACAATCAACAACCATAAGTATATCTGTTGAAAGTACATTATCGTTTAAGATCACGGGGTCAAGTGGGCCTGTTATCGGAGCATATGTCTCATCCAGCGGAACGGATACGACAGGAACCTCCACAACTATAGAAACAGGCTCCGGCATATCAACCAAGGTAGGCAATATAGATAAGGAGGCAATACTTAGGGCAAAGGCTGCGAGTGCGGAAACCGTAGAGATGTATTCGTTTAAATGGTCATTTGCGGGCGGTGAAATAAAGATAGGACATAAGGATAAGGTTGCAGAAGGTGAAGAGAAGGATACCTATGTTCCGCTTTTGCACCATATCGTAAAGGATCTGACAGCTCCTGTTGCACCTGTAAAGCTAAATAAGCTGAAGGTTACAGGAGATAAAAACGACAAGCTGAAGCTTACATGGACAACGCCGGTTGATGACGGAACCGGAAGAAAATTTTATGATGCATCAGAGCTCGATTATACAATTTATCAGCGTAATGCCTCAGAGGATGATACATGGGAGGCAGCAGCGAAAAAGCTTAAGGTTTCGGACTGCGAGGCAACCGCGAATAAGGATGAAAACGGCAATATCGTAAGCTATACACTTAGCTATGAGTTTGAACCGCAGATAGATACGTCAGACGGCAATATTTATCAATATGCAGTAAGGTGCAGCGTTATAGGAGACGAATCGCAAACAGAGAGTGCCAATTCGAATTACAAAACAATAGCCTTTGCTGAAACTCAAAAGGGTGAGTCTGCATATTTGCACATCAAGTATTCAAATGATGGAGGAAAAACCTTCACAGGAAACGGAGGAGATGATGCAGGCAGCTGGATCGGTACATATACAGATGCCAATAAGGATGCCTCGGGTAATGTAGGAGATTATAAATGGGTGCAGATAAAGGGTGATACCGGAGAGCAGGGCGAAAAAGGCGATAAAGGTGACACTGGAGAACAAGGCGAAAAAGGCGATAAAGGTGACACCGGAGAACAAGGTGAAAAAGGCGACAAGGGTGACACCGGAGAGCAAGGCGAAAAAGGCGACAAGGGTGACACCGGAGAGCAAGGTGAAAAAGGCGACAAGGGTGATACCGGAGAACAAGGTGAAAAGGGCGACAAGGGTGACACCGGAGAGCAAGGTGAAAAAGGCGACAAGGGTGACACCGGAGAGCAAGGCGAAAAAGGCGATAAGGGCGATACTGGAGCAACAGGTGCTACGGGAGCCACGGGAGCTACAGGTGCTACGGGAGCCACGGGAGCTACAGGTGCCACGGGAGCCACAGGTGCTACGGGAGCCACGGGAGCCACGGGAGCCACAGGTGCTACGGGAGCCACAGGAGCCACGGGAGCCACAGGTGCCACAGGTGCTGCAGGCGAGCAGGGAGAAAAAGGCGATGAAGGCGCTGCCGGACGAGGAATTGTATCGACAAAGATAGATGATAACGGACATCTTATTGTGACCTACAGTGATGACACTACAGAGGATGCGGGATCAGTAAGAGAATCAGATAATAATACATATAAAGCAGGACGCGATCCGCTTGTTTATGTAGCACTTGCAATTGCAGCTGCAGCTCTGGCGATGTGCATTATACTTTTTATTTTATTGATGCGTTCAAGGAAAAAGCTTTTAGATTTTAAAGATACGGACAGAAAATAAGCCTTTGAATAAAATAAAGTTTTGAAAAAATTAACAGGGAGGTCCCAAAAGGGATCTCCCTGTTAGCTATTTAGTAAATATGTTTTAGAAGTTAAGTGAATTAAGACTGCCGATCAAATCCTCAAGCCCATCAATATCTCCGGAGATTTTCCAGTCGTTTCCCTCTTTGACATATGTAAGCGAAATATCAGAGCTTGTATCATAGCTTTGCCCCAAAAATGAAACGGATGCGACGACATCGATTGAAACATCGCAGTAATCTATATTGTCAGTTGTGCGGTATTCGTAGTTTGTAGGATTAAGCTTGAAGCTTATATCTGCTCCGATTGCTTTAACAACCGATGAAAGGTCATAATCCATTGAATCGGTATAGCTTGAGAATGCTTCCTTTGTATTTGAATCAAGGCAGTCTGCTATCTCTGAAATATTAAGGTCATTGAAGGCCTTTTCCAGTTGAGATACAGCACCCTCAGGAGAGCTGCCGGATGCCTTATGTCCGCCTCCGAATAAGGTAAAGAGAAGGACGACAACAGCTACGGCAATTGCGCCGGCAATAATACCAAAGACAATAGCCTTCTTTTTGTCTATGACTGCAGGTTCAACCTTTGCAGCGCTGTCAGGCGTGTTAAATACCGGCTGTGAGCTTGTATCGTTTGAAGCATATACAGATTCCTGATTATTCGTAAATTGATTGGATTTAGTCGGCTGCTGTGCCTGATTTTGTGAAGCCTCTGACCGGGTGTCACAAGGAGCAACTCCTGTAGGTGCACCGCAGGAGGTACAAAATGCAGCATCATCAGACAGCTTGGTTCCGCATTTTCCGCAATACATAAATTCTCCCTTCGGAATATCGATAATTAAAATGGTGTTGTTAAAGGTAAAAAAACCTTTGACCCAACTATGATACCATATATATGACGTTGGGGTCAAAGGTGATTTGGTGTTATAAAGAAGCGGGTCTTATACAAGATTGAGTGTCCTGTATGCCTTGCGGCGGAATATAAAATACGCAATGATCATAATAGAGCCGGTCAAAAGCCATGATACAATATAAAGAAGCATTATCATTTCATACGTAGGATTCATAAGGAATATTACATTCATCCAGAATACTCTGAATACAACAGTACCTATTATTGTTATAAGAGCCGGTAAAAGAGAGTTTCCTAGACCTCTTATTGAGCCGGCCGCTATTTCATAAAGGGCTGTAAGAGCCTCAAAGGCTGTGATGAGCATAAGTCTTGATATAGCATATTTTATTACGGCAGGATCAGATGTATAAAACAAAACAAGGTAGTTTCTGAAGATGACAATAAGCGAGCTGACAAGAGCCGTAAAGCCCATCGATTCGATCATTCCTATTATATATGTGCTGTTGCAGCGCTTTTTGTTTCCGGCACCATAGTTTTGACTTGTAAAGGTTACTACCGCCTGTGCAAAGGAGTTGACAATATAATATGTAAAATATTCAAAGTTAAGTCCGGCCGATGATCCGGCAACCGCATCGGAGCCAAAAGAATTGATTCCGCTTTGTACGATTATATTTGATATTGAAAAAAGTCCTGACTGCAGTGCAGCAGGTGCACCTATTTTGAGTATGGATATAAGAGAGCCTTTATCAAATCTAAGTGATTTTAGGTGAAGTCTGAAGGGCTCATCCTCCTTTAATAAGATACGGAGTATAACAGCCGAGCTGAAGGCATTTGAAATAAGAGTAGCACAGCCGACGCCCGCAACACCCATTTTAAATACGATAACAAAAAACAGATTAAGGCATACATTTATGATACCGGCAGCGATAAGTATGAACAGAGGACGTCTTGTATCACCTATACTCCTTAGGATAGCTGCACCGAAATTGTAGAACATGACAAAGGGCAGACAAAGGCAATATATATGAAGATACAATGCCGCCTGATCCAAAACATCAGCCGGAGTAGATATAAGCGTAAGCAGTGGCCTTGACAGGATAAGGCCAAGCACCATCATAAGAAGACCGCAGAAAATAGACAGGCTTATCGCAGTATGAATAACAGTGGAAATACGCTTGGTATTTCGTTCTCCGACAAGCCTTGCTATTATGACATTTGAGCCGAGGGCAAGACCTGATAATATGCTTACAAAAAGGCTGACTATAGGAGCATTTGCACCTACCGCGGCAAGGGCATTGCTTCCTGCAAAATTGCCTGCAACGGCTACATCAGCAGAGTTAAACAGCTGTTCAAGGATTGTGCTTGCTGCAAGCGGCAGGGAAAAAACAATCATATTTTTTGCAAGTGAGCCGTTCAGCATATCTATTTGATGCGATTTTTTCTTTGTAGTTGTCTGTCTCATTTATTTAAACCTAACATAAGAAATGTGTTTATAATTATCTTTGCGATTTTGTATTATAGCACTACACGAAAAAATTAAAAGTCATATTTTGTAAAAATTGACGAATAGAGATTCATTTAACAGAAATAAAAAACAGCTGCCATACGACAGCTGTTTGAAAAGCGAAAATTTGTAATTATTCGATAACCTGCTTCTGGAAATCGTGAAGAGTCTTAACTGATTTCTCCATAGCTTCCTTCTCTTCGTCATTCATACGAATATCAAGGCTCATCTTGATTCCTTCTGCATTTACGATAGATGGAAGAGAGATAGCTGTTCCTGCCCATGCGCCATATTCCTTTCCAAGAACGTGAGCACAAGGAAGAACTGCATTTTCATCATTGAGAATGTTCTCAACGATAGTAGCGGATGCCATTGCGATTCCAAGGAATGTAGCACCTTTACGTTTGATGATATCTGCTCCGCCTTCACGTGTTTTCTTTGAAATATCCTCTTTGTCAATTGTCTTTCCTGTCTGCTTGAGATAATCCTCAAGTGGAATACCTGCGATATTTACAGTGCTCCACATAGGAACCTGAGAATCACCATGCTCTCCAAGGATATATGCACTTACATCTGTGATATTTACATCAAGAGCATTTGCGATGAAGTAACGGAAACGAGCTGTATCAAGAGACGTACCGCTTCCGATAACTCTGTTTGCAGGAAGTCCGGATTCGTTCTGAACAACTGCTGTAATGATGTCAGCAGGGTTAGAAACTACAAGAATCATAGGATTGTCGGCATGCTTCATGATCTCCTGTGTAATGCTCTTAACGATAGAAACATTTACCTTAGCAAGCTCAAGACGTGTCTGCCCCGGCTTTCTTGCGATTCCGGCTGTAATAACGATAAGACGGGCATCCGCACACTCCTCATATCCGCCGTTACGGATTGAGATCTGCTCATAGAAGCTTGTTCCCTGTCCAAGATCGAGAGCATCACCTTCAGCTCTTGCTTCGTTAAGGTCGATAAGAACGATGTCATTTGCAATCTTTCTTGTCATCAGTGCGAATGCAATTGATTCGCCAACATTGCCGGCTCCGACAATAACTACTTTATTCTTACGTGTTTTCATATTGTTACCTATCCTTCCTAATATTGTATAAAAATCTTACTAAAAATTTATAGATTTTCAGTAATTAACCTCTAACATACATAGAATATAACATATTTCGAGGTACTACAAATAACAAAATGAAATGGATGATATAATACATATTCACTAAAATGACTAAAAACGCCGTTTTTGAATAATTCTAAAATTCATCCTTCATATTAGGGCTCCTGAAGCACCAAAAGAAGCTTTGGAACGAGCTGTTTCTTCCTTGAAACGACACCCGGAAGGATACAACTTTCATCGCCTGCATTGACCTTAAATGCTTCCCCAACAAGATTTCTGCTTCCGCTTCCGCAATATAAAAGCTCTGTCTGCTCTGAAATGATATTTGTCAGCATGAAAAATACCTGAGAAACGCCGTTGCGTCCGCATTCATTACGCATAAATGCCAGCATTTTGCTCTTTAGCCTGTCAAGCTCTCCCGGTACGAGAGATGAAATCTGTCCCACACCGAATGAACTGTCACCGACACTGAATTTTTTGAAGTCCTGATAAAATATTTCCTCAGGCGATTTGTTTTTAAGGTCACTTCCGGCACTGAACATTTCGGTTGCAAATCGCTCTATATCGATGCCTGCGATAAGAGCTAAAGCTCCGGCAGCCATTTTGTCGATAATCGTACAGGTAGGAGAACGGAACATAAGAGTATCCGAGATTATTGCGGCACATAAGAGACCTGCAATATTCGGCTGTATTTCAATACGCTCCTCCTGGTATATCTTGTAAAGTATCGTTGCGGTGCAGCCTACCGGCTCATTGCGAAAGAGAATAGGATTTACTGTCTGTACATCGCCTAAGCGGTGATGGTCTATTATCTCCAGAATATTGGCATTTCCTATATTGTCTACGGCCTGATCGAGGTCATTGTGATCTACCAATATAACCTGCTTTTTGGTAATTCCGAGGAAATTACGACGGGATATGGTTCCTATACACTTGCCCTTAGGATCGATGACAGGGAAGGCACGATGCTTATGCTTGACCATGCGCTCTCTGATATTATCCGTAAAATCCTCGCTGTTAAAGCAGATGATATTTGAACGTCTCATCATATATTTGATAGGTATGCTCTGGATTATCTGTCTTGAAACGGAGTATGTGTCAAGGGAGGTTGTGATTATGACACAGCCGTTTTGCTCTGCTTCCTTTTGAATGTCATCCGTCAGCTCTATATCAAGTGTAAGGATAAGGCAGCTTGCACCATAATGGATGGCATCGATGCAGGGCTTTGAATATCCTGCCATAATTACAAGGTCACCCTTTTCTATGTGCTGCGATAAAGCCTCTGAGTCGCCGGCACCTACAAGAACCTTTCCGGATTTGAAGCATTCCGAAGGAGTGCCCACCTCAAGAACTCCGTCCAGTGTTTCCGCAATCGAAGCATATGTAGGCGCTGCCTGAGCGAGCATGTGGCTGTCAAGGGCGCTTTCCATATAGGTTTTGGCTACGTCACCCATCGTTATAACACCGTCAAGTGAGCCGTCTGCTTTTCTGACTGGAAGTGTAACAAGAGAGTAGTCAGCCATTATGCTCCATGCTCTTCTAAGTGTACATTTGCTGTCTACATGCGGACTGGTCCTTATTGCCATATCCTTAACCTGTGTGCCGACATCGTCTATATAAGGCGGCTTTCTGAAGCCGAATTTTTTGAGAACATATGCGGTTTCACCGCTTATCTGACCTGCACGTCTTGCAGTATAGTGCTTTGTTCTGTCCAGTTTGTTTTTGAGGTCTGCCAGGGCTATCGCCGAGCAGATGGAATCCGTATCGGGATTTTTGTGGCCTATGATATAAACCTCTGTATTTGTTGTATTTGACATATGTCATCTCCATATATAAAAATTAGATTCTTTTGTATTGTATCATGCCATATAAATATGTCAATTGGATTCGGGAACGGTTTTCAAAACGCGCAAAATAGCAAAAATCGTAACTATCAAAACGATGGAATCCATACCGCAGGATGAAAAATCCATGATGATAACGTCATAGATTATCCAAAGGACAAGATTGATGAGAATGTTGATCTTGATCAGCAGCTCATTGTGAAAAAAACAGGCCCCGAAGGTATAAAGCATCGTAGCCGATACAGCGATCCAGCCGACAGCTCCGCGGTTATTTATAAAAAGGCCTATGATTACCAGAATGATAAGCATTACAATAAGTATCTTCTTAGTAAGCTTATTGTAAGCACTCAGCATATTTCTTACCGCACACAAAAGAAGAGAGGCTATACCGGACCATGAGCAAAAAAATACAGAGGCCACGGACAGCAGAGTGCACTCCACTGCCTGATATATATATACACGCTTTATATCGCGGCTCCATGAGGCAAGAGCCATAAACAATGCGGCAATAAAAGAAATAATATTACCTATAATAATAAACAGCATAAAATTACCTATCAGAAAAAAATCTGCCGCGTATGCGGCAGACCTTTTGAAACTTTTTAATTATATTTGAGAAATGAGATTGATCATTTCGATAGCGGAAAGTGCACAGTCATAGCCCTTGTTTCCGGCCTTGCTTCCTGCACGTGCGATAGCCTGCTCGATATTTTCCGTAGTGATGATTCCGAAAAGGATCGGTACGCCTGTTGAAAGAGTAACCTGAGCAACACCCTTTGCAGCCTCATTGCAGACAAGCTCATAGTGAGATGTATCGCCTCTTATAACCGCTCCGACACAGATAACTGCATCATATTTGCCTGTTTTTGCCATTTTCTGAGCTATAAGAGGAAGCTCAAATGCTCCAGGAACCCATGCGGCTGTGATATTCGATTCATCGACACCGTGACGGACAAGACCGTCTACTGCTCCGCCTAAGAGCTTATTAACTATGATTTCGTTGAACCTTGAAGCAACGATGGCAACCTTCATCCCCTGAGGAGCGACTACCTTTCCCTCTAATAAATTGATGTTATTCATTTTTTAAATCCTCCTGATTAGTAGTTTTGCGTTATAATCCATCAAAAATTAATGTCTGTCATACCTTTATCTGAGTAAAGATATGTCCCATTTTATCCTGCTTTGTTTTCATATAGAATGAATCATATTTCTGCGGTTCTATCTCGATCGGAACGCGCTTCTTGATTTCAAGCCCAAAGCCCTTTAAGCCATAGACCTTGTCAGGGTTGTTGGTTAAGAGTCTGAGAGATTTAACACCGAGATCTCTTAGGATCTGAGCGCCGACCCAATATTCACGAAGGTCAGGTGCAAAGCCAAGCTTGATATTGGCTTCTACTGTATCAAAGCCCTGCTCCTGAAGCTCGTATGCCTTAAGCTTATTGATAAGGCCAATGCCTCTTCCCTCCTGGCGCATATAGAGGATGATTCCTCTGCCTTCGGCATCTACCTGACGCATTGCTCTTTGAAGCTGAAGTCCGCAGTCACATCTGAGTGAACCGAAAACATCACCGGTCAGACACTCGGAATGAACACGGCATAAAATATCCTCGCCATCGCCGATATCACCCTTTACAAGAGCTACATGATGCTCGCCTGTGATATCGTTTACATAGCCGTAGATCTTGAAATCGCCGTAGGCTGAAGGAAGCTTTGCGCAGGCCTTCTGTGAAACATAGGTTTCATGAGTTACGAGATATTCCTGAAGCTGCTTGATAGTGATAAATTTGAGATTGTATTTGTGGGCAAGCTCCATTATCTCGGGAGAGCGCATCATTGTTCCGTCATCCTTCATAATCTCGCAGCAGACACCTGCAGGCTTGAGTCCGGCAAGCCTTAAAAGGTCAACGGTTGCCTCTGTATGCCCGTTTCTTGTAAGGACTCCGCCTTTTCTTGCTACAAGAGGGAAAACGTGTCCCGGACGTCTGAAGTCAGATGGCTTTACACCTTCCTCAACAAGCTTCTGCATTGTATAGCCTCTTTCGGCAGCGGATATACCTGTTGTTGTATCGATATGGTCAACGGATACGGTAAAGGCTGTAGAGTGATTGTCTGTATTTTCGGAAACCATCTGAGGAAGAGCAAGCTTCTGTGCAAGCTCTGCCGTCATAGGTGTACAGATAAGTCCCTTTGCATGAGCAGCCATAAAATTTATATTTTCCTGTGTTGCGAATTCCGCAGCACAGATCATGTCACCCTCGTTTTCTCTGTCGGGATCATCAGTTGCAAGAATAATCTTGCCGGCCTTAAGATCCTCAAGTGCCTCTTCTATTGTGTTGTATCTTGGTTCCATTTTATCAAGTCCTTTCATAATTAAAATCCGTTTTCACGGAGCATATCCATAGTTAAATGCGAGCCGCCTTGTGAGGGGGCGGTATATGGCTTTATAAGCTTTTCGACATATTTGCCTATAACGTCGGTTTCGAGATTTACGATAGCTCCCTCATGACGATAGGGAAGGACTGTCATCTCACAGGTATGAGGGATAACAGAAACCTTAAAGCAGGAGTCATCGACATATGCAACCGTAAGGCTTATTCCGTCTATAGTGACAGAGCCTTTTTCAACAATATAATGAAGTATGTCCGATGAGGCCGAAATCGTATACCAAACGGCATTTTCCTCCTTTACTACGGAGGTAACGCGTCCCGTTCCGTCGATATGCCCTGCAACTATATGGCCTCCGAAGCGTCCGTCGGCAGCCATTGCACGTTCAAGGTTGACCTTATCATTGGTCTTTGACTGACCGAGACTGCTTCGTCTTATTGTTTCGGCCATGACATCCGCAGTAAAGCTATCCGGTGTCATTGAAACTACGGTAAGACATATTCCGTTTACTGCAATACTGTCGCCAATCTGTGTATTTTCAAGCACTCTGGAGGCATTGATGCAGATTCTTCCGCTGTTTCCGGCCATCGAAAGCGAGCGTATGGAGCCAAGCTCCTCTACTATTCCGGTAAACATATTATTTTGCTCCTTTCAGCTTATATTTTATAAGTATATCCTCATCTATATGAGTCAGCTCCTCAAATTCAAGCATAAAAGCATCTGACGGATGCGCTATTCCGATACCCTCTACAGGAGTCTTGCTTTTGCTGCCGCCGAACAGCTTTGGTGCGATAAATACACAGACCTCATTTAATATGCCGCTTTCAAGTGCACTGTAGGCAAGAGTTCCGCCTCCCTCAAGAAGGATGCTGTTGATGCCCATTTCGCCAAGCTTTTTCATAAGAAGCTTAAGATCCACTCTTTTGTCTTGAGAGGGAACGGATAAAACCTGTATCCCCAAGGCTTCAAGAGCTGTTTTTTTGCTTAAAAGAGCTGTATTTTCTTCAAAATCGCTGTTATCGTATGCGCAGGCGACAATCGTTTTGTAGGTGATGGCTGTTTTTGCTATATTGCAGTCAAGAGGAAGCCTAAGAGAGCTGTCGCAGATTATACGTACAGGACTTCGCTTTCCATAGATGCGGACATTCAGCATCGGATCATCCAAAAGAACCGTGCCTATGCCGGCCATAATGCCGGTATAGGTATATCGCATTTCCTGCACATAGCTTCTTGAAGCATCGGAGGTAATCCATTTGGATTCACCTGTGTATGTTGCGATCTTGCCGTCGGCTGTCATGGCATATTTCAAAACTACATAGGGTGTTTTTTGAGTAATATAATGAAAGAAAACCGGATTTAAAAGATCACATTCATCCTTCATAAAGTCCTCTGTGACCTCAACGCCTGCATTTCTTAATATGGCCGCTCCCTTGCCCGAAACGAGAGGATTGGGATCGCGCGAGCCTATGACAACACGTGCTATTTTGTTTTCAAGGAGTGCATCGGTGCATGGCGGCTGCTTTCCGTGATGACAGCAGGGCTCAAGCGTTACATAGATGGTTGCGCCCTCTGCGCTTTCCGTGAGGTTTTTGATAGCATTTCGCTCGGCATGCAGGTCGCCGTATCTGGCATGATAGCCCTCACCGATTATTTTGCCGTTCTTAACAATGACGGCACCGACAAGAGGATTTGGATCTACGGCACCCCTTCCGTTTTTGGCGAGCTCTATTGCCCGAAGCATAAAATCCTTATCATTCATAATAAGCTTTCCTTTACACAAAAAAATGCCCTGAAATAATTCAGAGCACATAAAAAACAAAAGTGTATCTTCTCTCATCCAGACTGTACTGTCGGCTTCGGAATCTCACCGAATCGTGCCTTGCGGCTCGCGGGCTTTACCGCCGGTGGGGAATTACGCCCCGCCCTGAAGATTATTTACGACTGGAGTATACACCCAAAGAATTAGATTGTAAATATTTTTAGTGTAATTTGTACAAAAAAAGCAACGGTTCGGTTATATATATTGAAGCGACAGATTTACGCCGTTTCAAAATGCGGTTGTCGAAAGCATTCCTTTTTTGTATACTTGATTACAAGACTTTTAAAGAAATAAAAGGCAGGAGAAAATTATGGCTTATACTATAAAGGACGCGGAAAATACAGTAAATTTAATTTTAAAGGATTATGAAAAGGGCAGAAATATCGATATGTTCGATAATCAGTTCAATCAGCCCAACAAGCAGGTCATAATCGGAATAATAGAAAATCTCATAAAGATAGTTTATCCGGGCTACTTCGGTGACAGAATGTATAAAAGCTACAATCAGGGAAATCACATAGCTACTCTTATAGAGGATGTTATATACAGGCTTCACAAGCAGATCATAAAGGTCGGAAAATTTTCGGACAATCCAAACATAAAGACTCATGAGGATCTCGAGGAACTGGCTTATGATATAACAAATGAGTTTATGAACAAGATCCCTATGGTCAGAGACTATCTCGAATCCGATCTTGAGGCGGCATTTGAGGGGGATCCGGCAGCAAAGAATTATGAAGAGGTAATCCTTGCATATCCGGGACTTTATGCAATAACGGTAAACAGGCTTGCGCATGAGCTGTTTTTGCTGAATGTACCGCTTATTCCGAGAATAATGACCGAGCATGCACACAGCCTTACGGGAATAGATATTCATCCGGGCGCACAGATCGGAAGACATTTCTTTATCGACCACGGAACAGGAATTGTAGTCGGAGAAACTACCGTTATAGGAAATAACGTAAAGATATATCAGGGGGTAACACTTGGAGCCCTGTCCACGAAGGGCGGACAAAGACTGAGAGATAAAAAGAGACATCCTACAATCGAGGATAATGTAACGATATATGCAGGTGCATCTATCTTAGGAGGAGAAACGGTCATAGGACGCGGCTCCGTAATAGGAAGTAATGCATTTATCACAAAATCGATTCCGTCTGATACAAGAGTCAGCATAAAGCAGCAGGAGCTTCAGTTTAAAGGACCGGGTCAGACTCCAGAAATAACCGAAACCGCTACAGAGGAAGAAACATGGTTCTATATCATTTGATGACGCAAAGGTCAAAAAGCCGGATAGAGCCTGCCTGCAGGAGAAATTTTGACACCTTAAGGCATGAGTACGGAGGATGTGCAGCATGAGAGTAAAATGTGAATATTGCGGAAGCTGGATCGATGAAAGTGACAGCGCATGTCCTAATTGCGGGGCACCGAATGCAAAATTTAAAAGAGCGGCGCAGGGAGTTCCCACAACAATAAAGGAGCTTAAGGAATGGGCCGAGGCGCATAATCTCCCTCTTAATCAGATGCGCACCTATATAGGGGAAAATCATAAGGGACCGAGAGCCTTCGGCATTTATTATGATGAAAAAACCAAGAACTATATTGTCTACAAAAACAAGGACAACGGCGAAAGGGCAATCAGATATCAGGGACCGGATGAGGCATATGCGGTAAATGAGCTCTATCTGAAGATGAAGGAAAGGGTTGCCGTTCAAAAGGCGGCGCAGACCGCAAGAGGAAAAAAAGCGGCTGCAAACACTCCTAAAAGAAAAGTCTTTCGAACCATACGCTATTTGCTGATTATCATGTTTATACTCTTTGTGGTATGGGCAGTGGTAGCACCCAATCCGCCGAAGACAGGCTATTACAGATATTGCGGCAATGAATATTATTATCAGAATTCAACATCAAGCTGGTATCTGTACGATACGATGCTGGACGACTGGAGCACCGCATATCCCGACAGCGGCTTGACTGACAGAGCCGATGAATATTACAGCAAAGAAGGATATACACAGGGCTCCGATTTCTCTGATTTCTCCACATCAAGCTATTATGAGAAGGATGATGAAACCCAGTGGAGCAACAGTAAAAGCTGGGATTCGGATACAAATTGGGACACAGGAACAGACTGGGATACAGGATATGATGATTGGGACAGCGATTGGTAAAATAATTTAGCCCCGCGGCAGCACTTGTTCGTATAAATTGATGTCAGGATATAAAACAGATTTAAGGAAAATAAAGTCGAAAAAGAGGTGACACAATGATAAATAAAAAAAGAGCAGGTGCAAAAAGAGCCTTACTTATAGTTATGGCAGCCGGAACAATGATGGCATCAACACTTACTGTAAGAGCGGATCAGGATAATGAAAACAGCATACAGACAGTTGCAAGTGAAAGCATTATAAGTGAAGCCGATACAAGTAATATAAATGCAGACAGCAAGGAAAGCGAGTCAAAGGAAGCAGACGCTGATGCAGGCAGTGCTGAGGTAATCAGTGATGAAGCTCAGATCGAAGCGACTGAAGATACATCCGAGGTGACGGCAGAGGGAAGCGAGGATGCACAGGCATCATTGTCACTCGAGGATAATACCGATACACAGACAAAGACAGACAAGGGTACGCCTCATCAGGAGACCGATGCACAGGGCAAAAAATATATGGTCTATGATGACGGAACACATTATACAGGCTGGTACAGCATACCGGGATGCGGAGAACTCTATTTTGATCCGAACAACAACGGAGCGGCAGCTACGGGAGCAACGTCCGTAACGGATGAAAAGGGAACCCATACATATATATTTGACAGCAACGGAGCAGTCAGAAAGACATCGGGAACACCTTTAATAGACGGCAAGAAATACTGGATAGAATCAGACGGAACAGCTGCATCGGGTTGGCTGTATCTCGGAAAATGGAAAATGTATTTCGATACAAAGACCTATGCGGCAAGAACAAACGAAGACAAGGTTACAGACATAGACGGACACAAATATCTGTTCAATGCAGACGGAGTTATGCAGAACTTCGCAGGAACAACCATTATAGACGGAGCAAAATACTGGTTTGCGGAGGAAGGCTATCTTAGAAACGGCTGGCTGAGATTAGGTGACTGGACACTTTACTTCGATAAGGATACCTATAAGGGAGCAGCAGGAGTCACAAAAATAGACGGCAAGACATATCTGTTCGATGACAACGGCATATTAAAGACATCCGGAACTCCTCTTGTAAACGGCAAAAAATATTTTATCACAGGTGACAATACACTCAGGTCAGGCTGGCTGTATCTCGGAAATTGGAAAATGTATTTCGATACCACAACATATGCGGCAAGGACCAAGGAAGACGGAGTCACGGATATAGACGGACACAAATATCTGTTCAATGCAGACGGAATTATGCAGAACTTCGCAGGAACAACTATTATAGACGGAGCAAAATACTGGTTTGCAGAGGAAGGTTATCTTAAAAACGGCTGGCTGAGATTAGGTGACTGGACACTCTACTTCGATAAGGATACATATAAGGGAGCGGCAGGAATCACAAAAATAGACGGCAAGACATATCTGTTTGATGACAACGGCATATTGAAAACCTCCGGAACACCTATGGTAAACGGTAAGAAATATTATATAAATGCCAACAATGAGCTTGTATCGGGATGGGTTAATTACGCAGGAGCAAAGATGTATTTTGATCCTTCAACCTATCAGGGTGCCGTAGGAATCACAACCGTAAACGGCAAAAGGCTTATATTCGATTCAAACGGACTTCTTGTATCAGGCAGCGGAACATTTGTTGTAAACGGAAAGAAATATTGCATAGACGGAAACGGAAATGCAGTCACCGGATGGGTAAAACTCGGAAACTGGAAAATGTATTTCGATCCTACGACAGGGGAGGCAGCAGTCGGAAAGAAAACCATAGACGGCAAGACCTATTACTTTAATTCGGACGGAATAAATTACGTACCGTCAAACAGCAATCAGGCAATGTATGATCTGGCACAGGGCTTCGCAAGTGATACACAGTATCTTATCCTTGTAAACAGAGGACTTCACAGAGTAGCAATCTATCAGGGCTCACAGAACAACTGGCAGGAGATAAAATACTGGCCGTGTGTAGTCGGAAAGCCATCAACACCGACACCTACAGGAACATTCAAGCTTAAAGGAAGATGCAACTGGTTTGGAAAGGATCACAAATGCTGGTGGGCAACAAAAATCGAAGGATTTTACTTCTTCCACACACAGATCTATTACTGGGATGATGCACCTTTAAGAATCCTTGACGGCACAATGGATGCAGCAGCATCTGCAGGCTGCATAAGACTTGAAGAGCCAAACGCATACTTCATATTTAAAGATGTACCGAGAGGAACTACGGTTCATATCTTCAATTAAATAAAGTCAATAAAGAGATGAGAGTAAATTAAAACAGCCCCCTTAAACAGACAGGTAATTAACCTATAGCTGCTTAAGGGGGCTACTGCATTGGTTTATGGGCAGATCGCTTTTTTTTTAAATAGTGAAGCGCTTCTGGAATTCTCTAAAGAGAGTTCTGCCCTTAAATACAAGAGTGCCTATAAACGTCAATATACTCACAAGAAGGCATATCTTCCAAAGCATTGTAAGCTCTGATTTCATAAATACTATTACGATTATCCAGGATAAGAGCCCTGTAAAAAAGCTGCTGATAAAGTTGACCATTCCGTCACTGTTCTTATCGAACATGGTTATGAAAAAGTTCAGCGCCAAAATGCCCATAAGCGGAATCGGAATGATCGCAAGCAATACAGGAAACCACAGAGAGCTTATAATAAGGACTATGATTCCCGAAAGTGCTATCCTGGTAAAAACGCCGGCTGCATTGTGGTGCATAACGATGACTGAACGGATCGTAAATTCGGCAACCAAAATCCAGATTATAGCGATAATGCTCCAGGAAATTCCGGGCTGCTTGTCTAACCAAAGATCACAGAAAAAAGCAAGCACTATAACTGCCCAGGATATGAACAGCTGTATTTTGTAGCCCTTTGAATTTTGCTTAAGCGGAGCAGGTGAGGGCCAAAATTTCTCGGTTGCAGTGCCGGAAAGCTGATTTTGACACAACGGGCATGTATCAAAATCACCGCCAACCTCTATTTTGCAATATGGACATGTCTTCATTATCTTATGACCTCCGTTGAATAAATGCGGACAGGGATGCCGTCATTTGAAAAACGCCGTACAAAATCCTTGATGATGCCGGTATTTACAAACGGGTTTGTGATTCCGAGAACGAGCCTGTCGTTGTAGCTGCACATGGTTACGAATATGTTTTCGGAGCTGCAGTAGGCACTGTAGTAGTCGACATATTTTGCAACTTCATCGGGAAGCTTGATGGCTCCGAGGTTGGAAAGCACCGCAGATGTATGCTTGTCATCGAGCCTTGTAAAAAATTTGAGTCCCGGTGATTTCATGAAAAGCGGAACCGCACGTGCAGCGGCATTTTTCTGAATCCCGAGATAATAATTCATATGAGCCTTGACCATTTCCGGAGTAAGATTTTCCTTAAGCATGGTATCGAGCTCCTTTGCCACGCTTTCCAGGCTGTCATCCTGCGCGGCTGTATGATTAAGGCTTATATTATTAAAGAAATTTCTTATTGAATCCGACGGATAGTAATTTCTCAAATTTACCGGAACATTTATCGATATCGGCATTTTTATGGCTCTTTGCGGCATATCCTGTTCAAATGCAAGCGTCAGATTGGCAGCAAGATAGCTTGTAAGGCCTACCTTCAGCTCCTTGGATCTTTTTATTACATCTGCAAGCGGCATATGTACCTCGATAAACTGAAGCTGATCGAACGGAAGCTTAAGGCTTCTTGGCTTGTAGGCAGCTTTGTTTGTAACCGGAGATTCGCTTTTGCTGCCGTAAAATTGATTGAAGCTGTCCTGTGAAAGCTCATCGGCAGAGGCTCCGGTATTTATCACGGCATCCTCAAGCTCGTTCGGATGAAGCTTTTTGAGATATGTAAGCGTCAGCAGATTCAAAAACTCAAGAGCGCCTGTGCCGTCTCCCAAGGCATGGAACATATCAAAATTTATCCTATTATTAAAATATGATACATTGAAATGAAGCTTGCGTCTGTTTCCCGCATTGTAAAGGAGCGGGCAGACACGCCTCTTTTCCTCGGTCACCAAGGGTGCGGTCTGAGACTCCTCTATATAGTGCCAGAAGAAGCCTCTGTGAATCCTGACATGAAACTGCGGACGCAGAATAATAGCCTCATCAAGAGCTTCCTGCAAAAGTCTCGGATTGATTTTTTCTTTTAATGTACAGCTTATTCTTAAAGAACGCGTATCTCTTTTGTTTACGGTTGCAAGAAAGACATTTGCAACATTATCAACCTGATACCATTCACGATTATCCATAGTCACCTCTAAATTGAAAAACAAGATTTCCAATATATGATAACACAAGTTTCATTTTTATGGAAATATTAAAGGATGAGTGTTACAATACGAGTAATCTGTACTAAAAAGGGAGGAAAAGATGGACGAAAATAAAACCCCGTTCGGAGTCAAATACAGAAGAATTATCAAATTTCTTACTGTCCTTATAGGAATCCTCCTCGCAATATATCTTTTGGGAAAGATAAATATCCTCCCGGCATTTGAGGTTCTGATAACGAGCCTGCAGGCACTGATATTCGGAATATTCTTCGCATGCCTTTTAAATCCTCTGGTAAAGGGAATAGAAAATCTGTTTAAAAAGCATTTTCCGGCAGATACACAGAAAAAAAGAAGAGCAGCAAGAGGCATAGCGGTTACGCTTTCGATCGCAATAATGATATTTATCATTGTTTCGGTGCTGTTTCTTATCATACCTCAGCTTGGAATTACATTAACAAATATCATTCCTTCATTTAAGCAGATGATCAGCAATTTCAATGACTGGGCATACGATATTTCAAGCTCGGAATTCTGGCAGATGAGAGTTTATCCGATGCTCGAAAATTTCACCGATAATATCGCAACATGGATTCTCGGACATTTCGGAGTAGGAACGGAAGCCTACAACAGTATCACGGGAATAGCAAACGGGATAATGTCGGCATTCAGTCTGCTTTTCAATATGATAATCGGGCTCATATTGTCGGTATATATACTTATAAGCAAGGAAAAGCTTGCGGCACAGGTAAGAAAGCTGTGTTATGCACTGTTCAGAAGAAAGGCCGGAAGCTATGTCATGGAGGCACTCGTTGAGGGCGCAAAGATTTTCTCGGGCTTCTTCGGTGCCAAGATACTCGAAGCGATAGTTATGGGAGTTCTTTGCTTCTTCGGAATGCTGATGTTCAATTTGCCATATGCAACACTTATCAGCGTTATAGTAGGCGTGGCAAATATCATACCTTTTTTCGGACCGTATATAGGTACGATACTCGGTGCAGCTATCATAATTCTCGTAAATCCATGGCAGGCACTTCTGTATGTGATATTTATGGTAGTGCTTGTACAGATAGATGCAAACCTCTTAGGGCCGAAGATACTCGGCCATTCAACAGGCCTTTCGGCACTGTGGGTTGTGGTTTCTATCCTTTTATTTACCGGATGCTTTGGCTTTGTCGGAGCATTTATCGGGGTTCCTGTCTTTGCTTGGATATACTTTATTGTAAAAAAGCTTGCAGAGTTTTCACTTAACAAGCAGGAGCTGCCAAAGGATACAGACAGCTATGAGTTGCAAAAGACCCTGCCGGATGAGGCAAGGGATGAAATAAAATAAATATTTAATTGAAAATAAAAACCGAAAGGAGACTGACCATGTCAGAGAAAACGATTCCGTACAAAATATATCTCTCAGAGGAGGAGATGCCGGACAAATGGTATAATCTAAGAGCGGATATGAAGAACAAGCCGGCTCCGCTTTTAAATCCGGGAACAGGAAAGCCGCTTACCGCTAAGGAGCTTGAGCCTATATTCTGTGAGGAGCTTGTACAGCAGGAGCTTGACGATACAACACCGTATATCGAGATTCCGGATGAGATACGCAAATTTTATAAGATGTACAGACCGTCACCGCTTGTAAGAGCATATTGTCTCGAGGAAAAGCTTCAGACACCTGCTAAGATCTATTATAAGTTCGAGGGAAACAACACAAGCGGAAGCCATAAGCTCAATTCGGCTATCGCTCAGGCATATTATGCAAAGAAGCAGGGACTTAAGGGCGTTACGACAGAAACAGGAGCAGGTCAGTGGGGAACCGCACTCTCTATGGCATGTGCTTATTTTGGTCTTGACTGCAAGGTATATATGGTTAAGGTTTCATATGAGCAGAAGCCGTTCAGACGCGAGGTCATGAGAACATACGGAGCATCGGTTGTTCCGTCACCGTCCGAAACAACCAATGTAGGAAAAAAGATACTTGCAGAGCATCCCGGAACAACAGGAAGCCTTGGCTGTGCCATATCAGAGGCTGTCGAGGTCGCAACATCCAATCCGGGCTACAGATATGTTTTGGGAAGCGTTCTCAATCAGGTGCTTCTGCATCAGTCTGTAATCGGACTTGAAACAAAGATAGCACTTGACAAATACAATATAGAGCCGGATATCATCATAGGCTGTGCAGGCGGCGGATCAAATCTTGGCGGACTTATCGCACCGTTTATGGGAGAAAAGCTAAGAGGAGAGAAGGATTACCGCATAATCGCAGTTGAACCTGCATCCTGCCCGAGCTTCACAAGAGGCAAATTCGCATACGATTTCTGCGATACGGGAAAAATATGCCCTCTTGCAAAGATGTATACACTCGGAAGCGGATTTATCCCGTCTCCAAACCATGCCGGCGGACTTAGATTCCATGGAATGAGCAGCACGCTTTCACAGCTTTATCATGACGGCCTTATGGAAGCAAGAAGCGTTGAGCAGACATCTGTGTTTGAAGCGGCAGAATACTTTGCACGTACCGAGGGCATACTTCCGGCACCCGAAAGCTCACATGCCATAAGGGCTGCCATAGATGAGGCACTTAAGTGCAAGGAAACAGGAGAGGAAAAGACAATTGTATTCGGACTGACAGGAACAGGATATTTTGATCTTGTTGCCTATGAAAAGTTCAATAACAAGGAAATGTCGGATCAGATCCCTACCGATGAGGAGCTTGAGGCTTCATTTGCCACACTTCCTATTGTCAAAGAATAATTTTAATTTTTTGAGTAACTATTCAGAACCATGCAGGTTTTGGATAGTTACTTTTTTTGCAAAAAAATTCAAATTGCCTATTGCATTTTAAAATCGGATGTAGTATATTAACGACAGTTAGCAAAGGCTAACAGAAATAATCAAAAGAAAAGCCTGAAAAGCTTTATTTTTTTGAATGATAGTTAGCGAAAGCTAACCTGTGGAGGCGTGTTATGTCAGACGATACGATAGTATTACATTGTGCCCCTACTCTTGCAGGTATAAAGACAGGAAACTTATTTTCTTATTTCTTTGATGATGAGGAAAAGGTATCAGATGAGATAAGAATGTTCAACAGGGTGCTTGTTCCGAAGGGACTGTGCCTGCTTCCTCTTTATTATTGCAGTAACCGAGTGCTCATGTATCTGTACAGACCGAAATACCTGAAAAGGGATCTTTTAAAAGAGGATGCAGCACGTATTTTGGAAAAATACGGATACAAGGGAAAGAGCTGCGGACAGTGCTTGCAGACATTGAAAAAAAGGATCTGCGAGCTGCCGGAATTTCCGCATGAGATAGGGCTTTTTCTCAGCTATCCGGCTGAGGATGTAAATGGTTTTATCGAACAGAAAAGCTGCAAATTTGTCGGCTACTGGAAGGTTTACGGAAATGAGATCAAGGCACGTAATACCTTTGAAATGTACAAAAAGTGTACAGAGCAATATTGCAGGGCACTTGATCTTGGAAGAAAGCTCGATAATCTCGCTGTAGCTGTTTAAAATCGGGTCAAAATACGCACAGACCCTAACATCATAAATGTATAAAGGAGACATGAAATCATGAAAAAAGTAGCTGTTGTTTATTGGAGCGGCACAGGTAATACAGAGGCAATGGCTTCTGCGGTTCTTGAAGGAGCAAAAGCAGCCGGTGCCGATGCCGAAATTTTTACATCTGCCGAATTTGATGCCGCAAAGGCTTCGGGATATGATTCAATAGCATTTGGATGCCCTGCAATGGGAGCAGAGGTATTAGAGGAAACAGAATTCGAGCCGATGTTTGAGGGCGTTAAAGGAAGCCTTACAGGCAAAAAGGTAGCACTCTTCGGATCATATGGATGGGGAGATGGCGAATGGATGCGCAGCTGGGAGGCTGACTGCAAGGCCAGCGGTATCGACCTTGCCTGTGACAGCGTCATGAGCAATGACGCTCCGGGAGATGACGAAAAAGCAGCTTGCGAGGCTTTGGGAAAGGCACTTGCAGACTGACAGTCAAACCTTGATAAAATCCTTTCTATATATAATTTATATTTTATAACTTATACTTTTCACGCAATTATCAATACCACCTTTCTTGCAATTAAATAAGAAATTTAATTCCTCGGCATCCTACATCAGCCGGGGAATTATTTTTGTTTAAACAAACTAAATAACTCATTTGCGATTCTTGAAGGATTCATTTGAGAATGATAATATTACTCAAAATGAGAAGCAGGAGGCTTTAGAAGCTGTGACAGTAAAAAGGGAATCGATAGAAGAGCGATACAAGAGGTATCAGGAGAAGCTTAAGAGACTGACACTGATGAGTGATATATTAAGCAGGAATGTTCTGAAGGATAAAAGGTGTACGGAATATATTTTGAGAATAATTATGAAGGACAGGGTACTTAGGGTCATAGATCAGAGACTGCAGGCGGATTATAAAAATCTGCATGGCAGAAGCGTTATTCTCGATTGTGTTGCAATAGATGGAAAGGATAGGAAAATAAACATTGAATTGCAGCAGGACAATGAGGGAGCATCTGTCAAGAGAGCGAGATACCATCAGGCATTGATGGATGCAAATATATTGAATCCCGGAGAAAATTTTGATGAACTTCCGGAAACATATGTTATATTTATTACAAGAAGAGATGCATTAAAGGTCGACCTTCCTATTGTACATGTGGACAGGGTGATAATGGAGACAGGGAAGGCTTTTGGAGATGAGACGCATATTATATATGTGGATTCGAGTAAGCAGGATGAAAGTGAGCTTGGAAGGCTGATGCATGATTTGAATTGCACCGATGCGTCGGATATGAGCAGAAGTGTACTTGCCGACAGTATGAGAGTATATAAGGAGAGCAGGAAGGGGATTGAGCATATGTGCAGGGAAATGGATGAGATACGCAACGAGGGTATATTAGAAGGCAGAATAGAAGGCAAAATAGAAGTTGCCAAAAACATGTTCAAGATAGGAATGAAAACTAAGCAGATAGCTAAGGTTCTTGAGGTGGATGAGGATACGATTAGGCAGTGGCTTGGAGAGATTGTGACTGTATAAGAATGTAATTTATTGATGCATTGATGAAAACCTTTAAGTTGTATGTGCGAACAGGGTGATAAGGAAAACAACACCTGCTTTGTTGAGAAATATGGCGGAAATGTGCTTTGTAAAAAGTGACAAAAATTAAACGATAAAGTTGAATTATGATTTCAAGTGTGCTTTAATAAATAAAACTGTAAACTGGGATCGGAGTATATCAGGTCCGTTGATTTGACATTTACGATATGCCTTTTTCGTTGAAAATTGGCTGATTATTTGTTAGATGAGGAAATAAAGCATTGAAATTAAAATACGCATTCGAAATCATGCAGATCGAGGATGAACATATGGCTGTCCCGATAGGAGAAAAGGCAGATGAGCTGCATGCCGTATTTAAGCTGAACAAAACAGCTGCAGATATCCTTGAGCTTCTGAAGGAAGATACCACAGAAGAGGAGATAATCAAAAAGCTCTCCGAGAAATATGACGGCTCACAGGATGAGATAAGAAAGGCCGTCCTTGAATATATTTCCGAGCTTAAGGAAGCGGAGCTGCTTGAGTAAATGAGGATCATAAAAAAAGCAAAAAGCAGCATAACAAAGCTGCTTGGAAAGCAGAAAATAAAGAAAACAAGCTACCGCCTGATGAAGTATACCCTGCTTCAGGAGTGCGGTGATGAGACTCTTCTTTACAATGTCATAACAGGAGAGCTTACGATTCTTGATAAGGATGAGCAAAGAGTCCTTGAGTCATTGCCGTGTGAGGTATCTGAAGAGTATGGCTGGCTTATAGAAAAATACTTCCTTGTGCCTGTTGACTATGACGAAAAGAAAACCGTAAATCAGCTTCGAGGGATTCTCGGCATCATGGAGGATAAGGGAGCTGTCACGGGATATACGATTCTTCCGACAACATATTGCAATGCCAGATGCTTTTATTGCTATGAATGCAATTATAAGCATATCCATATGACCAAAGAAACGGCATTAAGAGCCGTTGATTATATGGCAGAGCACAGCAAGGGCAAGAAAATCTCTATCGGATGGTTTGGCGGTGAGCCGCTTGTAGGAAATGGGATAATCTCTCTTATATCAGAGGAGCTTACCAAAAGGAATATAGAGTTCTCCTCAAGCATGATAAGCAACGGCGCACTCTTTGATGAGGAGCTTGTAAAAAAGGCAGTAGAGCTGTGGAAGCTCAAAAGCGTCCAGGTAACGATAGACGGCACAGAGGATATATACAATAAAGTAAAGGACTATATAGGCTTTACGGGAAGCCCTTATAAAAGGGTCTTAAGCAATATCCGCCTTTTATCAAAAGCAGGGATAAGAGTTTCGATAAGGATAAACTTAGGCTTTCACAATGAGGACGATACCAAGAACCTGATAGCAGAGCTTAGCGAGTATTTCAAAGAATATAAAAATGTCTCCATGTATGTACATGAGCTGTTTGAAAACGAGGGTATAAATCCAAGAGCCTACACAAGTGAGGAAAACAGTCACCTTACGAAAAAGGTCATAGAGTTAAATGACTATATAGGGGACAAAGGGAAATACATTGCAGATAAGGGCCTACCGTCACTTGCCATAAGGCATTGCATGGCGGATAACAGCAAATCCGTTATAATACAGCCCGACGGAGGGCTTTCGAAGTGCGAGCACTTCAACGAGGGCGATGAATTCGGAAGCATATATACTAAGGACCGCGACAGCAAGAAGCTCAAGGAGTGGAGAAGCTATACGGAGCTTGACAGGTGCGCTGAATGCCCTCTGTATCCATCCTGTGTACTCCCTAATAGATGCCCGGATTCCGGAAGGTGCAGCAGTGTAAGGCAAAATAAGGATATCGAGGATGCAAAGAAAAGCATGATAAGGTACCATAAGCGAAAGGACAGCGAGCAGGATAAGGACGAAATACAGACGGCTGAATGTACCTGAGAGCTTTAATGCATATATAAATAAATGCAGATGCTGATGGCTTAAGGCATAAGAAAGCTGTGATAATTAACTTGCAGATAAGAACTGCAGCAAAATGAACGAATTACCAGCAGCATAGCTATTGCAGAAGTGCAAGAAAATGCGGTATCAGGTAAGCAAAAACCTTTTAATAAAAGTTTATGTATAAAATTAAAATAAATATTATCCCGTAGGGAAAGGGATTCGTATAATTATATAACAAGATACGGATTCATCAAAAAACGAGGATAAAAAAGAAAGGAGAAAAAGAAATGGAATTTATTAAACCACAGATGGAGCGTATATTGTTTGATGCAGAGGATATTATTGTGACGAGCTCGTGTAATAGTGATGGTTCAGAATACTGCGAAGAGCACCTTGGCGATGTTGGTTGTAACAATGATGTAATAAATTAACAAAATTGGAGGAATAAATATGAGTGAAAAAATTGCTTTAAATGAGATGGAACTTGATGATGTTCAGGGCGGATTGTTGAAGTTTAGCGGTGGCAATATGATTATGACCTATACACACAATGATGGAACAGTTACAAAGTATCCTATAACAAATGGTGATGCTCTTGCAGCACACAAAAGAAGCTTAGCATTGCATATGGAATATATTAATCAAGAGGATCTTATCGTGAAGATACTTCAGGATGAGGGATATGTTGGAACTCAGCTATAAAGCTTAAACATATTCTTAAAAGAGCATATAAAACAAGAGGTGATGCACATGAGTATAAAGCTGCAGCAGCTTTTTGATCTTCAGCATTTTGCAGGCAACAAGAAGCTCCAGTCACTTATCGATGATACCATGAGTCGCTACGGCAGCAAAAGGCAGGAGCTTTCGATAGATGAGCTTGAGCTAAATGCGGCAGGCAATCCCTACATGCAGCAGGGAAACGATATGATGCAAAATAACGGAGACAACAAATAATGGGCGCGGTAAGCGTCGAAGAAATCTACAGGGACTATTACAAAAAGGTCAGCTTCTTTGTTATGAAGAAGGTTGGAAACGACCAGATAACAGAGGACATCGTTTCGGATATATTTCTGAAGATAACCGGCAACATAGATCGGTTCGACCCGAGTAAGGCGGCGGTTTCCACCTGGGTCTATACAATTGCAAATAATACGGTTCTCGACTACTACCGAACAAGAAAGGTATACAGCGAGATACCGGCAGAAAACGGAGAAAGTGGCGCACTGCCCGAAGCTTTAGTGGACAGTGCACCGCTTGATTTGGCGTTGATCGCAAATGATGAGCTGACAGAGCTGGCAGAGGCTCTTGCGGGTATCCCTGAACGTCTTCGAGATATCGTTATACTTCATTATTATGAAAACCTCACATTAAAGGAGGTTGCCGTTCGCATGGGCATGTCCTATGCAAACGTAAAGATCCTTCACAAAAAGGCCCTTTTAGAGCTTAGGGGCTTGCTTGGAGAGATTTGATCTTACAAAGGAAACATAAATGGCTGAAGAAAAAAAACATTCTCTGTTCAGAAAGAAAAGTGAAGATTATATCAATTCGCCGGAAAAGCTGGATTATTATTTGCATGTCACAACACCCGGTGTCTGGGCGATACTCCTGGCAGTTATCATATTTTTGATAGGTGCCTGTGTTTGGGGAGCTACGGGAACGCTTGAGACGAGCGTATCTGTGGCAGTCGTGGCAAGTGACGGCAAGACAGCAGCCTATATACCGGAGAGCGCCGTGGATGCGGTGGTCAAATCACGTACCGCAAGCATCAACGGAGAGACGGTTACACTTGAGCCGGATGCACTCGAGCCGACCTCTGTAACGGACAGTACAAACATATACGTAAGAAGAGCAGGAAACCTAAATGTGGGAGATATTGTCTACGAGATCCCCATAAAGGAAAAGCTTGAGGACGGAGTATACAGTGCGAAGATAGTTACGGAGACAATCTCACCGGTTTCACTGTTGTTGAATTAGGATTGCGAGTTGGATATGCATACAAGGAAAATAAAGCAGCCCATAGTAAAGGGTGTGGCAAGAGTTCCCGTTATCATGCAGCTTGAGATGCTGGAGTGCGGAGCAGCCTGCCTTGCCATGATCATGGGCTATTATGAAAAGTGGATAACCTTGGAACAGGCACGTGTAGATTGCGGTGTTTCAAGAGACGGATCAAGCGCCAGAAATATAGTACAGGCAGCAAGAAGCTACGGCATGGAGGTTAAGGCCTACAGGATGGAGCCGGAGTCGCTCCTTGAGGAGGGCCCGTTTCCCTGTATTATACACTGGGGCTTTAATCACTTTGTAGTGCTTGACGGCTTCAAGAAGAAAAAGGCCATATTAAACGATCCCGCAAGGGGACGTGTTATAGTTCCGTGGGAGGAATTTGACAGAGAATTTACCGGCATCTGCCTTACGTTTGAGCCGGGAGAAAATTTCAAGCCGTCGGGAGAGAAAAAATCCGTATGGACATATATAAAGGAGAGAATGGTGGGCACCGGACAGGCGGTCGCCTTTGTTGTTATGACCACAACTATCATTGCACTCCTCGGAGTTATTCAGCCTGTGTTCAGCAGGATATTTCTTGACAGGCTTCTTACGGGCAAAAACAGCAACTGGCTGTGGCCCTTTATCATTGCATTAAGCGTCTTTTCGGGCGTTATCATCCTTATGACCTGGATAAATACCATATACAGCCTGAAGATACAGGGAAAGATGTCGGCTGTCGGCAGTTCCTCGTATCTTTGGAAGATACTAAGGCTCCCGATGCAGTTCTTTGAGCAGAGGCTTCCCGGTGACTTATCGGACAGACAGGCGGCAAATGCTTCTATTGCGGGAACTCTTGTAAATACCTTCGGGCCTTTGGCGATAAATACGGTAATGATGATCTTTTACCTTATCGTAATGCTCAGATACAATGTATTTCTTACGCTTATCGGCGTAAGCGCCATTTTCGTAAATATGTTTGTATCTGCAATCATCACAGGCAAACGAATCAACATCCAGCGTGTACAGATGCGAGACCAAAGTAAGCTCACATCCTCTATGCTTGCCGGTATCAGCATGATAGAGACGATAAAGGCAAGCGGTGCCGAAAAGGGATATTTCGGCCGTGTCGCAGGCTATCAGGCGAGCGTCAACGCTCAGCAGGTCAAATATACAAGGCTCAATCAGTGGCTCGGAATGGTGCCTAATATATGCACTTCGCTTGCAAATATAGCGGTTTTAGGATACGGTGTAATGCTTGTGCTTGACGGCAGATTTACACTCGGTATGGTCATGGCGTTTCAGGGCTTTTTGAGCTCGTTTACGACACCTGCGGCATCACTCATATCCGCGGGACAGTCCATGCAGGAGATGATCACTCAGATGGAGAGAGTAGACGATGTAATGAGCTACAAAAACGACCACTGGTTCACCGACCGCGAGAAAACAGGCAAGATAGAGAAGCTTACGGGGCATATAAAAATGACAGATGTGACCTTCGGATATTCGAGGCTTGCGGAGCCTCTTATCAAGGATTTCTCGATGGAGATAAAGCCGGGGCAGAAGATTGCCTTCGTAGGACGCTCGGGCTGCGGCAAGTCAACGCTTGCAAAGCTTATTTCAGGACTTTGCACACAGTGGTCGGGCAAGATAGAGTTTGACGGCAGGGCAATAGACGAGATAGACAGGGACGTATTTGTCGGCTCGCTTTCCGTAGTCGATCAGGATATAGTGCTTTTTGATGATACGATTGCCGAAAATATAAGGATGTGGGACTCTACGATAGAGGACTTCGAGGTGCTTCTTGCGGCAAAGGATGCCCAGATATATGACGATATCATGAAGGACGGCGGCTTTCAGAAGAAGATCCTTGAGGGCGGCAGAAATATGTCGGGCGGACAGAGACAGAGGATAGAGATAGCAAGGGCGCTTGCTCAGGATCCTACGATATGCATACTCGATGAGGCAACCTCGGCGCTTGATGCCAAGACCGAGCATGATGTGGTTCAGGCCATCTCAAACAGGGGCATTACCTGCATAGTCGTAGCACACAGGCTTTCAACGATAAGAGACTGCGACGAGATCATCGTGCTTGACGGCGGAAGGGTTATCGAGCGAGGAAACCATGAGAGTCTTATGGCTCTTGGCGGTGCTTATTCGAAGCTTGTAACAAATGAGTAGGAGGGTGCTTCATGGGCTGGTTTGATGAACAGATAGAAGAGAGAAAAAAGCATGAAGACGAGATCCTTACCGATGCTTTTCAAAATATATCGAAGGCGGTTGTTCAGCACAAGATAGGCGACGGCTTCTTCGGGATCGGACGAGACGTGCAGGATGCGGTTTCTCAGCTCCTTCACTATTTCAACGTAAAGGAAAGAAAGGTTCCGCAAAAGCTGAAGAGCCTTGAGGAGAAGCTTGATTATCTCTTGTCATCCTCGGGTATCTTTTACAGGGAGATACGTCTTGAGAAGGGCTGGCACAAGGACGCGATGGGCGTCATGATGGGTACGATGAAGGAGGACGGTGCGGTAGTAACGATACTTCCGAATGAGTACGGCGGCTATGTATATATAGATCCGCATACCGGCAGAAGAACCCATATAAACAAAAAGGAAGCCGAGAAGCTTGATGACGAGGCATATTGCTTTTACAGGGCATTGCCTATGCGAAAGCTCAAGCCGATCGACATCTGGAAATATATGAAGGCATGCCTTACAGCATGGGATATAATAAGCTTTGCATTTGCGGCATTTATCATCACGCTTATAGGACTTATCATACCAAGGCTGAACAAGCTCCTTACGGGAGTGGTCGTGCTTTACGGCAATTACAGGCTCTTAGGCTCGGTGCTTGTATTTATGATAAGCGTTACCATAGGAAATATCGTATTTTCGTCGGTAAAGAGCCTTTTGCAAAGCAGGATAGGCATAAAGCTTAATAACAACGTAACCGCGGCTACAATGATGAGGGTGCTGTCGCTGCCTGCGGACTTCTTCCAGAATTATTCGACAGGTGAGTTAAATCAGTATCTTTCGTATATGTCGACTATCTGCGATACGGTTGTAAATGCGGTATTTTCGACAGGACTTACCGGAGTATTTTCACTCGTTTATCTGGTGCAGGTCTTTTCATTTGCAAAATCACTTGTAATTCCGTCTATGATAGTGACGGTGCTTACGCTTGTCGTAAGTATGTTTGCGGCATCGGCTCAAAGCTTTATAAGTAAGGAGCAGATGAAGCTTGCGGCAGAGGAAAAGGGTATAGTATATTCTCTTATCTCGGGAATCCAAAAGATACGTCTTTCGGGTGCGGAGAAGAGAGCCTTTGCAAAATGGGCGGAATGCTACGCAAAGGAGGCAGAGCTTACCTACAGCCCTCCGAGCCAGATAAAGCTGAATAAGGTTATTACTACGGGAATTTCGCTTGTCGGCACGATATTTATCTACTATACGGCAATAAAGAGCAATGTATCGGTTTCCGACTATTATGCCTTCAATTCGGCATATGCCTATATAACAAGTGCGTTTACCGCACTCGCATCGGTTGCGACAACGATAGCTACTATAAAGCCGGGACTTGAGCTGGTACGCCCTCTGCTTGAAGCTGAGCCCGAGTCTGTTGAGGGACTTGAGACAGTTACGGAGCTCTCAGGAACTATAGATGTTTCGAATGTTTCGTTCAGATACAGCAAGGAAGGCCCTATGGTCATAAACGATATTTCTTTGCATATCCCGGCAGGACAGTATGTGGCTATAGTCGGCAAGACAGGCTGCGGCAAATCGACGCTCCTTAGGCTTTTGCTCGGGTTTGAGCATCCGTCGATGGGAAGCATATATTATGACAAGAAGGACACGTGCAGTCTCGATATGCATTCCGTAAGAAAGCAGATAGGAACTGTTATGCAGGACGGCAAGCTGTTTCAGGGAAGCATATATGAAAACATCATCATCGCAGATCCTATGCTTCCTATGGATGAGGCATGGAAGGCCGCAGAGATCGCAGGCATTGCAGAGGATATAAGAAAGATGCCGATGGGAATGCATACGCATATATCGGGTGTCGCAGGAGGCATCTCGGGAGGCCAGAGGCAGAGGCTTATGATCGCAAGGGCGGTCGCTCCTAAGCCTAAGATATTGTTTTTGGATGAAGCGACCTCGGCACTTGACAACATAACACAGAAGCAGGTATCCGATTCGCTTGAAAAGCTCAACTGCACCAGAGTGGTCATCGCACACAGGCTTTCCACGATCAGACATTGCAACCGTATACTTGTAATAGATGGTGGAAGAATCGTCGAGGACGGAACCTACGAGGAGCTTATGGCGAAAAAAGGCTATTTTGCGGAGCTTGTTGAAAGGCAAAGAGTATAATGACATTCGAAGAGCAGTTAGAGAAAACCGGAAGGCTTGTATATACGAATAAGGGCGTCTCTATGATGCCTCTTATTCGTGAGGGCAGGGATGTCATGATAATAGAAGCATGCAGCATCAAGGATATCAAAAAATTCGATGCTGTCCTGTTTACGAGGAAAACAGGTGACAAAACGACATATGTGCTTCACAGGGTGCTTAAGCTAAACAGTGACGGCAGCTTCTTTATCGCAGGAGACAACTGCACGGGAGGCGAAAATGTCACAGGGGAGCAGATACTCGGAAGGCTTACAGGCATTATAAGAGACGGAAAAAGGATAGATACGGCAGATAAGAAATATCTGCTGTATGTGCATATTTGGTGCGACTTATATCCCTTGCGATTTAAGCTGCTGAAAATAAAAGGCTTTATAAAACGGTGTATCGGATATGCGAAAAGGCGGATAAGAAAATGAAGGATGACAGCAGTCTAATACATACACACATAAGCAGTAAGGTGAACCGCTTCGACCTAAGGCTTTACGAGGTCTGGCGGTATCGCGAGCTGATCCTGCTTTTTACGAAGCGGACCTTTAAGGTTGCATATAAGCAGACTATACTTGGGCCGATGTGGCTCTTTATAAATCCATTTTTGACATCGATAGTTTATACAATTTTATTCGGAAACATAGCAAGGCTTTCAACTGACGGAGTCCCGCAGATATTGTTTTATCTGACAGGAACCGCCATATGGGGGCTTTTTTCGTCTTGTTTAAGCAGCAATGCGTCCACCTTCACAGGGAATGCGGGGCTGTTCGGCAAGATATATTTTCCGAGGCTTACGGTACCTATCTCAAATATGCTGTCAGCTATAATAAAGCTTGGGATTTCGATGAGCCTTGTAACGGTGCTTCTGATAGTTTATCTGATAAGGGGCGAGGTATCTCCCAACTGGATATGCTGGCTTCTGCTTCCCGTTACAGTTATCTGGATAGGGCTTCTTGGGATGGAGTGTGGAATACTCATATCAAGCATTACGACAAAATACAGGGATCTTTCGGTGCTGGTTTCATTTGGCTTAAGCCTGTGGATGTATGCAACACCTGTCGTATATCCGATGTCACAGCTACCGTTTGGATGGCTCAGAAATATCATCCTGATAAATCCTGTGTCGGCTCCAGTGGAGATCTTCAGATATGCGGTGCTCGGAGCAGGAAGCATAGAGCCTGTCAGCATTTGCATATCGGTTGTATTTACCCTCGTGGTCGGAGTATTGGCGGTTGCTGTATTTAACAGGGTTGAGCGGACATTTATAGATACGGTATAAGGGGACGGCATGGCAGATAATCAAAGAAAAGAGGCCATAGTTATCTCAGGCGTCAAAAAGCAGTACCGCCTGGGTGCGATAGGCGGAAGGACTCTTCAGGGCGAGCTTCAGTCCTGGTGGGCAAAAAAGAGAGGAAAAGAGGACCCGAACCTAAGGATCGGCACAAATGCCGCTCTTATAGGCAAGAAGTTCATGGCTCTAGACGGCATCGACCTTACCATATGGCAGGGAGAGACAGTCGGCATCATAGGTGCAAACGGAGCAGGTAAATCCACGCTCTTGAAGCTCCTCTCAAGGATCACGGCACCCACAGAGGGCGAGATAGACATATACGGAAGGATAACCTCGATGCTTGAGGTGGGAACGGGCTTCCACGGCGAGATGACGGGCCGCGAAAACGTATATATGAACGGCGCGATACTCGGAATGTCAAGAGAAGAGATAGACAGTCAGATGGACGGGATAATCGAGTTTTCGGAAATCGGAGAATTCATAGACACTCCGGTAAAGCGCTACTCCTCGGGTATGTTCGTGAAGCTGGCATTTTCGGTAGCGGCTCACCTTAAGAGCGAGATAATGATAATGGATGAGGTGCTTGCGGTAGGAGATATGGCATTTCAGCACAAGTGCCTCGACAGGATGAGGCAGGCGGCGGATACGGAAGGAAGAACAGTACTTTATGTAAGCCACAACATGAATACCATAAGACGTCTGTGCGAAAGGTGCATCGTGCTTGAGAGCGGGAAGATCATATTTGACGGTGATACCGAAAGAGCCATTGCGATATATATGGATCGCTCCGTAGGCGAAAATCAGGTAAATATCGACCTTACAAAAGTGCCGCATACCACATCAAAGGATAAGGCTGACATCCTTATGGAGAGCATAAGGCTTATGGGTAAAGATACGGCTGTATACGAAAAAGGCGAAAGCCTTGAGGCGGAGCTCAAAATCCGTATAAAAAAGCCGACCGACAACATAGCCCTAAGGCTTACTCTAAGGACCGATACGGATGCGGGACTCGGAACCGCATGGTCCGATGAAATGGACTTCACTACGTTAAAGGACGAATATACAAGCTTTACATTTTCGATGGATATGTCTATGATATCAAGAGGCGTATTTTATGCGAGCATAGGGCTTTACAGAACGGACGAGATAGGCCAAAGGTTCATCATCGACCATGTCACAAGGGCCTTTAAGATAGAGATTTTGGGAAGCCCGATCTGGCATACCGGCGCATACGGATATATTGAATTTCCAAGGCTTGATGTCAGGCTTAAAAACTAATGATTAAAAAACAGCTTTTTATAAAAGCAAAGAGCACAGCATATGAAAAATATTTATGATATACACACTCATATCCTCCCGAAGGTGGATGATGGAGCCGCATCTATAGAGGAGTCTCTTGAGATCCTAAAAGATGAGATGGAGCAGGGCGTCAGAGGGATCATGCTCACACCGCATTTCAGAAAGGGAATGTTTGAAGCGGAGGAGTCGATGATCTATGCACAATACAAAATCCTCTTAACCGAGGCAAGGAGCGCATTTCCGGAGCTTGATTTAAGGCTTGGATGCGAGCTGCGTGCAAGGCGCGATATGAAGGAGGATTTAACAAGCAGAAGGCTCTGCACATTTGACGGCGGCAATACGGTACTGCTTGAATTTTCCGAAAAGAACAGCAGCGGCTATATAATAAGAAAAACAAGAGAACTCATAGCACTTTCGTATGTGCCGATAATCGCACATATCGAAAAATATAAGGACCTGTACAAGAAATATAACATCGTAGAGGAGCTTAAGGGTATGGGCGCTGGCATCCAGATAGACACAGACAGTGTACTGGGGCTTTCAGGCAATATGCAAAAAAGGTTCTGCGCAGGCCTTTTAAAGAGGAAGCTTGTTGACTATGCGGCATCGGATGTCCATAACATGACATCAAGAAGGAGCAGCATAGAAAATTGTGCGGATTTTATAGAAAAAAAATACGGCGAGGAATATGCAAAGAAGATTTTTGTGAATAATCCGGCCGGATTTTTTGTTTAATATTCCCGAAAATATAAAAAAGCAAGATTGTGATAGTGTTTTCGGGGGGGGGTGTGCTACAATATGGATGTTGCTTACTCCTAAAATGAGCAATAATGATATGGAGGGGAGCCTTGAAAGTGAGAATTTCAAGGAGCTGATGGCGCCTTAGACGCATCAGAAAGAACAGAAAACATGAATTATATTGAGATTAAGGCCGAGAGGGAAATGTCTGGTGCGATAAAGGACGTATTCAGAAGAATAAAGATCAATACTGAATTTTCCGGAAAGGGCCAAAGAAGCATATGCTTAACCAGCTCGGCAAGCGGTGAGGGCAAATCTACACTTGCGGTAGGTCTTGCACAGGCATTTGCCGAGGATCAGGGAAAAAATATCCTGCTCGTGGATGCGGATATCAGAAGATCGTATCTTTCACAAAGACTAGGATACAGCAGAGAGCTGAAGGGGCTTTCGGAGTGCATCACGGAGAAGCTGGATGTGGTTGACTCTATATACAAAACAAATATAGAGGGACTATTTATCACCCCGAGCGGAAGGCTTACGGAGAATTCGACACAGCTCTTCAAAAGAGACCGCTTTAAGAATTATCTAACGGAAACAAAAAAGGCCTTCGATATGGTAATACTCGACACACCGCCTATAGGCTATGTAGTCGATGCGGCTATTATCGCATCGCTGGCCGATGCAAGCATCATGGTCGTGGCTGCGAACATGATAAGCAGGAAGGACATCAAGAAAAACATAGCGGAGCTGAAAAAGGCAAATGAGAACTTCTTAGGTGTCATATTCAATAAGGCAAGAGAGGAAAAGGAAGGCTATGACAAGAGATACTATCAATATTACAGGGGGGGGATAAGTAATGCCAGATGAGATTAAAAATCCGCAGCAGCAGATAAGAACCAACCCCGCAGATGCAACAGAGATAGATCTTTTGGATCTTTTCAAGCATGTATTTAAATTCTGGCCGCTTATAATACTTGCTGCCCTCGTGGGCGCAGGACTCATGGGCGGCACAAAATACATTAAAAAATATACCTATACATCATCGTCGATGCTCTACGTGCTCTCGAGCACTACCTCGATAACAAGCCTTTCGGATCTGCAGGCGGGAACGCAGCTGTCCGATGATTTTGTTATCATGCTGCAGAGCAAGCCCGTTATCGACAGTGCGATAAAGGATGTAGAGGACCAGATGGGCATAACTCTTACAAGAGAAGAGGTGCTCAACGGACTTTCCATCACGCATGCGGATGATACCAGAATACTTACGATCAAGTGTACTACACAGGATGCAGAGCTTTCGAAGGTGCTTTGCGATGCCATCACAACAAGGGGCGCTCTAAGGATGAGCGAGATCACTCAGAGTGATGCACCGACACTTATAGAGTCGGCAGAGGTTGCCGATACTCCGAACGGAAGAGGCGTAGTAAAACAGGCAGAAATGGGAGCACTTACGGGTGCACTTGTCATGATCTTCCTTCTTTGCATACCGTATCTGATATATGACAAGGTACGCAAATCGGATGAAATAGAAAAATATATAGGAGAAGTGGTTATAGGAGTTGTTCCTTATGAAAAATCACTTGGCTTCAAGGGAAAGAAAAGACACAGAAAATAACAGATGTCGGGAGATGGCTAAATGAGCGTCAGGAAGAAAATAATACTTGTTATCCTCATTATCATATTAGTCGGATCAGTTATAGGAGCCTTGGATTATATCTTAAGGCTGAATGAGGCAAAGGATACAAACGAAAGGATCAAGGATATCGCTGCCATTAGTGCAAGCCCAAATGAGGAGCACAATGAGGAAGCGGATGATACATCAACAAATGAAGCATCATCCTATAATTTTATAAGCCCTGTTGACTTTGCGGCGTTAAAGCAGGAAAATGAGGATATATACGGATGGATCAGTATAGACGATACATCAATCGATTATCCTATACTTCAAAGCAGCATGGACGATCCCGATTATTATGCCGACCATACGGTTGATAATATAGAGGGCTATCCCGGTGCGATATTTACGGAATCAGACCTCAATGCCAATCCTTTTGAGGACAATGTAACCGTCATATACGGTCACAGGATGAAGGATGATACGATGTTCGGTTCTCTTGATCTTTGGCAGGAGGATGAATACAGGGATGCGCATTCTGTTATAAACATATATACCGAGAAGCATACATATACCTATAGGATCGTATTTGTACAGATATATGACACAAGAAGCATCCTTGCAAAATATGACTGCAATACACAAAAGGGCTACGGCGAATTTCTAAGTTCGCTTGAAAATGTACACTCCATACCGTATTGGCACTCAAACGAAACAGAAATAACAACAGATGACCATATGATAGTGCTTTCAACCTGCTATGGGGACAACCGCCTTCTTGTCGGGGCAGTCCTTACAGAAAAGGAATGAATATAAATGAAAAGGAAACTTATTAACCTGGTCGTGCTTATTTTATGTGCGGCCGTTGCGGCAGGAATCGTTCTTTTTGTAAAGAAGGATCGAGCCGAGTACGAAAAGACGGCACAAGAGACAAAGGAGATAGCAGAGGAGCTCAACGGATCCCAAAACGGGATTGATGTTATCAGCTATAACGGAAAAAAATACAAGGAAAATACAAACATCAAAATCTTTCTGTTCATCGGTGTCGATGAAAGAGAGGATGACTTTGTAGATGAGGATCTGACACCGGGAACGGCAGGTCAGGCAGACTGCCTAATACTTCTGATATTAAATACAGAGACAAATGAGGCAAATATCCTTCAGATAAACAGAAATACAATGACAGAGCTCGATGTATACAATGAGCTCGGAGCAGTAGACAAGACAGTAACAGGTCCTGTTTGCCTGCAGTATGCATATTGCACAGGCGGAAAGCGAAGCAGCATTGCACAGAGAAAAACCGTAGAGGAGCTTTTGTTCGGCATACAGATAGACGGCTATATAACAATGAGCCTTCCGGGAGTTGCGGATATCAACGATGCTTTAGGCGGTGTCGATGTGACAATGGAAAATGACTATACATGGATAGACCCGAGCTTTACGCAGGGAAGCACGGTTCACCTCGAGGGAGAAATGGCAACACGCTTCGTTCAGCAGCGAGACACGAGCGTATTTAACTCTGTTCAGGACAGAATGAACAGACAGACGACATATGTGACAAGCCTTATCAATTCCCTTAAAAATACAGAAGGTGAGTCGATTGCATCCAAGCTCAATCAGTTTATCGGAAGCACGATGCTTACAGATCTCAAGTCAAATGAGATGAATGAGCTTATAAAATATGATTACGATACAGACAACGTGCTTTATATTCCGGGTGAGATGACACAGGGAGAGGAGTACGAGGAATACAATACAGACAATACAGAGCTTGAAAAGATGATAGTTGATCTTTTCTATACAGAGGCAGAGGATTAATCAGGGAGGTAGTTAAAATGAAAAAAATAGCAGTTATTTTGGGAACAGCACTTATCACACTTTCGGCAGCAATTCCGGCAATGGCTTACAGCTCGGACAGCCCGACTACAGATTCCGAGAAAACAAAGAAGGTAAGCGGCTCAAGTGAGACAGACAGAAAATCTCCCGATACAGGTGAGGCACCTGTTCTTCTCGGATTCGGCGCAGCCGCAGCACTGTCTGCAGCAGGTATTGTTGTCTGCATGAAGAGGGCAAAATAATGGAGAAAAATACCCCAAAGCGTGTGGGGGGGGGCAAATGAATAATACTAAAAAAAAGCTGCTTGAGCATTGGCAGTATGTAACTGCGGTTCTTATCCTTTATGATATAGCAGCAATTGTTTTTTCGTATTTGATTGCATTGTGGATCCGTTTTGATTGTCGGTTTTCAAAGATACCCGGAGATTATTTGGCGACGTATTTGCACAGCATAATTATTTATGCTGTTATTTGCGTTGCCATTTTTCGGATATTGAGGCTGTACAGATCGATCTGGCGCTTTGCAAGCTATATAGAGCTTTACAGACTGCTTATAGCTACAATAGTTACATTAGGAATCCATATACTGTTTGTCAGCGTATGTTTTGGCAAGATGCCGGTATCATATTATATATTCGGTGTGGCATTGCAGTTTGTTTTCACAGTCGGAATAAGATTTTCATACAGATTTGTATTGCTTATGCGTTCGAAGAAGACACCAAACGGCAGAGTAGACAGGATCATGCTTATAGGTGCGGGACAGGCAGGACAGGCAATACTTCGAGACATCAAGAGGTCTATGGCAAAGGAAGAGGTATGCTGCATCATCGATGACAACAGCAACAAGTGGAACCGCTATATAGACGGAGTAAAGGTTGTCGGAGGCAGAGGTGCTATCGTAAGCAGCTGTGAGAAATATGATATAGACAGGATTTATTATGCTATCCCAAGCGCGAACATCAGAGCCGAAAAGGAAATCCTAGGAATCTGCAGCGAAACTCATTGCATGATAAAAAAGCTCCCGGGAATGTATCAGTTCCTTACGGGAGAGGTATCGGTTGCCGATATGAGGGAGGTTCAGATCGAGGATCTTCTCGGCAGAGAGCCGATAAAGGTCAATCTTGATGAGATCTACAAATATATCACAGGCAAGGTAATACTCGTAACAGGCGGAGGCGGCTCCATAGGCTCCGAGCTTTCAAGGCAGATAGCAGAGCATAAGCCAAAGAAGCTCATTATCCTCGACGTATATGAGAACAATGCCTATGGTATCCAGCTTGAGCTTAGAAAAAAGCATCCCGAACTTGAGCTTGAAACAATTATCTGCTCGGTAAGGGACAGCCAGAAGATGCTTGAGATCATGGATACCTACAGACCGCAGATCGTATATCATGCGGCTGCTCACAAGCATGTACCTTTGATGGAGGATGCACCGTGTGAGGCCATAAAAAACAATGTCCTGGGAACGTTCAAGACAGCTATCGCGGCTGCGACATGCGGCTGTGAGCGATTTGTCCTTATCTCTACGGATAAGGCCGTCAACCCGACAAATATCATGGGAGCGAGCAAGCGCCTGTGCGAGATGGTCGTACAGACCTTCGATACCCTTATAAAGGAGGGCAGGACAGAGGGACTCCTTAAATTCTTTGAGGATATCTCTCACAGAGGAAATGAAGAGCAGTATAAGGAGCTTGAACGCGGGCTTAATAAAAGCAAAACAGAGTTTGTTGCGGTACGATTCGGAAATGTCCTTGGAAGCAACGGCTCCGTTATACCGTTGTTCAAAAAGCAGATAGAAGCAGGCGGTCCTGTAACGGTTACGCATCCCGAAATCATACGCTACTTCATGACGATTCCCGAGGCAGTAAGCCTTGTGCTTCAGGCAGGAACCTATGCACTTGGCGGCGAGATCTTTGTATTTGATATGGGCGAGCCGGTCAAGATAGATACGCTTGCAAGAAACCTCATAAGGCTATCCGGTCACGAGCCCGATGTGGACATAGACATCGTTTATACGGGACTTCGTCCGGGCGAAAAGCTCTACGAGGAGAAGCTTATGGCCGAGGAGGGTCTTAAGAAAACCAAAAACGAGCTGATACATATAGGCTGTCCCGTTGCATTTGACAGGGACGAATTCTTAGAGCAGCTCGAGGAGCTCGTAAAGGCAGCCTACAAGAACGACGAGGGTATAAGAGAAATCGTGAAGAGAATCGTCGTGACGTATAAGCCGGAGGGGTGAAGGTACGTTAAAAAATAAAAAAGGAGGGGAAATGTCATATGCTTCATATTAAATTTGGCAAAATAAAAGATGTTGTGTACAACACATCTCTCTTTTTCAAAAATCAATATGATCCCAAATGGCTTGAGGATGAGGAGAACCAGAAGATGATCGCTGATATTGACAAGTCAAGGGTTCTTAGCAGTCATGCGATTGACAGCCCTGTCATGGGCATTATTCCTCCGACGTCTCTATCAGGCGGAATTAAGACGCTTATTTTGATAAAGGAAATGCCGGATAAGCTGTTTAATGCCTCGAACTGCGGCGACAATTGTGCAAGCTGGCTTCTTAGAATCGGTGAAACTCAGGATGTTACAGTGAATTTAAGGCATATTATGAATTTTGGAGAACAGCCCTTTGAGGTTCATATAGTAAATACAGATCAGGTGGTGCATGACATGTACAGTCTTGCACGAATAGCCGGGAGGTTTGTGTAGGATGAGAGGGAGTTATCATGTCAGTATTCAGAACAGATATCTGAAATACGAGTTTGATATCAGGCGAAATCTAACTATTATTCAGGGAGACAGTGCAACCGGGAAAACTACACTTGTCGAGATGATAAGGGAGTCTCATCTTGATACAGACAGTGGCGTAACAATTTCCTGTGAATGTCCGTGCCGTGTGCTAGAGGGGGATCTTTGGAGGGAGCAAATAGCTTATATCAAGGATTCGATAGTATTTATTGATGAGGGCTCATCCTTTGTTGAGTCTGAGGAATTTGCGGCTTTGGCAAAAGGAAGCAGCAATTATTTCGTGATAGTAACGCGTGAGAATTTGGAGATGCTTCCGATCAGTGTAGAGGAGGTATATGGTATAAAGAGCTCAGGAAAGTATGGAACGCTGCAGCCTGTATACCATGAAATGTACCGCTTGTACAATATAAATACCGAGGAAGACAGGATAGTTAAACTCGGGCAGATTTTGGTTGAGGACAGCAATTCCGGGTATGAATTCTTTCTTGCTGTTGCAGAAAACAATGGAATGATATGTAAATCAGCACAGGGAAAGTCGAATATATTTGCCTGTCTTGCCGAGGCAGAGCAGGAAGGGGAAATATTAGTTGTTGCCGACGGAGCGGCATTTGCATCTCAGATGAACCGGATAACTTACCTTATGGAAAGAAATAAAAAGATACATTTGTATTTGCCAGAGTCATTTGAATGGCTGCTGCTTGAAAGTGAAATTATTCATGACGGTAAGCTTAAGGATATTTTGGAAAAACCCTCAGAATATATTGACAGCTCAGATTATTTTAGCTGGGAACGCTTTTTTACAGCGCTGCTGATTGAAAAGACAAACGGAACCTATTTGCAGTATAGGAAGTCAAAGTTGAATTATAACTATCTGCAGAAGGGAATACGAGATAAAATACTTTCGCATATGCGAGGGATTTCGCTGTGAGGGAATGATATGAGAGCAGGAAATAACAAGGAACATAATATAATGGAAAAGCGCAAGATTAGTTTTAGCCCGCCGGATATTTCCGAACTGGAAATTGCTGAAGTTGCTGAGGCTCTTCGCTCTGGCTGGATTACCACCGGTCCGAGGACGAAGGTGCTGGAGAGGAGACTGGCTGCGTATATAGAGACAGGAAAGAATAATATTGATTGTGAGCAGTACAATAATCGTGTGGTATGCCTGAACTCCGCAACGGCGGCGGAAGAACTGAATTTGAGGATTTTTGGTGTAAGACCGGGCGATGAGGTTATCGTTCCTGCCTATACATATACTTCCACCGCATCGGCGGCAATCCATTGTGGCGCTATGGTGAAGTTTGTGGATATCCGGAAAGAAGGAGATCCGAATACCCACATGCCGGAAATGGATTACAACGCCCTTGAAGCCGCTATAACAGAGAAAACCAAAGCTATTGTCCCGGTCGATCTCGGCGGTGTAGTTTGCGATTACGATAAGATTTTTGAAATCGTTGAGAGGAAGAAGGAAATTTTCAAGCCACTCGATGACCACAGAAATCCTTTATCAGACCTTGGCAGCAGGATTCAGAACGCTCTTGGGCGTGTCGCTATCGTGGCGGACTGTGCGCATAGCCTTGGAGCAAGCAGGATTCTTTCTCACACCGGGAAAGGCAAGGGGGAACTCAAACGCCACTACTGCGGCAATATTGCGGACTTTACCTCGTTTTCATTCCACGCAGTGAAGAATTTCACGACCGCTGAGGGGGGTGTAAGTACTTGGTGCTTGCCGGAGGCTGTCTATAAGGTTACAAGTGATGCGGAAATCTATAAGATGTATCAGCTTCTCTCACTCCACGGGCAGAACAAGGATGCTCTTGCAAAAACGAAAATCGGCGCGTGGGAGTATGACATCATTGGTCCGTGGTACAAGTGCAACATGACGGATATCATGGCGGCAATCGGACTGCGGCAGTTGGACAGATATCCGGGTCTGCTTGAGAGAAGAATGCAGATCATGAAGCGGTACGATGCGATCTGTGACGAACTGGGCATCAGTCACTTGGTCCATCACACAGACATTGTGGATAGCTCGAATCATTTATATCTCATCCGTATCCACGGCATTGATGTAGAAGATAGAAACAAAATCATTGAAGCTATGGCGGAGCGCGGTGTTGCCACCAATGTCCACTACAAGCCTCTGCCAATGATGACGGCATATAAGGAAATGAGCGGCGGGATAGAGAAGTATCCGAATGCTTATGACTATTACAGAAACTTAATCACGCTACCGTTCCATACGCTGCTGACCGACGAGGATGTGGAGCATGTATGCGAGTGCTTGAAGGAAGCGGTCGCACAAAAGGCGTGTGCAAGGATAAGAGGAAGGTTTTCCTCTTTGTATGCTCGGTGGCAATAATTCTCTATTTTACGATTTTAACACGCAACATTGGAGTAAAAAGAATATTCAAAGGATCGTTTTGGGAACTTCAGAACGGAATGTGGCGGACATAGTTCTTAATATCCTGCTCTTTGCCCCGTTCGGGTTCGGCTTGCGGCAGTATCATCGGACAGAGAAGTGTGCTGATTGGCTGGGCTTTCTCAATGCTGATTGAGACTGCCCAGTACATTGGCGCACTTGGTTATACCGAGGTTGACGATGTAATCAGCAATACGATAGGTGCAGGTCTGGGCTTTTGGATATGGAATCAAATCAAACAGGGGAAGTAGTGGATGGTTTTACGGAATTGGGATGAACTGCCGGAGTTTATGAAAACTCCCGAGGTTCGTCCGTATTGGGAAATTTTGAATAATAAACGGTGGCAGCTTGTCCTGAAAAGGATATTTGATTTTGTCGTAGCCCTGATACTTTTTATTCTTCTCGCCATTCCAATGCTTGTTATAGCAGTTCTGATCAAGCTAGATTCGAAAGGACCTGTGCTTTACCGGCAGGAGCGAGTTACGAGCTATGGCAGGCATTTCAGAATACATAAGTTCCGCACTATGGTGAGTAATGCAGATAAGATCGGAACGGCAGTGACTGTTGGACATGACAGCAGGATCACAAGGGTGGGAGCGAAGCTTAGACGGCTGCGCCTTGACGAACTACCGCAACTCTTTGATGTGTTGCAGGGTACGATGAGCTTCGTCGGCACAAGGCCGGAAGCGGTCAAGTATGTTGAGAAGTACAAGCCCGAATACAACGCTACGCTGCTGATGCCAGCCGGGATCACGAGTGAAGCAAGTATCCGATATAAGGATGAGGATCGGCTGCTGAGTGTGGCAGATGATGTTGATAGAGTTTATGTGGAAGAAGTGCTACCAGAGAAGATGAAGTGGAATCTGAGGAGTATTCAGAAGTTTAGCTTCCTGGGTGAGATAGGGACGATGTTCAGAACCGTGCTGGCGGTGTGTGGGAAGGATTATGACGAGCCGGTGAGGGCTGACGAGTCAATGATAACAGATACTATCACAGCACAAGAATGCGAAACAGTAAAGAAATAGAAGTGGCTAAAATAGATAAGAAAGTTACGGGGTATATAGTGATGGCTTTTATCAGAGAAGAAATAAATGTATCTATTAAAAGACTTGATACAGCTGATGATAAATATATGACTGCACTTTCAAAACTTCATATGGCTGCATTCCCAGATTTCTTTCTGACACAACTGGGATTATCTTTTCTAAAGACGCTTTATAGAGGATATATGGAAGACGAAAATTCCGGGATTTTGGTTGCTGAGATAGATGGAGAACTTGCAGGCTTCGGTGCTTATTCCAATGAGTATTCAAGCTTGTACAAGGGTCTGGTAAAAAGACATCTGCTCCACTTTGCTGCCTGTTCTGTGATTGCAGTTATTCGGCATCCGTCATTTATAAAACGTTTGCTTGGAGCGTTCAAGAAAAGTGATGAAGTGAAGAAGGAAGAAGCCTATGTAGAGCTTGCTTCAATCTGTGTAAATCCAAAAATCGAGAGTAATGGAATTGGCTCTAAGCTGATTGATAAATTAAAAGAGATTACCGCTTTCTCAGAGTATGAATATATCAATCTTGAGACTGATGCTTGCAACAATGATGTTGTTAATAAATTCTATATCAAGAATGGCTTCCAGTTGGTCAGGAGTTATGCGACGGCTGAAGGAAGAAAGATGAATGAGTATAGGTATTATGGAGAGCAAAGATGAATCTGTTATTTTTAGATGCTTATTTCGAGCCAGAAATAATAGCGTATACACACCTTGAAAGAGATTTGATAGAAGCTCTAGTTCAGAAAGATAGCGAGATACAGGTTATTTGCCCAACGCCGACAAGGGGTATCAGCGATTCGATAAAAAGCGAATATAAAAAACGAAAGTATGAGATGTTATATGGCGGTAGAGTAACAGTTAAAAGATTTTGGACGCCACCTGAAAGAAAAAAAACTGTAACAAGAGCATTACGATATTTTTGGTGTAACTTACGCTCGCACCAGATTGGGGCGAATGTAAAAGATGCAGATGTAGTGTTCTCTAACAGCACTCCTCCAACACAGGGGGCTCTTAGTGCAATGGTCGCAAAGAAACTGAGTAAAAAGTATAAGCATAAAGTTCCATTTGTATACAATTTACAGGACATATTCCCGGACTCGCTGGTGAATGCCGGAATGACGCATGAGGGGAGTCTGTTGTGGAAAATCGGTAGGAGAATAGAAAATTATACATACAAGAATGCTGATAAGATTATCGTGATAAGCGAAGGCTTCAAGAGGAACATCATGGCGAAGGGTGTGCCGGAAGATAAGATTACGGTTGTTTCCAATTGGATCGATTTAGATGCAGTTCAGCCGGTAGAGAAGGAAAACAACGCCCTATATGATGAGTTCGGAATAAGCAGAGACAAATACATCGTTGTCTACGCAGGAAACTTTGGTGCGGCCCAAGGCGCGGATGTGGTTCTGAAGGCTGCCGAGAAGCTGAAGGATGAGGCGGATATACAGTTTGTCATATTTGGCGGAGGAGCATACTTTGAAGATGCCAAAGTACAGGTAGCATCGCTTACGAATGTAATAATTCACAGTTTGCTGCCGCAGGATCGAGTTTCTGAGGTATATAGTCTTGGAAATGTGGCTTTGATTACCTGCAAGAAGGGAACCGGTAATGCCGGAATGCCGAGCAAGACATGGAGCATTATGGCATGTAATACACCGATTATAGCGTCTTTTGACACCGACAGTGATTTGGCTGATGTGCTGAGGTCATCCGGAGCGGGAAAATGCGTACAGCCGGAAAATGCAGAAGCTTTGGCGAATGCAATTAAGGAAGCATATAGTGATTGTTCGGCAGGGAGAAAAATTGCAGATGACATTCGAAGGTATGTTATGCGAAAAGCATCAAAGGATGTTTGTTTGGATAAGTATATCGAAGTAATGATATCAGCAAGGGAGAGCATAGAGTAATGGTAGTTGGAATTGTGGCGGCGAATAATATAAGATATTCACCATATATTTTTTATTACACAAACATTTTGGATGAACTTGAAATTGAATACGAGTTGATTTATGCCAATCAAAATCAGTTAGAGGAAAAATTCGATAAGACTAGTTATCCAATTGAATGGAACGTGAACTGTTCAAGGGCAGTGGAGTACCTTAAGTATTCTAGAAAAGTGATTTCTATAATTAAGAAAAAACGATATGATGGGTTGATAATGTTGACTGCGATTACAGCAACTTATTGTAGCAAATTCCTTGTAAAGTGTTATTCCAATAAATATATAGTTGATATTCGGGACTATACACATGAGAATATATGGCTGTACAACCTTCTTGAAAAAAAAGCGATTTTTAATTCTGCCATTACTGTGATTTCTTCTCCAATGTTTAGAAAATTCTTACCTAAATTTGATTATAAAATTTGTCATAATATAAATTTTAAGGTGGATTCTAAAAAAACCTGGCGTAAACCCATGAAAGATAGAATTATTATTGGATATGTAGGATCTCTTGGATATAAAGAAAACTGTGTTTCACTCATTAAACTGGTAAATGAAGATGAAAGATTTGAATTCAGAATATATGGATCAGAGACGGGAGAACATAGTATAGAGACACTAGTGAAAAGTTTGAATAATAATCGAATCACTTACTATGGTGCCTATATGCCAAATGAAAAGGGAACTATTATTGATTCTGTTGATATTTTATTTAACACTTATGGAAATGGATGTGCATTATTAGATACTGCGTTGTCGAACAAATTATACGATGCCTTTTATTATAAAAAATTACTTTTGACTAGCCCTAATACTGCTATGGCGGAAATCGGTGGAAAAATAGCGTTCAATCTTGATTATAATTCAGCAATATCTTTAGATGACTTGTATGAATGGGTTATTGGAAAAGAAGAGACAGAAGTCCAGCAATTCCAAGACTTTATGTTTATGAAGTTTTATGAAGAAAATAGGGAGACTACGAAATGTGTTTCTGATGAGATATTAAAATGGAAACAATTGGGAGAACTATAAAAAAATGATGACAAAGGTAATGTTGGTCTTTGGAACAAGACCGGAGGCTATCAAGATGTGTCCTCTGGTTAACGAATTGAAAACTAGAGAGACGATTGAAACTATTGTATGTGTGACGGGTCAGCACAGACAGATGCTTGATCAGGTTTTGAATACATTTAATGTTATTCCTGATTATGATCTTTCAATTATGAAGCGAGGTCAGACACTTTTTGATATTACCACCAGTATTTTGGAGAAAATCAAAGCAATTCTTGAGAAGGCAAAACCGGATATTGTTCTCGTACATGGTGATACATCGACAACATTTGTTACTGCTTTAGCCTGCTTTTACCTTCAGATTCCTGTTGGCCATGTAGAAGCAGGTCTTCGCACTTATAATATTCATTCTCCATATCCGGAGGAGTTTAACCGTCAGGCGGTAGGGATTATTTCGCAATATAATTTTGCACCAACTCAGATGGCGGCAGATAACCTAATAAAAGAAGGTAAGGATCCGTCTAAGATATTTATAACAGGGAATACTGTGATTGATGCAATGCAGCATACAGTCAGAGAAGACTATATTCATCCTGAAATTGAATGGGTAGGAGATGGAAAGCTTATTTTTATTACAGCTCATAGAAGAGAAAATCTTGGTGAGCCTATGCATAATATGTTCAGGGCAATTCGTCGGGTTCTTGATGAGCATCCTGAGTGTAAAGCTGTATATCCGATACACATGAATCCTGCAGTCAGAAAGGCAGCAGACGAAGAACTCGGAGAATGTGATCAAATTCATATTATCGAGCCTATAGAAGTGTTTGATTGTCACAATTTTGAAGCAAAGTGTTATCTTTGTCTTACAGATTCGGGTGGAATTCAGGAGGAAGTCCCCTCTTATGGTAAACCGGTACTTGTCATGCGAGATACAACGGAAAGACCGGAGGGCGTTATGGCTGGAACATTGAGACTTGTTGGTACAGACGAAGAAGTAATTTACAATAACTTTAAGGAACTTCTTGAAAATCAGGATGCATATAATGCAATGGCTAAGGCATGTAATCCTTATGGTGACGGACACGCATGTGAAAGGATTGCGGATATTCTGGAAGGTAAAGAATATACTCCATGGATAGCTAAATGAAAGGGGATTAATATGGCAAAATTTATTGCTTTTTATTTACCGCAGTTTCATCCAATTCCAGAGAATGATAAGTGGTATGGAAAAGGATTTACAGAGTGGACAAATGTAGCTAAAGGGAAACCTTTATTTAGAGGTCATTATCAACCGCATATTCCTGCTGATCTAGGTTTTTACGATCTGAGATTAAGAGATACTATTGTTGCGCAGACAGAGCTTGCAAAAGAGTATGGTATTGATGGATTTTGTTATTGGCATTATTGGTTTGGTAATGGCAGAAGATTATTAGAGAAGCCATTTCAGGCGTTGGTTGCAGATAAAACTATTGATTTTCCGTTTTCTTTAGCATGGGCGAATGAAACGTGGGAGAAAAAGCTTTGGGACAAGAATAAAAAAAATGAGATTGTAGCAGAACAATTGTACCCAGGCAAACAGGATTATATAGATCATTTTTATGCATTATTGGATGCGTTTTCCGATAAGCGCTATATTAGAGTAGACGGAAAACTTTTTTTTATTGTATATAGACCGTTGAGTTGTCCTGATATAGATGTGTTTATCAATACGTGGAGAGAACTGGCTAAAAAAGAAGGATTGAGTGATTTCTATTTTGTTGCAAAGGATTTTGATTGTCGAGATAAAGAAAAACTACTTTCATTTGGATTTGATGCCATTTATAATGACACGGTTTTAAATATTCATCATAAACTCAGCATGATAAATAAGGTTAGATTAAAAATTCAAAGAGATATATTTGGTATGCCAACCACTTTTAAATATAAAGATGCCATTAAGCATATGGTGACAAAAGATGACTACGAGGATAATATTTTCCCGCTAATAGCACCAAACTGGGATCATTCACCAAGATCAGGAAGAAAAAGTTTGATTTTGACAGATTGTGATCCGGATGTTTTTGGACAGGTTGTAAAAGATGCCATTAAGGCTATAAAGGGAAAGCCGTCGGAACAGCAAATTGTTATGATTCGTGCATGGAATGAGTGGGGTGAAGGTAATCATCTTGAACCGGATTTAAAATACGGAAGAGGATACTTAGAACAGCTTAAAGCTGTACGACAGAAAGAAAAGGTATGAGAATAGATAGTATTATAGGAGTTGTGGTGGTATACAATCCTAATATTGAGAAGCTAATAGATAATATCAATTGTTATATCCAGAACATAGATAAATTGTTATTATGGCAAAACTCTTCTATTACAAATGAGGATAAGAAAAAAATAATAGGTGAATGCAGCTGTTCAGAGAAAATTGTTTTTAGTGGTGATGGTAATAATAGAGGTCTAGATGTTGCATTTAATGAAGCATTAGAGATTGCACTGAAAGAAAACTATCTATATTTAATGACTATGGATCAAGACAGTACTTGGTTAGAGTTTGATAAGTACTTATCTACTGTTGAATCAGTTAATAATGACAGGGTTGCGATATTTGGACCCAAAGTAATAAATGTGTTCGATAATGCAGATTACAAACATAAGGAATGTTCGGTTGAGACGACGGATTTTGTGATTTCGTCGGGTGCTATCTATAAAACAAATGTAATTAGTCATATTGGTGGATTTACAAAGGGATATTTTATTGATGCTATAGATGAAGAAATATGCTTTAGAGCTAAAAAAATGGGATTTGAAACCGTAAGAGTTAACACTGCAGAGCTGTTGCAAGAATTTGGAGCATATAAAAAAAGAATAGTATTAGGAAAAACAATAGCATCATCAAATTATTCTGCCTTTAGATATTATTATATTGTTCGCAATCATATATGGCTTGTTAAAAGCGGATTGCTTGACAAACAACAGAGAAGATTAATACTCAGAAGTTATGTTTTTTCGTTATCAGTAAAAGTTCTTTTGTTTGAAGAAAACAAAGTGAGAAAAATAATATCGATTATAAAGGGTATTTGGGATGGTTGTTTTTCTAAGACCAAAGAGAGGATTATGCAGTGATTCAAACATACATATATGCCGCAATAATGATAATCGTTTTGATCGGATTATTTGTGAAAAAAACAAATATTATGGGAAGAATATTGTGGGCATTATTTACAATTATCAGTGTTTTTTCTGTCATTGCAATGAGATCCGGATTAGTTGAATCAAATGTCACGATTTTTCCATATTTATTTTTAATAGTAGTATATCTCATTGCTTTTTATCCCTTTATTACTGAAAGGGAAAGGTTTTCGGTTGAAAAAGTTACATATGATTTAAATATCAAATATGTGATATTTGTGTGTGTTTTTATTATTGCTGGTATTATCGCGATTATATATTATTTACCCGTGGTAAAGCAGTTGTTGATTTCAGGAGAGTGGAATCAGAATAGAAATGATTTATATTCGGGTTCTTTTCAACTTTCATATACTTGGTATCAGTATTTTGCCTTACAGTTTGTTGGGTATACTGAGATTTTAGGAATAATTGTTGGTTTTACATTCTTAAGAAACGAACAAAAGAGTATATTAGGGTGGTTATCAATAATCGTTGGCAGTCTTGCAAGTGTTTTGAGTGCAATGGCACAGTCTTCAAGAGGGGCAATTGTAAATATAGTGTTACTGGTTTTAACCATTTTCTTTTTCTTTTACAGAGATATGGCTAATAGTAAAAAAAGATTAATTTTGATTTTTGTATTAGCGGGTATTATATCAATGATGCCTTATGTGATAGAAGTAACAGTTTCTCGCTTTTCAAGTACAGGGGCAGCTGATTCTATTATAGGTTATTTTGGTCAGCCGCCGGTGGCATTTAATTATGGTGTGACTCCGGTTTACAAGCATATGTATGGACTATATGCATGGGGAAACTTATTTGGCGCAGCACCGATATCACCGTCTGATATCGGTGGCTCTTGGGGAACGGCTTTTTATTCTTTTGTTGGCTGGATGTATATAGATTGGGGATATACTGGTACAATTATAGTATCTATTATAATTGCTTATCTAACATATCGGATTATTGCTAAGGAAAGATATGACATAGCAGATTTATTTTTGATTTTCTTTATCTATTACACATTGTTACAGGGAGTATTTGTTATTGGCAGAGATTATTGTTATAACATGTTTATGACTCTGGTGATTTATGGTTTTTTAAAGATATTCTTTGATAAGTGTACATTCATAATAGGGCATATTAAATTATAAAACAGGGAGCATTGAGAGGAATGAAATTAGAGCGAACTAAGAATAGTGTAAGAAACGCGTTCTATGGAATGGCATATAAATTGGTATCTATAATAATGCCGTTTGTTGTTCGTACAGTTTTTATTAGAACATTAGGCGTTGAATTTCTTGGCTTAAATAGTCTGTTTACTTCGATTCTTACAGTGCTAAATTTGACTGAACTAGGATTTAGCAGTGCAGTTGTTTTTTGTATGTATAAGCCAATAGCAGAAGATAATACAGAAGAAATAAATGCGTTGCTTGCATTTTACAAAAAAGTGTATTGGTGTATTGGCTTGATTATTTTTGCAATAGGAATGGTTTTAATTCCGGTTCTACCACATTTGATTAACGGGTCATATCCGGATAATATTAATATAGTTGTGATTTATTTAATATATCTTATTAATACTGTAATAAGTTATTTTCTATTTGCATATCTGGGATCATTGATAACAGCTTTTCAGAGAGATGACATTATCAGCAAAATTAACATAGTAATTACAACTTTGATGTATCTAGTACAAATTGTGATATTAGTTACTTTAAAAAATTATTATGCATACATTTTGGTTATGCCATTGTTTACAGTGCTTAATAATATTCGAACTGCAATAATTGCCAAGAAGATGTTTCCTCAATATAAACCTGTAGGAAAAATATCGGATGAATCAAAAAGGGAGATTAAAGAAAAAATAAGTGGTTTGGTAATATTCAAAATATGCTATGTGTCAAGAAACGCATTTGACAGTATTTTTATATCCATGTTTTTGGGCTTGGTAGATACTGCAATTTATAATAATTATTATTATATTATGAATGCTGTTGTTGGTGTTACAAGCGTTCTTACATCATCTGTACTTGCGGGCGCGGGAAACTCAGTAGCAACCGACAGTGTGGAAAAGAATTATTCGGATATGAATAAAATGAATTTTATATACATGTGGATTGCAGGATGGTTTACAGCGTGTATGTTATGTATATATCAGCATTTTATGAAAATTTGGGTTGGAGCAGATTTAATGTATCCTTTTGCCGTGGTTGTTTTACTGTGCGTTTATTTTTATATTCTGAAGATGGGCGATGTTCGTTATATTTATGAGCAAGCCAAAGGATTGTGGTGGGAATATAGATATAGATCAATTGCGGAGACAGTAGGTAATGTTTTTTTGAATTATTTTCTTGGAAAATTTTTTGGAATATACGGTATTATCGTTGCTACAATAATAACATTGTTTTTTATTAATTATTTTTACGGTGCAAAGGTTATATTTAAATCGTATTTTACAAAACAGAACATAGTTCAGTATTTTATGCAGAATAGTATATATGCACTAGCGGCCTTAATAGCTTGTTTCATAACTTATGCTGCAACGGCTTTTATTCCGTATACATGGCTTGGATTTGGTGCCAGACTCATTATTTGTTTGCTGGTGCCGAATATCGTTATGTTTGTAGTATTGTTTAGAACTGCTATGTTTAAAGAATCCTATGCTTGGGCTAAAACAAAAATAAGATTTTTGAAATAAGGTGACAGGATGAATGAATTAGTGTCTATAGTAATACCGGTATATAATCAGGAAAAATATTTGGAAAAATCGGTGGCATCAGCATTGTCACAGTCATATCAAAATATTGAAATTGTCTGCGTTAATGACGGATCAACAGATTCAAGTCGATTGATACTGGAGAAATTCAGAAATCATGATTCCAGAATAAAAATAGTTGATCAAGAGAATGGGGGATTAGTGCATGCAGTTGTTACAGGCGTAAGAAACGTAAGTGGAAAGTATCTTTGTTTTCTTGATTCAGACGACTATATTGGAGAAAATTATGTAGAGTATTTCTTGAATCATATTGGAGATTCTGATTTTGTTGCAGCGGGTCATTATATCGATAATGGGAAGCATATAACTGAAAACAAAACATTGATTAATGCTGAATATTCAAGAGATGGTATTCAAGAATTAATTGAAAACTTGGTCTGGGACAATAAAAACAAACGACTTTCTAAAAATATATTGAATTCCAGGTGGAATAAAATGTATCGTACAGAAATAGTTAGGCGATATATTGACAGTTACGACGATTGTAGCGGTATTTCCTTTGGTGAAGATACGATATTTACATATTTTCTCTTGAAGAATTCTATGAAATGTAGGGCTATTTCAGAATTGAATTCCTATTATTATAATACAGGGAATCAAAATTCTATGATGACGAGTGGGAAAATTGAACAGCATATTGAAAAAGCTAAGTCGTCATTTGAATTATTAAAGAAATATATGGAATCAAATAATGATTATTGTGGACAGGCATATGTAATGTACTATTTTTTGATAGAATCACTATTTCAGCGATTAGAGTATATGGAAGGTGAGACTGAATTTAAGGAATTGTATAGTAGATTAAAAAGGGATAGAGATTATCAAAAAGCACTTACGATTTTAATAAAAAATAGCAGAGGTAAAAGACGCCTGGTTTTTTCTCTTCGAAAACATATATCCGTGGCTAAAATTTATAAGATTTTGTTTAATATAAGCAGGTGATTAGGAGTATAAATGTGAGTCGATAAAAGAAATTTTATCTATTACTATCGTCTTTAGGTTTGAGATAAATAAAAATGTCAAAGCTGATAAAATCAACAGGTTTTAGGCTTGACATAATAATAGAAAGGGAAAATCAATGTCTTTATTTAAGGATAAAACGCTTATGATTACAGGCGGTACCGGTTCATTTGGAAATGCAGTTTTAAATCGTTTCCTTCGGACTGATATAGGTGAGATCAGAATTTTTTCTCGTGATGAAAAGAAACAGGATGATATGCGCCATGAGTTTCAGATTAAGATGCCTGAAGTTGCAGAAAAAATTAAATTCTACATTGGAGATGTTAGAGAACTTCAGTCATGCAAAAATGCTATGTATGGAGTAGATTATATTTTTCACGCAGCTGCGCTAAAGCAGGTGCCGTCGTGTGAGTTTTTCCCAATGGAGGCTGTTAAAACAAATATTGTTGGTACTGACAATGTACTTACTGCTGCTATTGAGGAGGGTGTCGAGGCAGTTATCTGTCTTTCGACTGACAAAGCAGCATATCCAATCAATGCAATGGGTAAATCAAAATCGTTGGAAGAGTCTGTAGCGATCGCAAAGAGCCGTTATTCCGGAAAAACCAAAATTTGCTGCACAAGATATGGGAATGTTATGTGTTCTCGTGGATCTGTTATTCCTCTTTGGATTGATCAGATTAAGGCAGGTAATCCTATCACAGTCACAGAACCTAAGATGACGAGATTTATTATGTCTCTTGAGGAAGCTGTTGATCTTGTTATCTACGCATTTGAGAATGGCAAGAATGGAGATCTTCTGATTATGAAGGCTCCTGCTTGTTCTATTGGCCTTCAGGCAGAAGCAGTTTGTGAGATGTTTGGTGGTAAAAAAGAAGATATTAAGGTTATTGGTATCCGTCATGGAGAGAAAATGTACGAGACATTACTTACAAATGAAGAGTGTGCAAAGGCTATTGATCTCGGTGGGTTCTATAGGGTTCCGGCAGATAATCGCGGTTTGAATTATGATAAGTATTTTAAGGTTGGAGATGCCAAAAGAAATCTTCTGACAGAATTCAACTCAAATAACACAAAACTTCTTAATAAAGCAGAAATCAAAGCTAAGATGATAGAACTGGCGTATATTCAAAGAAGATTGGCTGAGGAGTGATAAAAATACAGATACGGGTTTACTTATTCTGATAAAAGATAAATTGTATTTATTGAAATTCTCATAATATTAGGCGATGTGGTATTTATTAAGTAGGATTTTGGGGCATTGCAGTTTTGGAATTATTTGGAATACTTACTTTAGATGGGATGCTAAGCACTGAAATATAAAATCTGAAATAACGCTTTTAAGAAAAGATTTTGAAGGGATATGTAAAGTTGGAAACGATTAACATCACACCAGAAGAAAAAGTTTTTATTCAGATTCTACAAGATCATTTGCATAGACAAAATACGATTATAAATGAGAATGTAGATTGGGATATAATTTGCAATTATTCAAAGCAGCATCAAGTTGAAGCAATAGTATATTATCAAACAAAAAAAGAAGCTTTAAGAAAAAGTTACTTTGTAGCCTTATATTATGCATCTAATAGAAAGATACTTTTAAAGCAGTTATTTTCGGAAATTACCACTGTATATGCTATTGTTAAAGGAATTGAAGTTGCAAAGCTTTATCCGGTACCGGAGCTTAGAACAATGGGAGATATTGATATAGTTGCATGCAATCAAGAAGAATTTCATAATGCGTTTATAAAAATAGGGAGTATAGCTGATTCAAATAAAAAGGATTGGGAATGGCATTATCATAAGTCTGTGATAAATATTGAATTGCATGATAGGCTTATTTATAAAGAAACTGTAAATGACAATATTAAACAAATTAATTTTTTTAATAATTTATGGATTTATGTACAAGATAATAAGCTGGATTGGAATTTTCATTTTATGTTTCTCATTTATCATCTAAAAAAACATATTATGAATTCAGGAGTGGGATTTCGACAGTTTTTGGATATTGCTGTAGTAATGAAATATGCTGAGCTTGATTGGACATGGATTAGTGAAAAACTTGATGAGATTGAATTATTACCGTTTACATGTGTTGTTTTAGGATTTATAAAAAAGTGGTTTGATGTTGAGGGAGAAATTAAAGCCACTTTAATAGAAGATGATTTTTACATTGAAGCAACAAAAAAGATATTTAAAGATGGTGTGTTTGGATTTAACAATGAAGAAAATAAAGAAGCGATAGTAATAAATGAGACAATTCATCAGGGGAAAATTGCCCAGTTTAGAACATTAGTAAAAAAGGTGTTCCCTTCATATGAATATATGTGTGTTACCCCACACTATACATGGATAAAAAAAAGAATTATTCTTCTTCCTGTAGCCTGGGTATATAGGTGGCTTAGAGGATTTATGAAGTTTGATTCCAGAATGAAATTTTTGAAAAGTAGTTTTGTCAAAAATGAGACAATTGAAAAACGAGAAGCTATGTATAGGAAGTGGAAACTGTGATGTTTGAGATGATATTCAAAGAAAGAGAGTGAGAATAATAATGGGGACATATGATACTATTAAGTGGAAAGAAAACGGAAAGCTAAAATTGTTAATCATTGTAGGCACCAGACCGGAGATCATCCGTCTGGCGGCTGTGATTAATAAAACCCGTAAGTATTTTGATGTGATTTTGGCACATACAGGACAGAATTATGATTATAACTTAAATGGTGTATTTTTTAAAGATTTGAAGGTGGAAGATCCGGAGGTATATCTGAATGCGGTCGGAGCGGATCTTGGAGAAACTTGTGGAAATATTATTGCACAGAGTTATAAACTGATGGCAGAGATTAAACCGGATGCTGTTCTGGTTCTTGGAGATACGAATAGCTGTTTATCTGTGATTGGTGCGAAGAGACTGCATATTCCGATTTTTCATATGGAAGCAGGTAATCGTTGCAAGGATGAGTGTCTTCCGGAAGAAACGAACAGACGTATTGTAGATATTATTTCCGATGTGAATATGGCGTATTCTGAACATGCACGCAGATATTTAGCGGATTGTGGTCTGCCGAAAGAGCGTACTTATGTAACTGGCTCGCCTATGGCAGAGGTGTTGCATAACAATTTGACCGAGATTGAAGCTTCAGATATTCATAGCAGACTTGGCTTGGAAAAGGGAAGATATATTTTGTTGTCTGCACATCGTGAGGAGAATATTGATACGGAAAAGAATTTCTTATCTTTATTCAATGCAATCAACAAAATGGCTGAGAAATATGATATGCCGATTTTATATTCGTGCCATCCGAGAAGCCGAAAGAGAATTGAGTCCACAGGATTTAAACTTGATCCGAGAGTAATCCAGCATGAGCCACTTGGTTTCCACGATTATAACTGTTTACAGATGAACGCATTTGCAGTAGTGTCAGATTCTGGAACATTACCGGAAGAAAGCAGTTTCTTTTCATCCGTTGGACATCCTTTCCCGGCTGTTTGTATCCGCACATCAACAGAACGCCCGGAAGCGTTAGATAAAGCCTGCTTTATTCTTTCCGGAATTGATGAAAAAGGTTTATTACAGTCCGTTGATACTGCAGTTGAGATGAACAGAGCTGGAGATTATGGAATTCCGGTTCCGGATTATATTGAAGAAAATGTCAGTTCAAAGGTTGTAAAGATTATTCAGAGCTATACAGGTGTTGTTAATAAAATGGTTTGGAGAAAAGATTCCAAGTAAGGAGAGTGTGCATGAACATACTTGTCACCGGAGCGAAAGGCATGGTCGGTACTGCCTTGGTAAACAATTTAAAGAATATCAGGGATAACAAAAACAGAACCCGTCCGAATATCGAGATAGAAGAGATATATGAGTATGATCTTAATTCAACCGAGGAGGAATTAGATCAATATTGTCAGAAAGCGGATTTTGTATTTAATCTTGCAGGTGTAAATCGTCCCGAAAATCCCGAGGATTTTATGAAAGGGAACTTTGGCTTCGCTTCGGTATTGCTTGATACATTGAAGAAATACGATAACAAGGCGACGATTATGCTTTCTTCGTCAATTCAGGCTACACTTGCGGGCCGTTTTGGAAATTCAGAATATGGCCGTTCGAAAAAAGCAGGTGAGGAATTATTTTTTGATTATGCAAAGGAAACGGGAGCCCAGGTTGCTGTATACCGTTTTCCTAATCTAATGGGGCATTCCAGACCGAAATATAATTCAGCGGTATCAACTTTCTGCTGGGCTGTGGCAAATGATGAGGAGTTTATTGTAAATGATCGCAGTACAGAACTGGAATTGCTTTATATTGATGACTTGGTTGAAGGCATGTTTGATCTGATTGAAGGCAAGGAACAGCATTGTGAATTTGACGGCGTGGAGACGGTGATCAAAGAGGGTGGAAGATATTGCTGTGTTCCGGTAACTCATAAGGTTACATTGGGAGAGGTTGTTGACTTATTACAGCAGTTTAAAGAGCAGCCGAAAACTCTTATGATGCCGAAAATGCCGGAGGGTTCTTTTGCAAAAAAGCTTTACAGCTTATATCTCACATATCTTCCGACAGATAAGTTTAAATATGCGCTGAAAATGAACGTGGATGATCGAGGAAGTTTTACAGAATTAGTGCATACCGAAGATTGTGGTCAGGTGTCAATCAATATCAGCCGCCCGGGTATTACAAAAGGTCAGCACTGGCACAATTCGAAATGGGAGCTTTTTATTGTTGTGGCAGGGCATGGACTGATTCAGGAACGCAATATTAATACAGGAGAAAAGGTGGAGTTTGAAGTAAGCGGAGATAAAATCGAAGCGATACATATGATTCCGGGCTGGACGCATAATATTATCAATCTGAGCGAAACGGAAAATCTTGTAACGGTTATGACATGTAATGAAATTTTTAATCCTGAGAGACCGGACACATTCTATGAACAGGTTTAAAAGTGTTGATAATGTCAATTTTAATTGTCAGTGACATCACCCTATCGTCCGTCAATAATTCATTGATAATCGACTTATTCCGTGATAAGATCAAAATACGTTGAGATAGAGGTGTTTGATAGATGGATATTAAGAAACCGAGGCTATCTCCGGAGGGGCAAGGCGAGCATCTGAAGCAAAAAGGCGTACTCTTTAACATAATGAATGAAGAGGCAGCTAAAAAATATCTTACACAGAATAACAATTATTTTAAGCTGGCTGCCTATAGAAAGAATTATGACAAGCATCCTGATGGAGAAAACAAGGGGAAATACATAAATCTGGAATTTGCATATCTGGTGGATCTGGCTGTAATTGATATGAAGCTGAGATATCATATTGTGCATATGGCTCTTGATATTGAGCATCACACAAAACTGCAGCTTCTGCGAAAAATGGATGAGTACAATGAGGACGGCTATCAGATTGTACATGATTATCTGGATTCCTTGAATGAAAAACAGAAAAAAATCTGCGACAATGAACTTAATCGCAATAAGGGGAATATTTACTGTGGTGATATTGTGAATAAATACGATGGTGCATATCCAATATGGGCTTTTGTTGAGATAATTCCTTTTGGAAGATTGGTTTCTTTTTACGATTTCTGTTCGGAGCGATTTAAAAATAAAGATATGAAGGATAATTATTTCAGACTTTTGACGTGCAAAGAGATTAGGAATGCTTCAGCCCACAGCAACTGCATTTTGAATGATCTTAAAGTAAATACAGCTACTCATAAAACAAACAAGGGAGTTACAAATGAACTTGTAAAAATTCCTAATATGAGAAGCAATTTTAGGAAAAACAGGATGAGCAATGCTCGAATCCAACAGATAATCACCTTGCTTTATATGCATAAGACAATGGTGGAAAGTAATGGAATAAAACAATATGAGAATGAAGAACTTCAAAAGGTGATGAAGCGAATTGATAAGAATGATAGCTATTATCGGACAAATCTCATGATAAAAGGAACGTTCGACTTCTTGAAATTGATAATTGACAATTGGTTTGAAACTGTGTAATATATACAACACATAGAAAAAGATTATCTTTTGCGGAGCGGCATTGTTATAGCGATGTTAGCTCTGTTTTTCTTTATAATTGTTTTTGCTGGGGTCTCTTAGGAGATTCCTTTTTTTGTGTAATAAATCAATCTATCAATCAATGATTTTTAGGTAAAGAGAGTATAATATGATTTATATGCAGAAAAATCCTTTATCTGCATAAAAGAGAGCGATTTATTATGCAGTAACATCCTGACTTTCTGCATAAAGAATGGTATAATATTATGCAGAAAGGAGTTGGGGTCATGCGTAGATTTGATTATTCCTTCTTACACAATGGAATGCTTCCGGCGGGATTACTGAATGTTGCAACCGACATTTATTCCCTACGCGCTTTGGCATGGAATCGAAAAGATGAGTTCGCTGATGTGTTTACGGAATTGGAGCAGGTAGCTAAGGTTCAGTCCGTTAAGAGTTCCAATGCAATCGAAGGCATTGTTACGACCGATGAGCGTATCAATGAAATTGTAAATGGGAGCAGTGCTCCTATGAATCACAGTGAGCAGGAGATTGCAGGATATAGAGATGCCCTGGCTGAAATTCACACAGGCTATCAGGATATGGATTTCAGGCAGGCAGACATTCTCAGACTTCACGCAATCATGATGAACATTGCGGGCTATTCCTTTGCAGGAAAATACAAGGTGGCTGACAATGACATCATAGAAGAGAATAAGGAGGGACGCAGAAGAGTTCGTTTTCATCCGACTTCTGCGAAGAATACACCGGATGCAATGGAGCAGCTTGTGCTGGCCTACCAGGAGGCACGGGACAATCCGAATATCAACCAGCTTCTGCTGATTCCTTGTGTGATTATTGATTTTCTCTGCATTCATCCTTTCCGGGACGGAAACGGCAGAATATCAAGGCTTTTGTCGCTGCTTCTGTTGTACAAGAACGGCTTCGATGCCGGAAAATACATCTCTTTTGAGGAGCAGATTAACAATCGGAAGGGCAACTATTACGATGCACTGAAACAGTCATCTGAGGGGTGGCATGAGGGGCAGAATGATTATTCGGCATTCATTATGGAATTTCTGACGACACTGTACATGTGTTATAAGGAATTGGACAAGCGGTTTGCTGTCATTGGAAGCCGAAAGGTCACAAAGCAGGCAAGGGTTGAAGCTACAGTGCTGAATTCACTCACGCCTATTTCAAAATCAGATATTTGTAAGATTTTGCCTGATGTCAGCGCAACAACGGTAGAGGCTGTTCTGGGGAAACTTGTCAGAGAAGGACAGATTCGTAAAGTTGGTACGGGACGAGGAATTCGGTATATCAGAACAGGAAATTAAACTTTGGTGCTGAAGGCTTGCAATTTTAGAATTCGCTGCAGAACTTAACAAAATTGGCTTTTTAGTGTATATTTTTTATGATAAATGTGTTTTATGCACTCGAAAACTATCCTTTGAAGGGAGGCGATTCTGTGGGGATTTATATCAATCCGGGCAACATATATCAATTATTATTGTAAGACATACGGCGAGATTCCTTTATGGGTTCTCGCTAATGTACTTACGTTCGGAAACTTATCCAAAATGTTTCGCGTGTTTCCACAGTCTTTAAAATCAAAGGTATCAAAAAATTTTGAACCATTGAATTAGCATCATATGGAGCAGTTTTTATCTGTTCTTACAAAATATAGAAATGTATGTGCACACGGAGAACGTTTGTTTACTTACAGGACTGTGGATGCTATTGCAGATACACCGCTTCATAAGAAACTTTCATTACCACAGAGTGGCAATCAGTACGAAAAAGGAAAACAAGATTTGTTTGCAGTGGTAATTGCTTTTAGATATTTATTGCCTGAAAAAGATTTTCTGGAATTTAAAAGAAAGCTCACAAAAGAGATTGACCGGGTGAACAGAGATGTAGAGCATATAAGCGAAATGGAACTCTTGAATAAAATGGGCTTTCCGGAAAATTGGAAAAATATTACCAGATATCATTTGAAATAAAAAATCCTCTTGTATGTAGAGAGGAGAAAATGGAGAAAAAAGGAAAAAATAGGACTGCAAAAACCGCAACCACAAAATTTAACTGCAAATTTTGCAGAAATTACGCAAAAACAAGAAGTAAATATTGACCGAGGCATTTTTAACTGTTATAATGATGACTGAAAATACGAATACTGAGAATGGAGGTATTCATTTATGCTAATTCAGTTTACAGTAGAAAATCATAGATCAATAAAGAACAGTGCCGTAATCAGTTTTGCGGCCTCTAAGGATAAGTCGTTCGAAGAATATCTGCTTCATCCAGACGAAAAAAGGGCATTGTTGACTGTACTTGCAATTTACGGTGCTAATGCAGCTGGAAAAAGCAATGTATTGCACGCAATGATGACGATGAGAGAAATGGTTGCGGGAAATGCAGCAAAAGTCTCTAAGGGGCAAAAGCTGCCTTGGGAACCATTCGGAGTAACAAAGGAACCTACTTCCTTTGAGATAGCATTCATTTTTCAGGGAGTTCGTTACACATACGGCTTCTCTTTTGATGCAAAGAAGATTTATAAAGAATATCTTTATCACTGGCCTAATGGGCGTGAAGCCTTGATTTTTTCCAGAGAAAATGGAGTGTATGAGTTCCGTGAAAATGTAAACGAACAGGTAACGCTGAGCAACCGGACACCGGACAATAAGCTCTATCTGGTATCTTCTAATGACTGGAACCTGCCTCAGACGGAAAATGCGTATCGGTGGTTTCTGGAAAAGTTGACCTTCCTGATGGATGAAGATCCCGCCACATCAGAAACAGTTGCCCAGATTGTCAGTGGCGATGATAAGAAAGCCCGAATCTTAAAAGAATTGCTGCTTGCCGATCTTGGGATTACCGATGTTACAATCAAGAACAGTTCGAGCAAAGTCCCAGTCATTACGACAACGCATCGAATTATTAACGAGGACGGTACAACAGAATACTTCCAGCTTTTAATGGAGCAGGAATCTGTCGGTACACAACACTTTTTTGCCCGCATTGGAGGATGGTTGCAGGCACTTGAGAACGGCGCACTTTTAGTTGTTGATGAAATTGAAGATAGTCTGCATCCTCTTTTAACCAGACGATTGATTGAAATGGTGCAGGATAAGGCCATCAATACAAAGGGTGCACAGCTGATTTTTACAACACATGACGCAATGCTGCTCGACCTGAATTTCTTCCGTAGAGATCAAATCTGGTTTGCTGAAAAAAATGATGAGACTTGTGCGACAGAGCTTTATTCGTTGGCATCTTTTTCGCCGCGAAAAGGTGAAAATGTACGGAAGGGTTATCTCCAAGGGCGTTTTGGCGCAATCCCTTTTATCGGAGGTAACGCCTGATGAGTAAGATGCGAAAAGAGTATGATCCAAACAAAGTTAAACGGCGCAAGCGTAAGCCGATCGTTTATATTATCTGTGAGGGTAAAGAAACTGAGACTCTTTATTTCAAGCACTTTCGTTCACGTAACTGTCTGGTAGATATTATCCCGATTTCATCAAAACATAAGGCAGCGGAACATTTGGTAAAACATGCAAAGGCTTTGATTTCTCAAGCAGATTATTACCCGAAAGACGGCGATCATCTTTGGTGCGTATTCGACTGTGACGATAATAAAGACTCGGAGCTTCAGGCAGCAATTTCTTATGCAGAGAAGCATGGGTATAAAATCGCGTATTCCAATCCGGCATTTGAATATTGGTATCTGCTACATTTTGAGAAGCGAAATGGATATTTGAAAGATTCTGCCACGGTAATTGATATCCTAAAGAGCAAAGGTTACCTGGAGAACTACGGAAAAAGCGTAGATGTTTTTGAAGAATTACAGAAACACCATCCGGCTTTCCAGTTACAAGACGGAACGAATAAGCAGTGTGTGAGCCGATTGTTTTCTTAGGAAAACAACTTGATAAGATATATATCGTGATATATACTGATTATACAAGGAGGTGCATTGCTATGATGACAGCAAAGTTGTTTGAAAATGGTCGAAGCCAGGCGGTTCGACTTCCGAAGGAATGTCGCTTCAATGGTGATGAGGTGGTTGTTAACAAGGTCGGTGATATTGTTATTTTGATGCCGAAAGAAAGCAAATGGGCTGGCTTCCTGAACAGCCTGGAAATGTTCTCAGATGATTTCATGAGTGATGGCAGAGAACAGCCTGCGGTACAGGAGCGTGAAGCTCTATGAAGTATATGTTGGACACTAATATCTGTATCTATGCGATCAAGCATAAACCACCCGAAGTCATAAGGAATTTTCTTAAGCATGATCCGGATGAAATGTGTATCTCATCCATTACTTATGGGGAGTTAATGCATGGTGTGGAAAAGAGTCAGGCGGTGGAGCGCAACCGTGTGGCAATCACATTGTTCTTGTCGTCTATTTCTATTCTTCCGTTTGACAGTTATGCGGCAGAGGAATACGGTAGGGTTCGTGCAGAACTGGAGCGAAGGGGAACGCCGATTGGTCCGATGGATATGTTGATTGCAGGGCATGCAAGATCGGGGGGCCTGATTCTTGTGACAAATAATACCAGAGAGTTTTTCCGAGTAGAGGATTTGGAAGTTGAGGACTGGACAAAAGAATAGGCATATTGATTCATACATCAGATTTAAGGGCAACAAAAGTGACAGAGACAGAATTGTATTGCGTGATAGGGTTGCAATGAACGTTAGGATTGGGCATATCTGAAAAAAATGAGGAATCCGCAAAAAAATCATGGAGAGAAAAGACGATGCAGTATGCCAGAAAACAATATCTGGATCAGTTGATCCGGAAAAAGGATAACGGGCGAATTAAAGTCATTACCGGTTTGCACCGGAGCGGCAAGTCTTACCTTCTGTTCACGCTTTACTGCCAGTACCTTTTGGATTCCGGCGTCGGGGAAGACCAGATCGTAGGACTTGCTCTTGATGAGATTGATAATGCAAAATACCGTAACCCATTTGAATTGAACAAAATCGTGAAGGAACGAATCACGGATAAAAATAAGCGTTACTATGTGTTTATTGATGAAATTCAGTTTGTGACTGAGGTACAAAACCCCTATTTGGATGATCCGAATGAAAAGCTGAATTTCATTGATGTGGTACTTGGACTGATGAAGATTCCGAATGCAGATATCTATGTGACAGGCAGCAATTCAAAGATGCTCTCATCAGATATACTGACTCAGTTCCGTGATCGAGGAGACGAGATCCGCGTGAATCCGCTTTCCTTTGCGGAAGTATATGAGAACTATGAAGGCGACAAACGTGGTGTGTGGCGTGATTACTATACATATGGCGGCATGCCGCTGGTGTGGCTGACAAAGTCGCATGAAGAAAGAAGCCGTTATCTGCGAGATCTATTTACCAGAACTTACATTAAGGATGTGCTGGAGCGGCATCAGATAAAGAATAATGCGGAGGTATTGGAAATACTTCTGAATGTGCTTGCTTCAAGCATCGGTTCGCTGACTAATCCGAGCAAGCTGTCAAACACATTTGCCAGTGAACGGCATATCAGGATTGCCCCAGATACGATCGATACATACATCGGATATTTTATGGAGGCTTTTCTGCTTCAGAGAGCAGAGCGATATGATGTAAAGGGACGTAAGTATATCAAGACTCCAGTCAAGTACTATTATTCCGATGTTGGCTTAAGAAATGCACGGCTTGGATTCAGACAGCTGGAGGAAACGCATCTGATGGAGAATGTCCTTTACAATGATCTTATTCGCAGGGGCTATGATGTGGATGTTGGCGTTGTGGAACAGAACATCAGGAAGGATGATGGGAGAAATGCCCGCAGGCAGCTAGAGGTCGATTTTGTTGTTAACCGCGGGGATGAGCGTTACTATATCCAGTCTGCTCTTTCAATCGACGATCCTGATAAAAAAGAGCAGGAAATCGCATCGCTGCTGCGTATACCGGATTCCTTCAAGAAGATTGTGGTTGTAAAGGACTATATCAGGCCTTGGAGGGATGAGCACGGAATTCAGTATGTCGGGATCGAGGATTTTCTTCTGGATGAAAGCTTAATCTCCAAATAATATGTATCTGAAAAAAATGCGGAATCCGCAAAAAAATCAGATAGAGATCATAAATGCTGAAGTTAATACAGACATGAGGTATGATAAGGTGCACAAACTTAACTTTTTGACGATTTGCATTGTGCTTTGATTACATTATGGCAACCCTGTAAGGTTCAATTTCCGCGATATCTTTTGCTATACTTATTTTCAGCGCCCGTATGTCGATGTCATTTTGCAAATCGAGAAAATAACGATCTGATACACCAAAGAATTTAGCCAATCTCAAAGATGTGTCGGGAGTAATTCTACGACCACTGTTCAGGATAGCCTGGATTCTGAATACGGGAATATGTATCCTTCGTACAGGAATGAAAATAGGAAATGAGACAAGAGCTTAGTATAATATCAGAATGCTGCTAAAATAAAGGGGTGTCGCATTATGCATTTCAATGAATACTCTTCCAGAAACCGTTTGCACTTAGTCCTCGCGTAGCGGTACTAACCCTTATGCAAGACTATCGTCTGCATTCGGGAAGTA